>JAFGQA010000328.1 GCA_016935885.1 Phycisphaerae bacterium | reverse complement strand
GAACGACTGTACGCTCTGCCGAGAATCCTTTCTCGGCACCGGCTTCAGGACCGAGAAGGGATTCTCGGTCCAGCAATCGTAGTCGCGCTTC
This sequence comes from Phycisphaerae bacterium, assembly GCA_016935885.1. The sequence goes on along the minus strand of JAFGQA010000328.1, from coordinate 14,866 downwards.
CTGTGAAACGCGGTACTAGACTGTCACGGACCCCCGCACTGCCTGCAGATGCCGCGACGCTTGATCGCCAACATCTTGCCAGATACCATGCTGACGCGATCGCCGACCATCACAGCGGCACCGCTGGCAGGCAAGGCGCAATGGCAGCCCGCGCAAGAACGGGCGTGGTGATGGACTAGGATCTCCCATGTGGCAACGGCTCTGTGAACTCCTGGAACGCTCCCAAGAACTCCACATCCTAGTGTTCGGCGACTTCATGCTCGATCGCTACCTCTATGGTGATGCCGAGCGTATTAGTCCGGAAGCTCCCGTCCCCGTCCTGCGGGTCGTGCGCCAGGAGGACGCGCTCGGCGGCGCCGGTTCCGTCGTCGCGGATATCGCCGCCCTGCGGGCCGTGCCCCACTGTGTCGGCGTCGTCGGCGACGACCCGGTCGCCCGTGTAATAGAGGTCCTCTTACAGAAGACGGGTGCGGACCCGTCGGGCCTTATTCGCGCGCCAGGTCGGCCCACAACACTCAAGACCCGCCTCGTCGGCCTCGCCCAGCATCGCCACCGGCAGCAACTGATCCGCGTCGATGACGAGTCTGTCGATCCAGTCGACGGCCCCACCGCGGAAGCGTTGCTCGCACAGGTCGAACGGCACCTCGACCAATGCCACGCCGTCTGCATCGAGGACTACAACAAGGGCGTCGTCACGCCCCGGCTGGCACGGGCCGTCACGGAGGCCGCAAGCCGGCGCGGCGTCTCCGTCCTCGTGGACCCGGCCAGCCTCACCGATTATGCCCGTTACGCCGGCGCCACGATCATCACCCCCAACCGCACCGAGACGGAGAAACTGACCGGATTGAAGCTCCGCGACGTGGCCGCCGTCCGTCAGGCCGCGGCAAGGATCCTGGCCGCCTGCCATACCCAATACGCCTGCGTCACGCTCGACGCCGATGGCGCGGCACTCATCGGGCCCAACGGCTTCTTCGAGCACATCCCCACACGTGCTCGTGATGTGTATGACGTGACCGGCGCCGGCGACGAGGTTCTGGCCGCCTTGGCCGTCGCCATTGCCGCTGGGGGCACGATGTCCGAGGCGGTTGCCCTCGCCAACGTGGCCGGCGGATTGGAAGTCGAGAAGTTCGGCTGCGTCCCGATCAGGCGCGACGACATGATCGGCGAAATCCTCCTCGAAAACCACAAGACGCTCGGCAAGATCCGGCACTTCGATCAACTACTCCCGGAACTCGATCGACGCCGCGGCCGCGGTGAAACCGTTGCCTTCACCAACGGTTGCTTCGACATCCTCCACGCCGGGCACGTCGCCAACTTCGCCTTCTGCAAGCAGCACGCGGACGTCCTCGTCGTCGGCCTGAACTCAGACGCCTCCGTCAAACGCCAAGCCAAGGGCGCCGGCCGCCCCATTATTAATCAGGAAGATCGTGCCGCGGTCCTGGCCGCCCTGGCGGACGTCGACTACGTCATCGTCTTCGACGATGACACACCGCTGGCACTGATCCAGGCCGTTCGGCCGGATGTCCTCGTCAAAGGCCGGGATTGGGAAGGCAAGACCGTGGTCGGCCAGGAGTGCGTCGAGGAAAGCGGCGGCAAGGTGCTCCTGGCCCCGCTCGTCGAAGGCCGCAGCACAACGGCCATCCTCGATCTCATCCGAGGATCAAGGCCGCCTTGCGTCATACCGAATGGGCCGGTTTCGGCAAGTCGTCGTGGATCTTCTGTTGCTGAGAGTTCTCGCCGTCACAACTGAACAGGACCATCTCCTCGTTGATGCTCGCCTGGAGGTGGACGGGCCTGCGCCAAACGCTCTGAACACGCTTGAGGCTCTCGACGGCGTACTTGATGTCCAGATCGACGCCGTTGTTCTTGTGGGCGAGGTACAGCTCGCCCCGGTTCGCGTAGTTTCCGTCGACGATGTAGATATAAGGCTGGGCGTGGTTCGTGAGCATGAACAGAAGCTGTGCCTTGATCTTGTCAAAGTCCCTGTTAACGACGACCATCCTGCCGGTGGTCGGGTCGCGGCGGTAGTGGTACATCCGAAAGCGATCGACGAACTCGGGCGTCAGGAATTCGTCGATGAAGGTCACGTCATTGTGGATCCTGCGGACCTCAAAGATCTTCTCTAATCCGAGCCCGAGCTTCTTGTCCCACCGGCGCTGCTCTCCTATCGTCTCGCATTCCTCGTATTCCTTGCCGAACCGCCCTCTGTTCCAGCGGTCTTCGATGTCGCGGAACAACTCTACGCCGATCTTATAGGGATTCACCTGCCCAGGTGGCATCGAAACGGTGCCGCTGTGATGATCCGCGTATGTGATCAGCTCGTCATCGCCCAGGATCTTCGTCGTCATCAGCCGGCTGTGCCAGAACGTCGCCCAGCCCTCGTTCATAATCTTCGTCTGCCCCTGCGGGGCGTAGTAGTAGGCCTCTTCGCGGACGATTGCGAGGACGTCAGCCTCCCAATCCTCCAGCGGTGCGTGATCGAGAAGGAACTGCAACACGTCACGCAACGGCTGCGCCGGCAGGACCTTTTTCTGCTTCTCCCTCTTGGCGATGAGCGTCTCTCGCTGGCGGCGTGTCTCCGCCGGCGGATTGATCCACTTCTCCATGTAGGGCTTGCTCTTGTACCGGATGACTTCCTCCTCAACGTCGCGCTCGGCGGGGGTATCGGACCGGGCCGCTTCCTTCGACGCCCTCCGCATGAAGGCCGCGTGCGGGTCGATCAGGTTGTCGAGCGAGACACACGTATCGAGAAACGACTCGACCTTCTCGAAACCGAATCGGTCGGCATGGCGCCTGATCCGCGTGGCGTGGTTGGCCATCTCATCCATCATCTTGCGGTTCGTCTTGCTGAACCAGTAGTTGCTCTTGAAGAAATCGCAATGGGCATAGACGTGCGCCATTACCAACTTGTGATCAGTGATGGAGTTGTCCGAGACCAGATAGGCGTAGCACGGATCGTTGTTGATGACCATTTCGTAGATCTTGCCGAGTCCGTAGACGTGTTGCTTTCGTAGGCGCTCGAACTCCATGCCGAAGCGCCAGTGTGGATACCGCTGCGGAAACCCCCCGTAGGCGGCAATCTGCTGCATGGTCTCGAAGTCGACCAATTCGAAGTAGGTATCGAAGAAGTCGAGGCCGGCTTCGCGCGCGATGCCGGCGATTTCATCTGCGTACTTGCCGAGATCCGGTCGCTTGGTGTGTAAGGTCATTATCTCGATCCCGTGCCGGGAAAAACCCGAAACGTCGAAACGTCAATACATCGAAACGCAGGAATGTCCAAACGCCGATGTCGATTTCGTGCCATGCGTCAGTCCCGTAGCGTGCGTCACGTCTCCAGTAGGTCTCGCCCTTCTGGTCGCTAGCACCCCGTATTAAAAGGGAAAACAGCGGTTCGGAAACGCCGTTCCTGACGGCGACAACCACCGGCGAGACGCCGGTGCCACAGTTTTGCCACAGGCTGCTAGTCTCAAGTCTCCAGTCTTTAGTCTCCAGTTTCTAGTCGTCACTTCCCTGGGGAGAAGAAGGTCTTGAGCGAATCGTAGATGTCGTCCTTCGTGTTGACCCGGCTCGTGATCACGCTCTCCTCCTTATCAAGGTGCTCGTGAATCACGTTGATGAAGTTGCCGCTGCCGTAGGCGCTGGCGACCTGGCAGTAACCGAACATGTTCACGTTCGGCAGCAGGTTCTCACTCACGATCTTGCAGCACTCGCGCGAGTCACTCTCACTGGAATTATCGCCGTCCGAAAAATGAAACAGATAGACGTTCCATTCGTCGGGATTGTAGTGCGCATCGAGGATGGCGCGACAAAGCTTGAACGCGCTGGAGATCTTCGTGCCGCCGTCCTCGCGGATCCGAAAGAACGTCTCCCGGTTCACCTCCGCCGCGCGAACGTCGTGCACGACGTATCGGCTCTCGATGCCCTCGTAGTTGCGGCGCAGCCACGCGTCGATCCAGAACGCCTCCAGGCGGACCAACTCCTTCTGTTCGTCCCCCATCGAGCCCGACACGTCCATCATGTACACGATGACCGCGTTTGACTGCGGCTTCAGGACGGTCTTCCAGCTTCGGTACCGCTTGTCGCGGCGGATCGGCGCGATCACCGGATTATCCGGATCGTAGTTTCCGGCGATGATCTGTCGTTTGAGCGCCGCCTTGAACGTCCGCTTGAAGTGCCGCAACGACTCCGGCCCTGTATGCCGGATGCCGCTGTAGCGGTCCTTCTCAGACGTGATCTGGTGCTTGCCCTTGGGCTGGATCCGCGGCAGTTGAAGCTCCTCGCCGAGGATATCGGCCAGTTCGTCAAGCGAGACCTCGACCTCCAGTATGTGCTGCCCCGCCTCGGTCCCGCCAGGCCCCTGTTCGCCACCTTCCCCATCTGCCGGGTCGCCGGGCTGGGCTTCGCCCGCACCGACCCCCCCATCGTTGTTGTCGCCGTAGCGGAAATGGGGCAGGTCAATGCCCCGCACTGGGATGCTGACCAGGTGTTTGCCCTCCTTGCCGATCAGCTCGCCCCGCGTCAGGAACTTGCGCAGATCTTCCCGGATCCTGCCCTTGACGATCTGGCGAAACCGCTGGTGGTCCTTGTCGATCCGAAGGTACATCTGCGTTTCCTGCCGCTGTACGCGGTCCCCACATTGATTATATGACAGGACCGGCGATGCGCGCCGCCTCCTGCGAGCCTATCCTCCTCGGCCGTGGCACGGGCGTTCCACCCGTGCCAGCACGACCTTCCGCGGCGGTGTCCCAGCTTGCCGACCTGCTGGGACACGCAGAGACGAGCTCAGTGGGACTCCATCCGCGCCCCCTCGGCGGGCTTGCACCATAACTACCGCTCTCAGAAGTAGTTGTGGCGACCCGCGTCTTGGGTGCGCGCGGACGCCACCGATACGTTCGTATCGGACAGCGGCCAGTCCCACTCAACTAAACGCCCGTGCTCGGGCGCGTGCATGAGCCCGTGAGCCATCGGACGCTCGTGCCACAGTCTTGGGATAAGCTCCAAGTATACTGGGCATACTGGCTCTGGGACAGTGGCAAAAGGCCGCTCGGCGCTGTAAGAACTTGGGAATGGCCATCGACGTTCTTGCGACTGACGTGCGTGACACCCTGATGCACTGGCCTGCGGGGCGCGTGCAGGCCGTGGAGGTCCAACGCCTGCTGGCGGATTTCGGCATCGAGATCAGTTATCAGGCGTACGAGGCCGCCCGAGCAGGCGTGTTTGCGTTGGACGCGCCCAAGCGCGAGATCCACGGATGGACGGATTTCCTGGCGCTGCTATTCGCTCGGATGGGCGTGGGGGTATCGGTCGATTTGCTGACGTCCATCTCGGCCATGTACGACGCCCGTGACGACATGGTCTTGTTTCCCGATGCGATGGAGGCGATCAAGGCGGCCAAGTCCGCGGGGCTCCGGGTCTGCGCGTTCACCACCTTGTCGCCCTTCATGCTCGGCCCCAACGGGGGCGAACTGAAAGGGCTGCTGGACCCGTTTTTCAACAGCAGCTCCATCGGCCTCGCCAAGGGAGATCGGCGCTTCTATCAGCGCATCACCGAGGCGTTGGGTGTTGAGCCGGACCGGATCCTCTGCGTGGGCGATGACCCCGTCGGCGACTGTCAGGTCCCCCGCGAGATCGGCTGGAGGCCTGTCCTCTTGGATCGCCATGGCGACCACCAGGGCGTTCAGGTCGGGCAGGTCGCCACGATCACGTCGCTGTCCGACCTGAGCAAGTACTGGGATGGACTACTGCCCGGTCCGGGTCCGTGACACTTCCGGCGGGATTCGACTTGGGGTGCCACGGGCGGCCTGTCTGCCGACAGGCAGGCTCGTCCGCCCGTGTGGTCTCTCGTGGACGCACGGGGCATACGCACTGGCAGACAAGCTGCCAGTGGCACCCATCTAGACTGTCACGGACCCACAGGGTCCGCCGGCGTGAGCGTCAGGCACCGTGAGAGGGCGCTATGGCTCAGATCATTGGTCCCGTGTACGACCGTGACGATTACGCCGGCTTCACGCGTCGCACCATCGCCCTGACGATCGACGTTCTCATCCTTGCGGGCTTCCATTACGCGCTCGGGGAAGCCCTCATCCACCTCGCGCCCGACGACTGGTTTACCGAAGACGGCTGGCTTACCGATGAAGCGTCCATCTGGTACGAGTTCAGCTTCTGGCCCATCGCGATCCTCTACCTGTTCGGTTTCCGCCTTTCCTGCTACGGGACGCCGGGCTACAGGATCGTCGGCATCCGTTATGCATACATCCTCGGCGACAAACCCTCTTTCATCGCCGTCGTCTACCGTGCGGCGATTGCCCTATTCCTGCTGTGGTTCTTTGGCCTCGACCACATCTGGATCATCTTCGACGCTCGAAAGCAAGCGTGGCACGACAAGGTCAGCGGGTTCTACGTTGTCAAACGCAAGGCCGTGCCGGTCGGCACGGAGCCCGTCAACCACCGGGTCATTCACTTCATGATGCTCACTTTCCCCGTGTGGGAGCCCAAGCGGGGCGCCGAGGCGACGGCGTAGCAGCCCGTGGCGAGACTATGGCACCGGCGCCGACGCCGGTGGATGGATGATTCACCGGGCATTCTCTCGCTCGTCTCCACAGGCCAGAGGCCTGTGCCACGGTTCTGAGACAGCTTCTAGAGCACTTCACGGTGGGATGCACCTGTGGCACCGCTGCACCTGTGGCACCGCCGTCTCGGCGGTGGATTCACGGGCTTTGGCGCCCGTGCCACAGTCGCAGGCAAGCGTGAACTGCTCTAAAGGTCCCCCGCTTCGCCCTTGCTTTCGCTCTCGTCTTCGGCCGCTGGAGGCTTCGGTACGGACTTCTTGTAGTTCTGCACCGATCGGGTCCGCCAGTGGTCGCCGTTGAACGTGGAGTATTGCGAGGAGGACTGATAGAAATCGAGCTTGCCCACCACCGGACCGAGCTTGCCGAGGATCGGCGGCACGGCGGACAGGACGCTGCGGATCTCCGGTGGCGCCTCCCCCTGCGCGAACATCGCTACGAACCCCATGCCCATCGAGGCAAGCCCGATAAGCTCCTGCAACTCCTTGGCCATGTTGCTCTCGTCCGTGAAGCTGATCGCGTCCACTGCACCGGACTTGGGTGCAAGGCCCTCCTTCTGCCATCGCTCGTTCTCGGTGATGTTGGGGTGCTTGCCTCGACCGGTCTTCAGGCAGGTGGCCACGGCGTCGGTGGATGAACCGATGATCAGATGCCCCTCGGCGCAGCCGAGGACCGGTGCCAACCCACCGCCCATCATCATCAGGAACGGATGCATAACCTGAGTGAATCCCTTCTCGCCGGCGACCGTCACCTCGGTCATCATTAAGGCGTTTTGCTCGCCCATCATATTGTTAAGCCGCTTGAGCAAGCTGGAGACCTGCTTGGCCGCCTTCTCCTCGTCGGTCACCTTCAGCATGAGGAACCAGTCTTTGCCCATCATCGCCGAGGCCGTCTCGCCATCGAACAGCGACAGGATGTCCTGGTCGATGTTCAGCTCCCAGTCCTCCTTCTGCACCTTCTCAAACTCGGCGATCATGTCCTTGCCGCCGGGGACATTCTCCTTCACAAAGCCGAGCGCATACCGATACAGCTTCGAGAAACTCACGCCCGACGAGCAACTGAAGTCATTCGCCTCTTTCGGGATGTACTTCTCGAACTTCTCCAGGGGCCTGCTGCTCGCCAGGATCTTGCGGAGCGGATTATCCGTGGCGTTGGGCCTCAGCGTCGTGACGACCTCGTTGTGGACCTGGTAGCCGTCCGTCCATTCCACGGCGGCCATGTAGTCCGCGATGGAGACGTCGTTCAGCAAGGTTGACACGAAGGCCATCCACTTGGCCTCATCCGAGAGTGTGTCCCCGGCGGGCTGCGTCGTCGCCTGTTCGCCCGCCGCCATACCAGCGGAAATCTTGCCGACAACGGATCTGATGGTGCCGAGCATTCCCTCGATATCGAAGAAGACCAGTTCATCCTCGGCCGGGGGGAGGTCGGCGAAGGCCTTCTTGAACCGGGCGGTCTCCACCAAGCCGGTCTTCTTGGACGTGCCTTTCAGCAGGTCCACGGCCTCGTGCAGGATCGTATTGCCCCCGGTGGATATCAGGATTAGGTCCTTCCAATGAGCGAGCGTGATCCCAACATCCGGCATCTCCTGCGGACCGAAACACGTGATGGTGAGTCCGTCCTCCTTGGTCTCGCTGATCGCGACGATGCCTTCGCCAACGTGGGCGACGAGCATCTTCTCCGCCTCCTCCAACAGGGCCTTCAGGCCCGCGTAGTTCGAGGCCGCCTTCTCCTTGCCCATTCGTCCTATCAACAGGCCTTCGTGTGTGAGGCTGCCCGGTGCGGGAGCGTGGAATCGGCCCGTGTAGATCATCTCGCGGTGAAACAGCTCGCCCCAATCGATCTTCTCGAACAAGACCGAGATGCGATCATGGGCCTCCTCGACCGCATCGAGGTTCTCGTCCGGTATGAGGTCGGTGATCATGTCCCAGATGTCTTCCAGGATGCCCTGGTCGAGGAACTCCTGGATGACGCGATCCCAGTACGCATCGATGAACTTGCGTTCGGGATTCGCCTTCGCGGCGACGGTGATGAAGGCGTCGGCCGGCGCGGCCTTGATCAGCGGGAAACTCGCTACATCCGTCTGGGCAACCGCCACGCCCGATGTCAAACCGCTTACCAGGAATGAGGCAGCGACGCCGATGAGAACCAGTCTTTTCATTTCATAACTCCCAACGTACGGAATAGTATGCGGACTCGTTAGTCCGTTTCCAGCAACGGCTCACAGTATAACTGCTCCGCCGTCTCTCGAAACGGCAACACCTGCCAACTGCTTGTGAGAACGGCACCTAGACGAGGGCCTAACGCAGATTGTGGATTGGGGCTTGACCGGATCGCCCCGTGGGTCTCGGCAATATCCGTCCCATTGGCCCGTTTCTCCTAGTGGAAACGGAGCTGTCCAGTTGGCCGTCGGCCACCAGCTAACCTTACTTGAGCAGGAGGACATTCATGTTCACCCATTCGCTTCCGTTCGCACTGGCTGCCGCGGTGCTGACCGTTTCCGGCCAAGCCCACGCGGTTGCCCCGTTTGAAGGACCACGCGACCTGAGCTGCATCTTCGACCGATGCGACCAGAACCGGGACGGCGTCATCGACCAGTGGGAGTTCGAACAAGGCTTGCGCCATCTGGCATGGAACGTCGAGCGCTTCCGTGGGACCGGTCAAGCCTTCCAACAAGACGCCCTGCCGCCCGGCCAGATGCCGCCGCCCTGCGCGCCACGCATGGGCGACGGGTTCCGGTACGGACGGCGCCAAGGCCCCCAGGCAGACTTCGACAGATGCGGCTCGCGGCGCAGGCCGCTTCAGGAGGGATATCGCGGCCCGCCGCCTGACACGCGCCGCGGCTCGTGTCACCGCTCGTGCCGCGGCCCCGGGACGGGCCCGTCTGCCGAGTCTGAACATCGGTATCAGCATCAGACATGCTACATGGTTCCGAACGGGCCCGATCGCGGAGGATGGGACGCCGCGTGTCGCGGAATCCATGATAAGCCCTATTGTGATAGCCCTGACATGCGCAACGAGCCGAGACCGTTCAGATGTCGCTTGCAGGCGCCAGCCGCAAGGAAACACGTCAGGGGACAGGTTGAGAAGCACCAGCGAAGTGAGGCGATCGAAGACTGGGCCGACCGCGATGGCAGGGGGAAACCCAAGGCCAAGTGCGAGGCCAAGCATCGTAAGCACGCAAAGGCGCGGGCAAAGCGGTGGCTCAGTCGCTTCGACACCGACCGTGATGGGTGCATCACGTTCGAGGAGTTCAACAGAGGCATGAAGAAGACATTCAGGGCTCTGGACCGAAACGGCGACGGCAGACTCGGCCGCAAGGAACTGATCATGTGCCCGCCCGGGCAGCGGCCCGAGAACGAGGAGAAGATGCGGCGCGGGGACCAGGGCAAATGCAAGGCCGAACCGAAAACCAGCCGCGTCCGGTGCCGGCGCGATCCCCAGCCGGGGGGGGGCCCTTGGAATCTGATCGATCCCACCGACGCTTATAGCGCCGCCCTCCGCGGCGAGACGTCGGGACAACGCTGCGGGGTGATACGGGCTAACCTCCTGCCCGTGTCGCCCCGTGCTCTTCTCCAGACACCGCTGAACGGCGAAACAAAATTTGGCCACAACGATTGATAAAATGTCCGGATTCCACCGTTGCCGTAACTGCTGGACGGACAGCGAGTTACGGGAATACGGCGAGTTGTGAAAAAGCGAGTTATTGCTGTGGCGAGATTTGGCCACAACTGACGTAAACAAAGGACTTACGTTCGAGGCCGCGCAGGCTAATTTGGCCAAGCTAGCCAGGAAAACTGCCGTAAGGTGCTGCGGAATAGCGGGTTGCGGGCCTTCCCGGAACCGGCGCGCCGATCCGGCGCCGGCGCCCTATCCGGCGCTGTCCGAAGCCCAAAGTCCCTGTTTCCGTGGACTGGGGAGTCCGGTTATCGCCTGATGTCTCCGAGCAGAATTCACAGCCTTGCAGGCGACTCGGAGCGGGCTCGAACGGCTGTCGATCGGTGGTCGATGCGGGCTTGAGGCGGCTTCGGGGCAGCAGGGGACACCCCGGTGGGAGTTGCTTGCCGTAAGTCTGAGTCAGGGGCAGGGCTTCCAAATCGGAAACAGTTTCCGATTCGGCGACCCGGGCCGCCGGAGGACCACTATTCCTTATGGAGCGTCCCATTCTGGAACTTTCGGCGAACGGAAGTCCCCTGGCACAGACCTCAGTCAGGGGCAGGGCTCCCAAATTCCCAACGCTTGCGAATTCAGCCAGATCGTCCGGCCGCCATCGCTCGTAACAGAGCCTCTGAGCCCAAATCGGACACGCTGTCCGATTTGGCGACCGGGGCTGCTGGAGGACCGCCTCATGTCCAACGTTTGGACGTTCGGCCAAGTTCATGTAGTTCTCAGCCGGCTCGGCTTGATATCCGCCTTCCCACAGGGCTTCGTTCGGCGTTGTCGGCAGATCCGCTGTCATGGCAGCGTTTCCGGGGGCTCTTCGTCGATCTCTCCGCCGCAATGTCCGTTGCTCTCCGCGTCCGTCAGTTTCAGAATGTCCTCTTGCTTGAATGTATGGGGCGGCGCCTTCTCCCGAAGCCAAGCTTCTGCTTCGGAACAGGCGTTGGTCCCGCCAGCCAGGTAGATCGCATCGAGATAAAGATGTGACCGCGTTTGCAACCGCTTACGGCGCCGGCGCGCCGGCATCCAACTCCCAGGGCGGATCGCGCCGCCGCCTTCCACGACCGGTCCTCCGGTCAGCGGCCGTTCGTTGAATTCTGCCCTGTAGCGGGCCGGGCTGCTGTAGATGTCAACAAACGTGCCCAGAAAGACGTCACGGTCTTCCAACGTGGCTTGATCCAAGAGACGACGCGCCGAAGTCTCGTATCGCTCATGGCCATCGCATTGTCGGGCGATATGAATCAACGGGCCGTACACGTCAAAAGGCATGTCAAGCGCCCAGAGCCAACCCACCAGCCGGCGATCGCTCCACAACCTGGAAGCCGTCCAGAAGATCGGGGCAAACGCCTTGTTGACGAAAGCCTCCGTGAATGGCCGTTCCCAATAGTCCTGCGAGCGGGATCGGAAGAAACCAAAGTGGAAATCGCTGAAGTACTGCGCCGACGCCTCCATGTCGAACTCAAAGCAGTGGCCCGGACGCGGCTCCGTCGACGTCATCGCCTGTGAATAGCAGTGGTCATGGCCCTTCCGAGTGCGTTTCGGAGATAGGGCAAGACGCGGCTTTGAGGGATGTGCCAGATCGATCCAACCGCCTGGTGACAAGGTGTGTTGTGCGACGCTCTCGATAAGCCTTTCGAGGCTCCCCCGTCCCTCAAACGCCGCCGCCGTGCGCCGGCCTTCGCGGCTTTGTGCCCAGAGCTTGTACTCGCAGAAGTGGCGCGCGTCCCATGCTCGCCTGAGGGCACCGGAGATGGCCTCATCGTCCGAGAGCCGGCTGTCGGGGTTGCGAAGACGAGGGACTGCCACGTGATTGGCGAGTAGGTAGCAGATTTCTGGCCAAAACGCGAATCTGGCCCGCTTCGCCTCGTCTTCCGGACCCAGTTGTCCCGTTTCAAGGTACTGAGCTGATACCTGGAAGACCTCAGCCAGCCGAAACAGGACCTCGCGGCTGGGAGCGTTCCTGTCGCTTTCTAAGTGACTGATAAAACTAACGTTAACGCCACAGGCGGCCGCCACCGCGGCCTGCGTCATGGCCCGCTTCGCACGTGTCTCGCGTATGCGCGTGCCCCTTGTTATGCCCCGCTTCGAGGTCATAACCCAAACACTAAGGGTTCTGAGCGTAAGCGGCAAGTTCGTTCTTAGGGGGGCTCACATCCCATGAAATTCGGGGTTGACAAACGGGGTGAGGCCGGCTATACATTGACGCGCGATGTGGTTGAGTGGAAGAACATAGACTCTGGTTGAGGTGAACGATCATGCCTATGGATACGCTTGTCTTCAATACGCGGAAACTCGCTCGGATGACGGCTCGCCTCGGATTGTTGCGTGGCGAGATAGCCAAGAAAGCAGGGCTTTCCCACGTTCCTGTTTGCTCGGCGTTTCGGGGGCGCCCGATCGGTGTCAGGGCTGCCCGCTCAATCGCGGGGGCCCTCGGCATTCCCCTGGCCGATCTTCTGGCGGATGAAGCAGATGTGGTCCGGTCTCGGGGATCGACGCGGATTAACCAGTCCAACAGCGTGAGGTCGCGATGAACATCGTGCCCTACTTGGCCCATCTTTCGTGCGACGAGTGTGCCGGCGTACTCAGCGGCCTTCAGAGGCATTGTCGGTCAACTGGTGAGGTCCTGCGATGACACGAGATCGACGCAGGGTGAATAATTACCAGCCGCCGCGGGCCGCGCGCATGTTGGGCCGCGCGCTGACAGCTGTCGACAAGTCCAGGCCAACCCCGACCGAAAACCCAAGATGTCGGACGGATAGGTGTGAGTTGCGCCTGGGCTTGTCAACAGCCGAAACTCAGGCGGGTTGTGCGGGGCAACGTTTACCGAAAGGCCGCCGGCCAGTCCCCTGTTGAGTGCATCGGAACCATGAGTGAAATCGCGCCAACGAAAGAGAAGAGGCGCCGGCGAACCGGTCGGCCGAGTATCTGGGGCAGGATGCCCGCCGAGCTCCTCGGGCGCATCAATCGGCTGATCTGCGATACGGAACTAGGCCCCGCGGCCATCTACGGCAGGCTTGATCTCGACAGTTACGGCATCAAACCCGGTACTTTACGACGATACGTTTCGCGCCGGCGGGCCGCTATCGGTCTGCGGATGGCAAACCGCGGTCGGTCGTCTACGCAGCAACGGATCAATGCCGGGGCCTCGGCTTTACTTTCTCATTTGGAGAGCATGCACCCGGATTACGTGGTGGACGCCATCGTTCGCCGTCTGGCGTTTGTCCGCTTCGTCGATATCGACCGAATGAAAGGGCCACGCGAGAGTGCCCAGCGGGACGGCAGCGGGGCAGATGCAAGCACGAGAGCCGGGGCGGGGGGAGCAGGCACGCTTGAACCTGAAACAGGACATTGCAGCAGGCAAAGGGACTCACATGACAAGGACGACGAAGCCACAGAATGAGGTTGAGGCAAAAGAGAGCAATGGGAACCGTGCTCGAGGTCGGACGAAACGGCAGACTGGCGATCGCGGATCGGGCGCTGAGCGACAAAGGAACGACCAGGCCGGCGACGCTGCTGGTTTATCGCCGGCGAGTATCGCAGCGCTCGTGCTGGCGGCCGTCTCGGAGCGCGGCGGCTACGGCCCCGACGCGTATGTCGACATCTCGACGCTGTCGGGGCGGATCGGGGTCGAGGGATCACGAATAATCGACGTCTGTCAGGACCTGCAAACGCCGCACTTCATGCTACTGACCAGGCGGGCGCCTGGCGGCTCGATCATCGGGCTTTATGCAGCCAGCCGGAGTTGGGTCCAGGATCGAGCCGAATGCTTCCGCGATCAGGCGGACAAGCTGCTGGCCGACGCGAGGTCGTATGACATCATTGCGGCCACGATGGAGCCCGAGTAGGTGACACGCATGAGGGAATATCCACCAATGAAAACACAAGGACAACAGTCCGGCATGGTTCCTAGGTTCGGTGAGGATTTTGCGGTCTTTCGACTTCTGGATGTGCTGGACCAACACACGTGTTACACGCCTGAAGCCGGCATATCAATCAGCGAACTCGCGAAGGAGGCTGGTTGTCAGCCGGCGGACGTTGCAGAGACCGTCGAGGGTTTGATCTGTGGTTGTTTCGGCGTGTTGCCAGCCAGCGGAACGGCCGTGATCGACGCGCGATGCCGCGACGTGTTTGCCACTCGCGTCTATATCGAACGAGACCCCTTTGAACTCATGCGCTACGCCAATCGCCTCCGCACGGGCGCTGAAGCCTCCAAGGCGACGGCGGACGCCATCCACCGTTTGGCCAAGCGGCGGGCATGTCGCGAAACGGGCGCGCTGGAGACGGATGAAGGGTCGTGATGACCAGCACCGCACAGGTTGAACGAAGATGCAGCCGGCTGGTGAAGGGGCGTCGGATGCAGCGGATATTCGCTATGTCCGGGATCGAGTACGGGGAGGCGCCATGACCCTGCCGGCAAAACGGGACGACGCTCATCACGAGCCGATTCCGGCGCCGTTCCTGCCGGCCAAGGACGCGGCCCTCAGGCTCGGTCTGAACGTTGACCACCTATGTCGTCTCTGTCGGGATCAATACGCGACGGCCGGCCTGGCCAAGAAGATTGCCGGGCGCTGGGTGATTCACCCGAACGCCGACCCGCGGCTGCTGGGTCTTGAAACCTGGGACGGTCGGGACATTCGACAGTT
>JAFGQA010000327.1 GCA_016935885.1 Phycisphaerae bacterium | reverse complement strand
ATTGTGTCCTAGACAATAAACCGATCCGAACCGACGGTGCCGACGGCCTCCGCGTCGTTCGCGTCCTCGAAGCGGGCAGCGAGTCCATTCGACGTGGTGGCGAGCCGGTCTCCGTCTCGGGAGGTGCCAAGTGAGCGTAAGTGACTCCGTCTTTGTGCATCCCACTGCCATTATCGATGAGGGCGCCACCATTGGCGCCGGCACCAAGATCTGGCACTTCTGCCATATCATGGGCGGTGCGGTGATTGGGGAGCGTTGTTCCTTCGGGCAAAACGTCTTCGTCGGCTCGCGCGCGCGCGTCGGCAACAATGTCAAGGTTCAGAACAACGTTCCCATCTACGACTGCGTCGAGATCGAGGACGACGTGTTCTGCGGGCCGTGTATGGTCTTCACGAACGTCATGAATCCGCGGAGCGGCGTATCCCGGAAAGACGAATACATGACGACCCGCGTACGCCACGGCGCCACGATCGGTGCCAGCGCCACGATCATCTGCGGCTCGACGCTGGGAGAGTACTGTTTCATCGGGGCTGGTGCCGTCGTCAAGGGCGACATTCCCCCCTACGCCCTGGTTGTAGGCGTTCCCGGGCGAATCATCGGTTGGATGAGCCAGCACGGTGAGCGCCTGGATTTTGGATCAGGAGATGAGGCGGTCTGCCCCGGCACCGGCCAGCGGTATCGCCGCATCGCCGAGAATCGAATAGAATTGGTGAAATCATGAAAGTCCCCCTGCTTGATCTCAAAGCTCAGTTTGTATCCATCGAAAGGGAAATCCGGGAGGCCATCGACGAGGTCCTCGATACCCAACGCTTCATCATGGGCCCCAACATCACGGCGTTGGAGAGCGAAATCGCTGCCTTTGTCGGTTGCGCCCACGGGATCGGCGTCAGCAGCGGAACGGACGCGATCCTCTGCGCCCTGATGGCCATCGGCGTTGGACCCGGCGACGAGGTGATCGTTCCCACGTTCACGTTCTTCTCAACCGCCGGTTGTGTCCACCGCCTCGGCGCGACGCCGGTCTTCGCCGATATCGAGCCGGATACGTACAACATGGACGTCTCCAGGCTTCCGGATTTGATCACGCCGAGGACCAAGGTCATCATGCCGGTGCACCTGTTCGGCCAATGCGCCGACATGGACCCGCTCATGGAGCTGGTCGCGGGCAGGGACATCACCGTCGTCGAGGACGCCGCTCAGGCCCTCAGCGCCAAGCATAAGGGCCGTCCCGCGGGCAGCCTCGGCCACATCGCCTGTTTCTCCTTCTTCCCGAGCAAGAATCTCGGCGGCTTCGGCGATGGCGGCATGATCACGACCAATGATGAGAAACTCGCCGAATGCTGCGCCCTGCTCCGAAACCACGGCGCCCACCCCAAGTACTACCACAAACTCGTCGGCGCGAACTTCCGGCTTGACGCGATTCAGGCCGCGGTGCTTCGCGTCAAGCTCAACTACCTCGAATCGTGGTCCGAGGGCCGCCGCCGCAACGCCGGGGTCTACGGCAAACTCCTGGCGAATGCCCCTGTCACGCTGCCGGTTGTCCGTGGCTACAACCAGATGATCTTCAACCAGTTCGTCATTCGCTCGGCCCAGCGCGACGCGATCCGGGAGCATCTCACGCGAAAGGGAATCGGCACCGAGGTTTACTACCCTGTTCCGCTCCATCTCCAGGAGTGTTTCGCCTCTCTTGGTTACAGCTCCGGGAGCCTGCCCATCGCCGAGGAGGCGGTCCAGCAGGTGTTGGCGTTGCCCATTTATGCCGAACTGACCGACGAGGACCTCACCTACGTAGCCGATTGCATCAAGAGCTTCGGCTGAGGACCTCTCGGCTAACAGCCCGTAGTAAAATGGAAAACAGCGGTTCGGAAGCGCCGTTCCTGACCGTGAAAACCACTGGCGAGACGTCCCGGTGCCACAATTCTGCAGCGGGCTGCTGATCGACGACCCTGCCTTGAGAGCCGCGGGCTTGAAGCCCGCGCTGTGTTTCGCACAACAGGAGCCCCCCCGAAGGCCCAAGGAGGAGGCGCCGGCTTGAAGTCCGCACGGCCACCCCAATGGGCAAGACGGGGCATCCGACTCATCCGTCGATATCAGACTTCGAGGAACACCTGAGCGATTCGCTCGGCCGCTCGGCCGTCCCACAGGTCCGGCCGTCGGTGCGCATCCGGCTCGCGTGCCATCTGATCGGCATAGGCCCTCAAGATGGCGCCGGACTCGGGCTCTGACAAGCGATTGGTGCCGTCGGTGATCGTGACCGGCCGCTCGGTGTTTTCGCGGACAGTGATGCACGGCACGCCCAGGATGGTGGTTTCCTCCTGGATGCCGCCTGAGTCGGTCATTACCAGGGCGGATTCGGCCATCAGCTTGAGGAAATCGAGATATCCCAAAGGCTCGGGCGTCAGCAGCCTGCTGATGGAAGCGACGCGATCCTCCAATCCCATCGCGGCGATGTTCTTGCGCGTGCGAGGGTGTATCGGGAAGACGATGGGCATGTCTTCGGCGATCTTGTCGAAGGCGTCGAGGATTGAACTGAACGTCTCCTTGCTATCCACGTTGCTCGGCCGGTGGAGCGTCACCGCCGCATAGCCGTTCGGCCTCAAGTGCAGTTCATCGAGGATGCGCGACGCGTCGGCCTTGGCCCGGTTCTTCATCAACGTATCGATCATCACGTTTCCGACGAATCGCACCTTCTCGTCCGGCACGCCTTCGCGCTTCAGGTTCTCCAACCCGCTCGGCTCGCTCACCAGGAGCAGGTCTGAAATCGCGTCGGTCAGCAGGCGGTTGATCTCCTCGGGCATCCGACGATCGAAGCTCCGCAACCCCGCCTCGACGTGGGCCACCTTGATGCCCAGCTTGCACGCCACCAGCGCGCAGGCAACGGTGCTATTGACATCCCCCACAACGACCACCCAATCCGGCCGGTGCTCCAGGAGGAGGGGCTCGAAGCGGCGCATGATGTCTGCCGTCTGCGCCGCGTGACTGGCGGAGCCGACCTCCAGATTGACGTCCGGCTCGGGGATGCCGAGGTCCTCGAAGAACAACTTGCTCATCCGCTCGTCGTAGTGCTGGCCCGTATGGACTATGAAGGGTTCGATTTGCCCGGTCTTGGCAAAAGCCTCGACCAAGGGGGCGATCTTCATGAAATTGGGTCGGGCTCCGCAGACACAGAAGATGTTGAGCATGAACTAACCTCGGGTGGACCGCGGGCGGCGTGGATCAGTTTGCCAAGCCGTGGATCAGTTTGCCGAGCCAAGCCCCCTCAGTTGCCGTCGTTGCTGCTCGCTCGTGGTGTCTTGACCGCTCGCATTATACAGCAATCGCATCATGAGAACATGCGAGACTCGACGGCTCGTGGGTTGCAGGATCGCCGCGCCGGACACAAAAGGGCACCCGATCTTGCTCGGGGGCGTTGGACGTCTCGTGCAAGGGTACGCCTCGACAGAAGGTCGGGCACTCCTCGACGCGGTCGCCTGTTGCTTAACGCGGTTGTGGCGGGCTGGCCTCTGTCGCCGGTGCCGGGGCCGTGCCAGCCACGCGCCGAGTCTCGGGGTTAGGAGTCGCGCAGGAATAACGTAAACGGTTAACCCGCCTGCCTGCGGGCAAGCCCGCCAAACGGCAAGCCAGCAGGGCAGCCACCCGGCACAATCAGTCATGTTATCTTCGCGCGACGCCTTACGGCAGGATCGGTGGTTCGGTGTCGATAGTGTCTGCCGGCAGACCGGCGACGGCCCTCTCCACGGCGCCGGGTCCGGCAACGGGCCGCAACGCTGGGTGGTCCACCAGGAATTGCCCGTCGAACGTGCGGTTCAGCTCATAGTCGAAGCGCGCCCGTGGCAACGCCCACACCGTCAGCAACGGTGAACTCAATACGTCACCCAGGATCCGCCAGGGATGGGCAGTTGCCCAACGGACGTCCGGTGCCTGGGCGTCGACCGTCGCCGGCAACGGGATTAGCAGACCGTTGCCGTGTGTCAAGTCCAGGCTGGAGACCACACGCTCTATCCAGTCGGGAACCTCGACCGGCGCGATCTCGTCGTCCTCGTCTCGCAGATCGCTTGCTTTCTGAGCCAAGACGAGTGGCGCGTCGGCGTCCGTGGGCACCATGGTGATTGCCTCGGCATCGGTGGGGTCCGTCGTTTCCTGATCCGCGGCCTGAGGATCTCCGCCGCCCGCCAGCTCGTCGTCCACCGAATCGGCCGGTACAGGCAAATCCGTGTCAAAAAGGCCGCCGGGCGACCGTTGGCCGTCCACTGCGCCCCCACTCGGGAATGCGGAAGCCGTCGGGCCATGCCAGGCGAGTCGGTCCTCGCCCATCGGGGACCGTGCGTCCGCGCGGGCAAACGGAACCACTACAGGACCACCACCCAACAGGCTGAACTCCGCCGCGTTGATCGTGTCGGTGGAGGAGGTCGCATAGCCGTCCGCACCGCTCGCGTCGGCCGCTATGTCAGCCTCTGTTCGCGGGGGCACTTCCGCCGGATCAGCGACCGGCGACGATTCGTCGTAGTCGGTGAACGTCTCGCCCGTGTCGCTCGTCTCAAGGAGGTCGTCTTCCACTTCGCTCGCGGCGGCAAGTGTCTGCTCCACCACCTGAATCGCGTGGGAATAAGCGAGGCCAAGGTTGTCCGCCCGATCGAACGCCTCGACGCGAAACCTGATCTCGTGATCCAGTGCTTCTGTCGGTATCTCGAAAGTGATGGATCCCTCGTGGTCGAGGTCGCGCTGCAACTCAACCACCTTCGGTTCGTCGGTCGTGAAATCCATCAGTAGGCTGACGCAGACCGGGTATTCGAGGAGATGATAGTCATCGGCGCGCCAAGCGATCGTGATCGGCTGGCCGACCTGATACCAACTCTGTTCGGGGTCGATCGTCACCTCGACGTCGGGCACCGTGGTGTCAACGTGGTAGACACGTTCAGGGTAGGCCGGCGTATGGACGGCCGGTGTCTGCCCCGGGCCGACAAAGCGGATGCCGTAATCGCCGTCCTCCTCCACCTCGAATGGAAAGAACGTCTGCCCCCGACCGAAGTAGCCGCCCTTGTGCCAGTGGAAGCCGTTGTTGTCCGTCCACCAGATCGCGACTCGCGGGATCTCCTCCGGCTCGTACCCGGACGGTTGCCGAATTTCCACCAGCGTCTCTTTTGTGAAGTAGTGGAGCGGATCGCCCGCCTTTGCACGCGGCGCCGGCTCCAATTCCCCCGCCGGCTTCATGTAGCTGGGACTGTCGTACGCCCACCCTGGATACGTGTTTGGCGGGTCAAACGGCGCGTCCCGATCGGCCCGCGGCGAACGATCTTTCACCTCAAACGGGGCGGGCATCCGGTTACACGCCGTCGTGGTCAGGGCTGCGACCGCGACTGCGAGGAGAATCATCCGTGACGTTGAACACATGGCAGCATCCTTGCTTGGCATCATCACTTGGCAGGAATTCTACTGCTGTAGGCGACGAGGGAACAGCCGCAAAACTGCCCTCGTGCCATTATCGGCCTGTCGAGCCCCACCGCTCAACCCGGAGAACGCGGATGCAGCACCGTTCCTCGGATTGTCTTCGGTCTTCCCGGCCGGCGGCGATGCTACGACAAAGACGCGACCGCCCGTCGAAACAGACGGATCCCGTCGTTTTCAACCCTGGAATCGCGGGTCCACCCCGGTTGATGCGTCGGGAGGATGTTCCGCTCAGGGTGCGGCATCAAGCCGAGGACGCGGCCGGTCTTGTCCGTAAGGCCGGCCACGTTGCCAATACTGCCGTTGGGGTTCTCGGGGTATTCCGGCTCTCCGCCGTCGGCTGCCACATACCGCAGGGCGATGTGATCCTCGCATTCCAGCCTTGATAAGCCGGCCTCGTTCCCCTCTACCACCACCTTCCCTTCGGCGTGGGCCACCGGGAAACGGCAAACCTCGCCCTGCTCGATGAACGCGCAGTGGCCCACCTCCGCTCGCACGCTGACCCACCGGTCCTCAAACCACCCGGAGTCGTTCAGCGCCAGCGTTGCCCGTACGCCGCAGTCGGCCCCCGGCAACAGGCCAAGCCGGACCAGCACCTGGAACCCGTTGCAGATTCCGAGCACGAGCCCGCCGCCATCGACAAACGAGCGAATCACCTCGCCGAGATGGTGAACAAGCTGGCTCGCCAGGATTCTGCCGCTTGCGATGTCGTCACCGTAGCTGAACCCACCGGGTATTGTAATGACCTGGAATGTCGCCAGTTTTCGCGGGTCGTCGAGCAGGCGGTTGACGTGCAGCCGCTCCGCCCGCGCGCCCGCCAATTGCCAGGCGTAAGCCGTCTCCTCGTCGCAGTTGATCCCCGCGGCTCGAAGAACCAGTACGCGTGGCTCGGCCATAAGGACATTCTACCATTCGCCGCCAAGGTGT
This sequence comes from Phycisphaerae bacterium, assembly GCA_016935885.1. The sequence goes on along the minus strand of JAFGQA010000327.1, from coordinate 44,925 downwards.
CTGCGGCGCGTTGGGCCAGCGTCATCGTGGGGCAAGTGCAAGCTCGGGAGCGTTGGACGGTGAGAGTGATGTGTCGGGTCCTGGGGCATTGATGGGAAACCTGCTTCGCAACAAGACCGGGCCGGCGGGTGGCACTGGCAGCTTGCCTGCCAGTGTGTGTGCTCCGTGCGCGCGCTCGTGGGCTAGGCCGCAACGAGATCAGGCCGACCCCGTCTTCGACTCTTCTTTGACCAGTTTCACTGTCACCCGATCGTGCGTCTGTTCGGTGATCTCGTAGCGCGTGCCGGGAACCTCCAACTCCTCGATGCGGACGACGAGCCGCTCGACGTCATACGCCCAGTCGATCTCGACCTGGCAGACGTTGTTGACCAATTCCTTGAGGCGGATCTCCTGCACGCCGGTCACCGGCCGCATGGCGGCTTCGAAGGACTTGAAGTCTGGCCGGCTACAATTCTCCAACGTGAGTTGAACCGTGCGGCGGATGTTCTGCCGCTCACGCCAGGACTTTCCGATGTCGCGGAGGATCTTCGCGGCGTTGTCCTGCGCGCATTCCTTCAATACTTCGTCACCGCCAGCGTTCTCGTTGACGCTTGTCTTCGTCGCCGAGTAGGTGTTGGACATGATCAACTGTGCGCTGTCCGTGTGATACGCCCGGATGCTGATCGTGCCGGACCACTTGTAGACCGTCCGCCCGCCCAGCTCCGAGCTTCCGGCCCGCCGGCCTTCGGCAACGCCTCTGATCACGACGTCCGCCTTGAACGCCGCCGCCATCGCCGCGAGCTTGTTGATGTCGTCGTTCAACGCCGCCAATTCGATGTCGCGATTCTTCGCCTGATCCGAAGCGCCCTTGTCCATCAGTTGGACGCCCTTGTCCAAGAAGAAGTTCTCGATGATGCTCTGCACGACGCCGTTCGTCTTGGGACCCACGTGGTCATCCACGTCGTTGTCCTCCACAACGACGACCACGCACCGGGGGTTTCCTTCGGCCTCGATCGTGTGCCGCAGCCTGGCCCACTCCTTCTCGAAGCTGGCTGTCGAGACCTTGGCTCGAAGCTTGCAGTAGCTGACACCGTCCTCGACGCGCCGATCAAGGACCTCAAACCCCGTCACATACCCCACCGCGAACGACATGGCCTTGTCATAGATCGCCTTGTAGTCTTCTGTCTTTGTCTGCGAACTGAGGAACGTGCCACAGGCCTGCTCAACGGCCCTGCGCAGGGCGTCCAGCCGCGCCTGCTCCATCGCATTGGCATTCGTGCCCGCCGCCGACCCTTCGATGACAATGACCTTCTCGTCCCTCGGGCCCGCCACGCCTGTGTTCGCCAATGCCAGGAACATCGTAATGGAAAGGCCCAGGCTACTCGCTCGCGTGAATGGATGGCTTGGCATCATCTATCTCCCGTCTGGTATCTCCCGCATATCGTAACCGGTCATCTTAGGGTCCGTGACACTCCCGGCGGCATTCGATTCTGTGTGCCACGGGCGGCTTGTCCGCCCGTGTGGTGTCTCCGGTGGACGCATGGGGCATGCGCACTGGCAGGCAAGCTGCCAGTGGCACCCGCCTAAACGGTCATGGACTCGTCATCTTAGTCTTCGTGCGCAGACGGTCAATTCCGCCCAGGCCTCCCACAAACCGTGCCTCCCGCGCTATCCCTGCCTCGACCCGGATGACCATAACTCGTTCCCACAAAAGATGTTGCATCTGCCATCGTGGTGGCAACAACGATCGGACCGCACGCGGATGCTGCCGGAATCAGCTCGCCGTGGCGATCATTCGCCTCCTGCACGCGCCTCGACGGTCCACAGGCGCCTACGGAGCCCGCAGAAGTACCGCGGCCGAAGACCAACAGGATGTGCTTGTACGACAGAAGGGTCGTGCCTATATTGCGCCGATTCTGGTGTGCGTGGCGGTGCGTCCGATAAAACCGAGCCGCCACTGCCACATTATGCGATTGGCCTTGCACCGACCTGCTGTGTGTTGCCGGCTGCCCGATGTCGACGCGGTGGGGCAGCCGTCAATAGAGTCTCAGGTAGACAGCAGTTCCGCAGGCGGTCGAAGGGGCCTGGCTCGTTCGTTCACCGGCATCCGAATCGGATACGGAGAATCTTAACTTCCTAATCTTCAGCAGGAGACGACGTAGTGAGTTTCAAAAACGGCAACTGGACACGACCGATTCTGCTGGGCGCCACGGTGGCGTTCGCCCTGTGTTTGTGCGGCGCCGGCGTCGCCTCCGCCCAGGACGCAGCCGCCGGGGCCGGCTCGCATGCGGCCGCGGTCGAGGCCGGCAGCGAACACACGTTCGACAGAATCCCCGGCATTTGGTGGATCGCCCCGATCGGGGCCCTCCTGGCACTGGTCTTTGCCTGGATCTTCTACGGCAAGATGATCCGCGCCGACGAGGGCGACGAGGACATGAAGACCATCTCCTCCTACGTCCGTGACGGCGCGCTGGCCTACCTCCGGCAGCAGTACAAGGTCGTGGCCGTCTTCTTCTTCGTTGTCTCCGTGCTCCTGTTCATCATGGGTTGGTTTCTGCACGTTCAGCACCAGATCGTCTTCGCTGCGTTTCTGACGGGCGGCTTCTGGAGCGGCCTGTGCGGCTGGCTGGGCATGAACACCGCGACGCGCGCCTCGCACCGTACAACCGCTGGGGCGAGGAAGTCGCTGAACGACGGCCTCGTGGTTGCCTTCCGCAGTGGTGCCGTCATGGGTCTTGTGGTCGTCGGCTTCGGGCTGGTCGACATCGCCGGGTGGTTCCTGCTTCTCTACTCCGACATCCTGCCATTCGACTTCGCCAAGCACATGAGCCTCAACGAGATCACCGTCGTGATGCTCACGTTCGGCATGGGGGCCAGTTCGCAGGCGCTCTTCGCCCGTGTCGGCGGCGGGATCTACACCAAGGCGGCCGACGTCGGCGCCGACCTGGTCGGCAAGGTCGAGGCCGGCATCCCCGAGGACGATCCCCGTAACCCCGCCACCATCGCGGACAACGTCGGCGACAACGTCGGCGACGTCGCCGGCATGGGCGCCGACCTGTTCGAGTCCTACTGCGGGTCGATCTTGGCCACCGCCGCACTGGGTGTGGCCGCCGTCAGCGCGCTGTACACCGCGACCGGCGGGGCTGAAACAGGCGCTGGCTTCAATGCTGCCCTCCGAATGTTGGCCATGCCGATGGTCATGGCGGGCATCGGCATCGTCCTTTCAATCGTCGGTATCTACATGGTCCGGACGAAGGAAGACGCCACCATGGGGCAGTTGCTCAACGCCCTGCGCACCGGCATCTACGGCAGCAGCATCCTGATCGCCATTGCGGCGGCCGTCATCTGCAACCTGCTGCTCGACGGCATCACTGGCGTCAGTCCGTGGGGCATTTGGGGCGCGATCATGGCCGGACTGGTTGCCGGAAACGTCATCGGATACGCCACCGAGTACTACACAAGCTACGAGTTCAAGCCCACCCGCAAGATCGCCGAGCAGGCCATCACCGGCCCCGCGACCGTCATCATCGCCGGCATCGCCACCGGCATGAGGAGCACCTGGGCCTCCCTCACCACGATCATTGCGGCGATCCTCGTTGCGTTCATCTCAGCCGGCGGGACCACGGAGTTCCTGCTCGGCCTTTACGGTGTCGGCATCGCGGCTGTCGGCATGTTGGCCACGCTCGGGATCACGTTGGCCACCGACGCCTACGGTCCCATCGCCGACAACGCCGGCGGCAACGCCGAGATGACCGGCCAGGAGCCGCACGTCCGCGACCGGACCGACGCCCTGGACTCGCTCGGCAACACCACTGCGGCCACCGGCAAGGGCTTTGCCATCGGCTCGGCGGCACTCACCGCGTTGGCCCTGCTGGCGGCCTACGTTGAGGAGGTCCGCATCGGCCAGATCCGCGAGGCCCGGGCGGAAATCATCCAAACCGTGGAAGCCGCCAACGAGCACGAAGCGATCTACTTTGGCCACGGCAAGCTCGCCATGCACGTCGGCGAAGGAACGGGCGACAGCGATTTCGATTGCCTGATGGTCCTCGAACCGCACCCCATCCCGACAGCGCTCAAGCCCGAGACCAAGATCGCCTGGACCGGCGAGCCGGACGAGGAAAACGTGATCGCGGCCACGTTTGAGGAGCAACCGATCCGTCTGGTCTCCGCTCGCAAGGCTTCGTTGGCACAGTACATGCAGTTTTACAACGTGACGCTGATGAATCCCAAGACGTTGTGCGGCATGTTCAGCGGCGTGCTACTGGTATTCCTGTTCTGCTCGATGACCATGCAGGCCGTCGGCCGGGCCGCCAACAGCATGATGCTCGAATGCCGCAATCAGTTCAACAAGGTCCGCGCCTACCTGCGCGCGCAAGGACACGACGAAGAATACGTCAACAACTCCGACAACTGGCCCAGAAAACAGATCGTGCACGAGGGCGAGAAGATCCCCGATTACAGCAGCGCGGTCGCCATCTCCACCAAGGGCGCCCAGCGCGAGATGATCATTCCCTCGCTTCTGGCCATCATCGTACCGGTCCTTGCCGGCCTGCTGTTCGACGTGCCGGGCGTCATGGGCCTGCTGGCCGGCGGCCTGACCAGCGGCTTCGCCGTCGCCATCTTCATGGCCAATGCCGGCGGGGCTTGGGACAACGCCAAGAAGTGGATCGAGACCTACGGCAAGATCACCGCCCGGCAGGTCGCGGACGACGAGGGCAACGTCCGCAGCAAGCTCCCCGCGGCAATCCGGGCTGATCTGGTCGCCAGGGCCGAAGCGGCCGTGAAAGCCGGCCGCCCTAACGCAGCCGTCTATGGCAAGGGCTCTGACGACCACAAGGCCGGCATCGTTGGCGACACCGTCGGCGACCCGTTCAAGGATACGAGCGGCCCCTCGCTCAATATTCTGATCAAGCTGATGAGCATGGTCTCGGTTGTCTTCGCCGGCCTGATCGTGAAGTTCGGCCCGCAGATCGGCGGTTGGCTCGGCCTGGACTGATAAGATCGACGATTGCGGATTGGCAACTGCCGGTGATAGACTGCTGGACGGGGATGGAGGTTCCTGCGAGACATTGCCTCGACGACGAGCCGCGGACTTCAGTCCGCGCGGCCTGGCGAACTGGCGTTTGGCTACAGGTTCCCTGAACCCCATCACAGAACCGTGGCACAGGCGCCGAAGCCTGTGTCCTCACTGTCGACACGGCGGTGCCACGAGGTGGATATGCCGAAGAAACAAGCACGAGCCAAGCAAGCCAAACGCCTCGCCGTGACCACGGCGGCCGACGCCGCCGATGCGGTTCGCCCTCCACCTAGCCGGCCCAACGAGGCCGCCTGCCGATTCGCCGTCGAGTGCGCCCGGTTGATGGACGCCGACCATTGCGAGGACATCCTCCTTCTCGACCTGCGGGGCGTCAGCCCGGTTTGTGACTACTTCCTCATTGCCACGGGCACATCCGACCGCCAGATGCGGGCCGTCGGCGATCACATCAAGGAAATGGGCAAAGCACAGAACGAAACGCCTTACGGCATCGCCGGCTACGACGAGGGCGCGTGGATCGTCCTGGACTACGTGGACGTCGTCATCCACCTCTTCGACGCCGAGCAGCGGGCCTACTACGACCTCGAATCCTTGTGGGGCGACTGCCCGAATGTGGAATGGGCGACATCGTTGTGAAACACTGCGCAGCAGGCTATGATGAAAGACGTGGGAGTTCTGTCATGGCTTCTCCAACCGCCGCCAGCGAATCGACAGAAGCGCGGTTTCGCGGCCTGCGAATGACCGCCGATGAATTCCTCCAGATCCCCGACGACGGCTACAACTACGAGCTTATCGACGGTGTCGTTATGATGTCACCCGGTCCCACGCCGCAGCATCAGGCCGTGGCTATGGAAATCGCTGCTCAGCTTTACAACTACTTGCGCGAGCACCCACGCGTTGGCCGTGTGTTCGCCGAGCTTGACGAGGCCCCACCGGCGGCGACGTGGTCTACAAGCCGGAGATCCTGTTTGTCCGCGCCGAGCGGCTGCCGGCGATGCGCGAGAAGATCGTCGGCGGTCCGGACCTCGTCGTCGAGGTTGTTTCCCGGGGCTCACGCCGCATGGATAGCGAGACGAAGAAGCAGGACTACGAGCGTTTCGGCGTGCGGGAATACTGGCTCATCGATCCCGAACGGACGTCGATGGCCTTCTACCGGCTGGAGGAAGGCCGATTCACAGAGGTGCCCGCCACCGGCGACACCTTTGCCAGCCAGGCGGTGGCTGGTTTTGTTCTGGACCTCGCCCGTGTCCGCGAGACGTTTAAGCCGTGGTGACCACGGCATCCGGCCAGGATCTTCGATCGTCCTGAGGGCAAGCACACATTGAAGCAGCGATGACCAGGCCCGGCACATGCACCCATATGGAGCCGCGCAGAGACAGTATAAACGGTTGACCCGCCTGCCCGCGGGCAGGTCCGCCAAACGGCAAGCCGGCGAGCCAGCCAAGCCTGCCTGTCGGCAGACAGGCGGCACAATCGGTCATGTCATTTTCGCGCGACGCCTGACCGGCGAATCGGACAGCGGTGACGGCGTCTACGACGCTCCAGCCCCGTAGCGTTTCTTTCCATCTTCGACGGCCTCGGCGAGCGCTTGCGCCTCCACTGGGTCTCGCAGGGCCAGGCCGATGCGGTATCGCCCTCGCTTCGTGTGAAGAACCGTCCACCCTGGCGCGGCGCTTGCACCCACGCCGCCAACCATCAACACATCACACCACGGCACGGCTCTTGGTTTGGTCCCGTACATTCGTACGATCACACCGCCTGGCGTGACGGCCACGTACTCCCGGCGACGATTCAAGATCCACTGATAGACGAAACAGCACGCATAGAAGGCGGCGAGGACAGGCGCTACCCATCGCAACGCAAGCGACGTAAAGGCGAAAAGATACGCACCCAGCGCGAAGAAGCAGAACGCCACGCCGTTCATGAGCAGAGACACTGCTTTCCAAAGCCTCCAAGGACGCCGCGCCTGCCAAATCCGCGTGTGCTCGTCATACTCGAACCCACATTCCGGGCATCGATGCCTCCTGGGCAAGCCAATCAACGGGTATTCGCAGACGGGACAGTCCTTCAATTCGGGCAGATCGGGCTTGGTCAAATCGCCTTCCGCCTTTGGACCGGATCCAGCGGGGGTTTCATCCGGGACGTCAGCAGTTGAAGAAGACTGCGTCATGCTTCGTGGCCCTGCATCAGCGGTCACAGGCGAAGGCACCATACAATTGGCGACTGAGGGCGCCAATGCACTACGATTCGAACACCCACGCGAATCGCGCGTCGGCCCCGCACCCCACGAGAGCGAACAGCGGGCAAATGGTGTGTGCCCCGGAACCTCCACGGCCTGAGGTCTCGGCGGCCTTGAAGATCTGTCGTCCGTAGCCTCTGTGGCATGGGCGTCTGTGGAATGGGCGTCCCGCCCGTGAATCCACCGCCTTTGGCGGCGGTGCCACCAGGTGCATCCGACCGTGAAGTGCTTTAATCGCGCCTGTCCTTGGGAGCAAGTGTTGGCTCCCGGACGGTGTGGGAGGTCTTCCAGACAAGCAGCAAGAGGACGGCGGAACAAACCTTGATCCCGACCAGCAGATACGCCGCCGCCGCGGTGCCGAAGACGGGCACCAGCAAGATGCCGGTCAACAAGGCGCCGAGGCAAGCGCCCGCGTGGTCGGCACCGACGACGCTGCCAGCGGCAGTATCGACACGGCCCGTTAGGGCGAGTTGCAGGCCGCCGGCCAGCGCGAAGGCGGCGCCGCACAGGATGCCAGTCAGGCCAACCATGATCGAGACGGCCCATTCGACCAACACGAAGGCCGACCGCGAGTCCTGCAAGTCGCCGAGCACCGGTAGGACGAATGGGACCGCAAGGGCCAGCAAGGCGATCAGCACATCGACGGCGATCAGGCGTCGCCATAACGTCTCGTGGCCTGCCCGGCGGACGTCACACGTTGCATCCTTCCCGTTGGCCGCGTCGTCGAAGCGCTTCGATCGCCTGCTGATCAGCCAGCAGCCAATGACCAGGCCGGCCATGAACAGGGCGATGATCCAGCCGATGCGGGAATAGACATAGCCGTACAGGTTCTGGAAGGCGAACAGCCAAACGACGCTCAGCGCCATCGTCGCGAAACCGGTTGTGCCGACTGACAGGACGATGACACCGGAGGCCCACGGATTGAGATCCGCAGACTTCAACCCGGTTTGCGAGCGGCTGCGAAGGCGGCATGCGATCAGTGTGACCGCCGCAATGACGGCCAACGCCGTTGTCAGCATCGGCCAACTGACCGATCGAAGCTGCCCGATCACGCGGCCGGCCTGCCCGCTTGTCATCTGCTCCCACAAGGCAAGGCGTTGCACGTAGACCACGGGCCGCATATCCGTGCTGATCTCGACGTTGGCGGCGGCGTCGAGTTGTTCGGCCCGCGCCTGGAGCTTCTCGGGGTCGAGCTGATCTGTTGCCTCGAACATCAGGGGATGGAAGAAGGGCGACTGGATGCCGAGGTGCGCGTAGCGCCGGGCCAGTTCGGCGGGATCCGTGGAGACGAGCCCAGATGCGGTGGCGGCCAAGACCTGCGCGGTGTCACCCCAACCGACTGTCACGTACGGAAAATGCCGTTCCAGCGTGGCCCGGATCGAGGCGACGTAATCCGCGGTTGCCCTGGGCAGGTCCGCGGGGGCGGCGGCGACGGTCGTGCAGAGCACCGATCGGCCCGTCATCGCGCGGCGCAGCTCGCCGTAAAACCCGTCGGTATAGAACCGAGCCCGCAGGGCGGAGGTGGGCTCGGGCAGTCGGGCAATGACGAGGTCAAACCTGCTGCGCTGGGTTTTTACGAAGTACCTTGCATCCACGTGGTGCACCGTGACGCGTTGGTCGTGGATCGCCCGGCGATCCGCTTCGGGGAGATACGGTTCGATCAATCCAATCTGACGCGGGTCCGGCTCGACGTAGTCCACGTGCTCGATCGGATGCCGCAAGATCTCGGCCAGCAGGCCCTCGGCCCCGCCGCCCAGAACCAGGACGTGTCGCGGCGCAGGGTGCTCACACATCCAGAAGTGGGCCAATGGCACATAGGTGTACGGATCGGGAAAGTCCGCCGTGACGTGGCCGTCGCAATACAACGTGAACTGGTCCAACCGCCGGCCGACGGCGAGGTTCTGATACTTCGACTCGGCCTCGGCGCACAGTTCATAGCCCGGGGCGACATTCCGCCACCGCCGAAGGACGAGCCGGCGGTTCAGCTCACGCCCTGCGAGGACCGTCAAAACCAGGCTGGCCACCGCTACAACCGTCAGGAGGATCGGGCCGAATCGCCCGCGGGCCGTTGCGGCAAGGAAGCCTGCCGAGGCCGCAGCCGTAATCGCCACGCACAGCATCGCCGTCTCGATCGGGGCGAGGTGCTCGACCGCCCAGAAGCTAAACGCCGCCCCACCGACCAGGCTGCCGATCGATTCCAACGCATAGATGTCGGCGATCGGCCCTACGCCGATCGGTCCGGCTGTCTCAGGATGCGTGGCCGTGCCGTCGTGGCATCGCCCTGCATCTTTCTGACACCGCCGATCCGGTGATTGGGGCTGTGGCGAAGCGCCGGTGCCACGGTCTTGGGTCCGTCGCTTGGCTTCGTCGCCGCCGCCTGCAATGCGGCACGCCAATGGAAACGCCATCCCCAATAGGGCGCTGGCCGGCGAGATGAACAGCATCGCCGCCAACGCCGTCTTCGCCAGCGGCAACAGTTCCCCCGGCCCGATGCCCAGCCACGCCCGGGCGCCGCGAAACACCCAAAGCTCGGCGCACGCGGCAACGCTGAGGGCCATCAGCACGGCCACGAGGGCGACGTCTGCCCGCCGCAGCCGCCCGGCCGCCCAGCCGCCAGCGGCCGCCCCGACGGCGATGCCCAGTAGCCACGCAAACAGCACGATGCCCCAGGCGAATTCGCTCCCGAACATCAGCACCAGGGCCTCGCGGACCAGGAGCGACTGCATGACGATGGCCTGCAGGCCCCAAGCCACCACGAGCACGCCAAGCCCAATGCGGCGGCGCCTCGGCGGCAAGCGTGGGTCAGACAAACTCGTCATCGCCTTCTTCCATTCTTCGACGGACCGTTACATGCGAAGAAGAGCCACGGGCTTCAGCCCGTGCGGCCTTCCACAGCCGCGCTCAGCACCAAGCCTGGGGCGTCGAAGCGTACCAGATCGCTTGAGAACCGCGCGGAAACAACGTAAACGGTTGACCCGCCTACCCGCGGGTAGGTCCGCCAAACGGCAAGCCCTTGACAAAGCAAGCTCCTGTCAAGGGCAAGCCGGCAGGCCAGCGAAGCCTGCCTGTCGGCAGACAGGCGGCACAATCGGTCATGTCACTTTCGCGCGACGCCTTACCGCAGATCCATCCCGAGCTTCGCCTTCCAAACCGCTGGGCTGGCGTACTTCCGCAGCATACCCAGCACAAAGCCCAACAGCGGCAGTGGATCATCCAGCCCAAACGTCTGGTAGCACACATCCTTGCCGAAGAACTTGAAGAACGGAAGCGGCGTGGACCTTCGGTCCGCCTTCGTCGAGAACAGATACCATAGGATGTCCATACACAGGTTACGCGAGTAGACACCGAGCTTGTAGGAAGTGATGCTCGGGACCGGTTGGCCGGTTGCCAATCGGAGGTGAAGATCGGCGTAATCGATGCCCGCCGCAAAGCCGATCTTGATGCCGGCCGTCACGCGCGGGTTGATCTCCAGCACCTTGGGAACGTTGTCGCGCGGATCGAGGATGAAGTCCACGTCGGCCGCGCCGCTCCAGCGGATGCCTTCCAGTAACCTGCGGGTCGATTCCTGGATATCCGGTCTGTCGATGGTCATGTTCGCGGTGGACGTGCCACCGGTCACCGGAAAGAACCGGGGTTTGGAAATGACCGTGCAGGCCCTCATCCTGCTGTCAGAATCGAGGAACGCCTCGGCCTGGTATTGCGTTCCGCCTTCGAGCGGGATGAACTCCTGAATGACGAGTTCGCCGTGCTTCCCGTGTAAGGCGCCGTAGTGACGCCGAAGCTCCTCCGGCGTGTCAATCCGGTGCAGTCCCACGGCGCCGATGCCACGGCTGGGCTTGACCATCACGGGAAAGGTCAGCTTTTCGATGATGCCGTCCACGCCGTCGGGCCCCACGCAGAACGTCTTCGGGCAGGGGATGTCGTTCTCCATGCAGAACGCCATCGTCTTGCCCTTATCGTCGGCGTAGTCAAAGACATCCCACTCCGGTGTCGCAACTCCGGTGTAGCGGATCAACTCCTGCCGGTTGCGCGAGACGATCGCCGCGCTGATGTCACCCACGGACAGCGTCACGTCCGGCTGGCAGCGACGCACGTAGGCGAGCAACCGCTGTGTGAAGCCGCCGGGATCCTTGAAGTAATCGGGCCACAGCAGGCGACGATCCGCGTGACGCGAGAAGTACCCGGTGGACAGTCTCGATCCGCAGGCGACCGTGACGTGATGCCCGGCCCGCTTCAATGCCCGCATGAAAGGCAGGCATTGGCGACCGTCGTCCAGGATCAGCACGCGCAAGCGTTTGTGGGAATCCGTCATACGCGACCCGGCCGGCCTTTCTTCCAATCCGTCCGCACTTGCTCGAAGGTCTCGGCCAGTTGCCCGGCGATCCGGCGGCGATCGTACTTGGCGTACGCAACCTCGCGGGCGCGTACCCCCACTGCCTTGGCCTCGTCCGGATGTTCGGCCCAGTAAACGACCCGCTCCGCCAGGTCCTCCGGCCTCGCTGGATCAGCGTATGTGCCGGTTCCGTCGGCGCGGACCATGTCGATCGTGGGCCCCGCGAAGTTCACGATGCTCGGCAGGCCGACGAACATGTAATCGAAGATCTTGTTGGGCGTGACCGGTCGCTCGCCCACGTTCGCGAGGATCATCAGGCCAATGTCGCAAACGGCCAGGATGCCGGGCAACTCGGTCTTGGGCACATAATCGACGAACCGCACGTTGGTCAGTCCCATCTCCTCGGCTCGCCGCACGAGCCTGGGCTTCTCCATCCCGTCGCCCACGAGAACGAACGCGACGTCCTGACGATCCTTCAGGCGTTCAGCGGCATCGAGAACGTAGTCCAGCCCGTTCGCTCGGCCGTGCACGCCGGTGTAAACCGCCACCTTCTTGCCTTCAAGACCGTATTCAGACCGAAACTCGACATTGGGCCGTAGCTCTGTGAAGATGTCCCCATCGGCGCCCAGGAGAACGGTCCGAAGCTTGGCCCGCGGGTATCCACGTTCAAGGAGGCGCTTCTCGAAACCGGGCGAGACGAGCAGAATCTTGTCGGCCTTGGCGTACAGGAAGACCTCCAACGCCTCGACGCACCTCGTGAACCAGTTCTCCTTCAGATTGCCGCTGATGATGTCGCTTTCCGGCCACAGGTCGCGGACCTCGAAGATGAACGGCACGCGCTGGGCGCGGGCGGCCACGAAGCCGGGAATGCCCACTGTGAGCGGCGTGTGCGTCGCAAAGACTACGTCCGGCTCGCGTACGAGCATCGCCGCGATGCTGGCAAGGAAAGCAAACCAGAGGAAGGACCACAGCCTGGCCATGAAGCCCTGCGCGTTGGAGTACAAGACGTTGCAGATGATGACGTCGAAGCCGTCCATGCAGCATCTGCGAAACGGGCGATACCACGGGGCCATCTCCAGGCCACTGATGTCAAGCACGCCGCAAATCACGGTCACCTTGTGTCCCATCGACACGAGGTGCCGGCTGACGTCGTAACTGCGCGTCCCACCGGAACCCTCACTGGTGCAGAAGTGCTGGTGGATGTAGATGATGTGCATCATCGCCCCAAACAAGCTTCTCATGAAGCGCATATCGTATCTCGTGAAGCGTGTTTCGCCGATCACTCGCGATTCATGAACGACGCCTCACACTTCACGCTTCACGCTTCACGCTTCGCCGGCAACGGCACGCCCAACATGACGAAGGCCAACGGCGGGATGCGACGGATCACCAGGCCGATCCCCATTGGGACAACGACTGTGACGACCAGGGCGACGCCATACAGCACATAGGTCATCACCGGCCCGGGATGCAGCTTGCTGATAGCGAACACTACCGGGTGACCCACCAATGCCACATGGAGCAGATAGATGTCGTAGGAGTAGAATCCAACAGTCTCCAGGACTGCGCGGAATCGATTCTTGTACTTGGCCAGGATGCCACAGATCCACACGAGCAAAACGGCGCCGAAGATCTGACACAGAAGCCTCAACGCGTTCTCCACGGCCACCCAAAGATTCCCATTCGGCATGGACGCAATCAGTTCGGCCAAGGACTGTGTATTGATACGGTGCGCATTCCTCCAGACAGCTTGGGACCAAGGAGTAAGGTACCCGGCCAACGCCGTCAGCACGGTCACAGCGAGAAGGATCAGGATGGCCTTCACGCCATACTGTCGCTGGCCAACCGGATGTCCGCCATACCAATAGCCAAGCGTGAACACCGGAAGCCACCATGTCAACTCATTCAGCGTAAGCAAGCCACGCCCTTTGAACATCGGGTACGGGATAGGCGCGACCGCCAGGACGAATAAGCCGACCAACACGATGGGCATCCTCCGGCCCTCCGTCAGGCGAACCAGAAGCGGCCAAACCAGGAAGATGCCCATCAGGCAGTACAAGAACCACAGATGCGGTGCCGCGCCGGCCTCCGGGGCTATGAGTGTACCCAGCCAGTTCTCGCGCACTTCCGCCCATCCCCTGCCTGGGGCAACCAGCTTCACCGCCAGTGTCACCAACGAAGCCGCCAGGAAGGGCAGAATCAAACGGGCAAACTTCTTGCCGGCAAAGCGCCCGTATTGCCTGAGCGTGCGGTAGGGCTGGCTGCTGAACGACAAGGTCATGCCGGCCACGAACATGAAGACGGTTACGGTGAACCTGCCCACAGCCACGGCGCGGAAGTCGGCAGCAGCCTCGCCGTGGAAGTACTCAAGTTCGTAGTTGATCCAGAAGTACGTGTTTATGTGAAGCCAGACTACGCCTATCATTGCAATGGCGCGGGCAATGTCGATATCGTGCCGACGTTCTCTAATCTTGGCCATGAATATCCTCCAACGGGTGGCCGGAGCGACCGCTCCTCACGTGCGCGATATCCTAACGCAGGCAGATGCGCGTGACAAACCTGGCCGGGCACGTGCAACAGCCAGTGACCTCCACGGTGGGTCTGGCGACGCATTCGCCGTAGTAATCGGACCGCCAGCCGATAACCTGATCGCGCTCTTTCGCTCCCCGGCAGACTCTCATGTCGAACCCGGCCGGACACTCGACGCAGAGCGTGATACAACCGCAGGGCAGATCAAGCTCCAGGCAGCGGTTGTCTTCGTCAAGACGGAAGACGCCGTCTGCCAGGTGCCAGCGGAGTGTCAGTCTGTGGCGCCCTTGTCCCAGGATCTCGTCGGTGATTTCCCAGTTGTGCTCGTCCGCGCGCACGACGCTCCGGCGGTGTGTCACGTTCCACGGGGAGCGGCGGTAGGCAAAGTGCTCGCCTTGCCAACGATCAGACTCGTGCGCCAAGCACCTGGCCTTGGGCCACGGGAGCCAGATGAACCTGGAAAACAGCTCCAGCGGAGACGCATCGTCGATCTCGACCGTGTTGTGGGCGCTGATGTCCTTGAAGTATCGCTCCAGGAGCGGATTCTCGGGGTCATAATATCTGTACGAGCCGCTATCTCCCAGGACGTTGATCCCCTTGTACCACAAGTCAAGATGAAGCATGTCCACCTGAGCCGGCCGGCTGCGAAAGCTGTGACAGCGGATCATGCACCAGCTCTCCGTGCCACGTAGCGTGTAGTAGCCTCCCGCATCAAGCCGTTGGGAAGTCGGTCTGCCCTCGGACTCCGGTCCGACATGGGCATCATTCAAAGAAGAGCCACGGGCTTCAGCCCGTGCGGCCCTACGTCCGCCAACGACCCCCACATCCCCGAATAGCCACAGCGGCATCTCGTCCCACGGGCCTGGCCCAAGCGTCCGCTGTCCTGTTGCCTGGTATCGCGCCGCCTGAACGGTCGGGCGATGGTCCACGTAATCGCACGCGGCCAGCGGCAGGATCAGGGCACCGTCATTGGCGCCGTAGTTGGGGACGCGCCCGCTGTCAACATCGAGCACTTGGAACAGGAACTCACCGGCCTTGGCCACGCGATCGGTCAGTTCCCGCGACAGTGGCTTGCCGTTCAGCTCCGCCAGCCGGATCGCCCAGATGTAATCGTGCAACATCACGCGATGGTAGTTCGTCGAGTGTTGGACGAAGCTGCCATCGCGATATATCTGGCGACGGGCGTCGCTCTCAAGCGTGTCCCGCCCGAGCCTCAGCCATCCCTCGCACCCCCTCAATTCGGGGAACAGCAAGGCGACGGTCAACAACCCCACGGCCTCGCTGATGCTGTGGTTGTTGTTCTGGGAGATCGCGTAATCGATGTTCCGCGCAATCCGATGGGCCTGGATGGCGATCATCTTGACCATGTCCGCCACTCGTCGGGCGGTGGTGGCCGGCGCGTGCCAGAAGCCGTACAGGGCGAAGCACCATGCCATCGTCCGGAACGCCGTTTCCTGCCCGCACTTCCAGTTCGGTCCCATATTGGGCGGGTTCTGCCGGCACCACGACTCGAACAGGTCCCAGAATGCCTTCGGGTACTTCTCGTCACCCGTTAAGGCGTAGGCACGGACCAGCCAGTACGCACAGGCGAAGCGAGACGGCTCCCACACGTCCTTGATGTCGCCCAAGCCCGGTGCGAAGGTGGCGTAATCGCACCAGTGCGTCCGCGCGTCGTGCCGGCCGCCCGTGAAGGGGTTCAGTAGCCAATCGACGGGCCAGCCCAGATTGTGGACGTGGCGGCTGAAGTAAAGGAACCGCCCACGGCAGAAGTCGTCGGCGACGTCGAGCGTCTGACGGCTTCCCGCCTCCGTGACGATGTCATGCAGCACTGCCGAAGCAGGGAGTCTGCCATGCTGGAAGAGGAACCGGGCGGGACTTGATTCGCGAAACGCGTGGTACGCCTCCGGCTCGGTTGGCGTGCCGGCTCGGACGACGTCGCTCAATTCCGTCTTGTCGAACGCCACGGCTGGAAAGCGCCGCTTGAGCAGGCCGCTCTTCATGCGCAGCGCATATCCCAGGCGCCACAGCACCCACCGAATGCCGAGTCTTCGAGTAAGCTCCAGGTTGTGGCGGATAGAAATAGTCTCCTCCCGATCGAAACCAGCTTCCAGAAGGTCAACCACAGGCTTCAGCCTGTGCGGCCTTTCGTTATCGTATCCGGCCTCTCGAATACGATAGACCGCGCGGGCTGAAGCCCGCGGCTCGGGTCGTTACGGCGGCTCCGTCAACCGCGCTGCCATCGCCTTGCCGTCGATGCCCTTTAGTGCCTGGCCGCTGAACAGGATCACCTCGCTGCCACTCGCCCCGCGCGGCAAGACCAGTGAGCCGAATTGAAAGTAGACGGGATGCCATCCGTCTTTCTCGGCGCCGAAGGCCTTGCTCCAGTGTTCACCGTCGCGTGAAACCCACAGCGAGGCCTGTTTTGAAGCGTTCGCCTTCGAGGGCTCGACGGTCGTTGACAGGACGTACAGGCCGCCAAACCGGCAGGCGTAGATACAACCGCCGTCCAACTCCTGGAGCCGCTCGACGCGACCCGTCGCCTTGTCAAACCGCACGACCGCGTTCGCCTCCATCTCGGTGTCCATGCCGTAGATCAGGTGATCGCCAAAATCGAACACCTCCACCGCACGGTAACGCTGGTCGCCACGGCAGACCCATTCGAAATGCTTCAGGTCGGCGGACAGACAGCCTATGCCGGGCTCGTGGTCGTGATCGCCTGTGAATACCCAATAGTGCCGTAGCCGCTCGTCATAGAACAGGTTGTGCACGTGCAGGATGCTGCCGCCATCGAAGACATGGGCGACCTGATAGCTTCGGCCACGGTCATCGGACACGTACAGACGCATCGGCAGGTTATGGCCGGTCTTCGAGTTGTACTCGCCCCAGATCACGCGGTCCTCCGGCCCCACCGTGATCGTCATGGAGGGGAACAGACGCCCGTCCTGCTCGTCGACGGCGCTCGGGCACATCAGCCGGTCCCCGGGCCGCGCGTAGTAAACCCACTGGCGATTGCAGGCCACGTGCGTGCCGTCGGACAACGCGGCCAACGCCTTGACCTCGTGCCGAAGCAGTCGACACGCCAGTCGCGACGCCTCCGCCAGCCGCCTTCCGAACGAGCGGGGCATCGAGGCCACGAATGTCCACGTCCGTCCATCGTCGTTTGAGCGATAGATGTCGAACTTCCGGCCGACGTAGAGCGTGCCGTCCGGCCGAGCATGTAGGGCCCGTCCGGCACATTGATGCCGTATCTCCAGCTTGGGGACGCTGTCGTGAGTCATGTCAAGAAATCAAAACGTCAAGGCACCAAGGCGCAGAAACGTCCAGGTAACCGCGTCACGGTGTTGGGGATTCCGCCAAACTGCAAGCCCCGCCTGTGCGGCTCGTGTCCTCGCGACGACGTATGCACCTGGCTGCCCAGCGCCTCGACAGTCTCCTTTCATGCTTCCGTCATCCTCCGTCCTCCATTCCTCATCTTCATCCTTCATCCTTCACCCTTCATCCTTCACCCTTCACCCTTCATCCTTCACCCTTCACCCTTCATCCTTCACCCTTCATCCTTCATCCTTCACCCTTCATCCTTCATCCTTCATCCTTCACCCTTCATCCTTTCAGAGCGTCACCTCCTCGCCGGCGCGGTCGACAAATGTCTGCAACCACAACTCGAGCACCAACAAAGCGTAGATGAGGTAGGCGTGGTCGGCCTTGTTCTCGTGGTTCTCCCGGAGGATCCGCTGGATCGCCTCAGGTTTGAAGAGGCCACGGGCCTTCGTGTGCTCGGGCGATAGCAGTTCGCGAATGACCGGGCTCAAGTCCTTCGCCACCCATTTCCGCAACGGCACGCCGAAACCGCTCTTGCTGCGGTGCAACACGTTCCGTGGGAGGTACGGTTCCATGGCAGCCTTTAGCAGATACTTCGTGGTCTGGCCCTTCAGCTTGTAGCGCTCCGGTATCCGTGCGCAAAGCCTCATCAGCTCGAGGTCCATGTACGGCACGCGGACCTCCAAAGACACGGCCATGCTCGATTTGTCCGTGTAGATCAGGTTGTGCGCGCCCATGAACGATTGAATGAGTACGTGCGACCGGCGGTTCAGTTCCCCAGTCCCCTCGAAGCCGTCGTAGTACGTTCGCACGAAGTCCGCGTGCGGTTCGGCTTGCCGCAGCCTGTCGGCGAACTCACCGGTGAACAGGCCTTGTCGGATGTCCGGACTGGACCAATCGGAGAGGGCCATGTACCGCTGGAATCCGTCCCCTTGCAGCGCCCTTCGGAAGACCCTCAGCCGGCGCGGAATCGCACTCTGCGCGCCCCGCACGGCGGATGCGAGCGACGTCCCCACGGCCAAGCCCGGCCCCAGCAACCACCGCGGGACCCACCTGAGCCGTTCAAACAAACGCAAAGCCTGGAAGCTCCGGTAGCCGAACAGCACCTCGTCTCCGCCCATGCCGGACAACAGGACCGTCGTCCCATCCTCCCGGGCCCATTTCGATATGAGGTAGCTCGCGAAGATCGCCTGATCTCCGTTGGGCTCCTCGACCGAGAATACCATCTTGGGCAGCAGTGAGACCACGTCGGCTCTCAACGGGAAGCTCTGCAAGGTCACGTCCAGGAGTTGGGCGACCTTCTGCGCGTATGGGAAGTCGCGCTCAAACTGGTCGCGGGCCATATCCTCCTCGTCATAGTAATACGTGTAGCACTTGATCTCCCGATCCGGGAAGCTGTGCCGCATGCACGCGACAATGGCGGAGGAATCCAGCCCCCCGGAGAGAAACGCACCAAGCGGGACATCCGAGACCATCTGCCGCCGCGTGGTCCGCATGAAGGTGTCGTGCACCCGCTCGACCCATTCATCTTCAGGTACGGATTCGTCCGGCTCGTAGGCCATGGAGAACCACTGCTTCTCCTCGACGCGGCCGTCCCGCCAAAGAAGATAGTGCCCCGGTTCGATCTTCCTGATCGCCTTGAGCATCGTCGCGTCTCCGGGAACGTACACGAAGGTCAAGAAGTCGGGTATCGCCTGTGGGTTCAACTCACGGGGCAGGCCCGGAACACGCAGCAACGCCCGGATCTCCGACGCGAAGAACAGCCGCCGCCCGTCCTGCCAGTAGTACACAGGCTTGATGCCCGCATGATCGCGGGCCAGCAGCAGTTGACGACGACGACCGTCCCAGATCGCCAAGGCGAACATGCCGTTAAGTTCGGCGAGGAATCCAACGCCCTTTTCCTCGTAAAGGTGGATCAGGACCTCGGTGTCGCTCTGACTGCGGAACTGATGGCCCTGCTCAATCAGGTATTGCCGGTGCTGCTGGAAGTCGTAGATCTCCCCGTTGAACGAGATCCAGATGGTCCCATCCTCGTTCGACATGGGTTGATGGCCGGCGGGACTGAGATCTATGATCGACAGCCGGCGGTGACCGAGGCCGATTTCGCTGGCAGGATCATGCCAGGTGCCCATGTCGTCGGGTCCCCGGTGCGCCATGGCGAGGCACATGGGCTCCAACAACTCGGGCTTGTGATCACCAACGTAGCCGCAGATGCCGCACACGCAGTACCTCTCCATGCATCAATCGTACTCCTCACTCGTCGGTCTGTTCATGCAGCTTCTCGAGCGCAAGCATGAGTTCGCAGCTTGATCGGACGGATTCCACGGAATCGCCCGGCTCGCCTCGCAGAATCCGACGGCTGATCGTGCCGTACATGATGCGGTGGAGGCTCGCCTTGTTGATGCGCTTCTTGCGAATGATCCGATGCTCGTCCTCGGAGGAGTACCGTCCGGTGTTTTGCACCCTCACGGTGACGCCGTTGGCGCGCAGCTCGATGTGGTCCTGGACCCCGATTCGGCGGCTTCCGATGTCCGTCAGGTGCATGCCGAAGACGGCACCGTTCTCCAGTTCCACACTCGCGTGGAGGTCTCCATTGCCTCCTCTCCACAGATCGTAACGGGCCGGCGCGCTAAAGCCATTCATGTAAAGAAAATGGTCCAGCCAGTGACAGCCGTTGCTGACGACGCGGCTTCGGGAGTTGGGCCAATTGTACCAATGCCGCCGTACCAGAGGAACCTCGTACACGATGCAGTGGTAGTGTATCGGCTCTCCGACAGGAACGCCCAGGTCCTGGCGAGCAAGTTCCCAAAGCGGACTGTAACGCATGTGGAAACCCGCGAAGACACGGCCGGGGTGTTCCTCCATCGCCGAAAGCAGGCTCGCCAGTTGCTCCCGTGTGGTCACGACCGGCTTCTCAATCACGGCCCAACTTCCACTGCGCAGCGCGTGGACGGCCAGGTCTGCATGCGTGTGGTGATACCCGGCGATCAGGTAAACGTCGTACTTCTCCTCCGGTCGAATGAACTCGGCCGTGTCGTGCGCAACCGTTTGCCTGTCGTCGAGCCTTCCGATTTGGGTGGGGTCGACTTCGTGAATGCAGGTCAGGCGCATGTCGGCGTCAAGGTTCGGGAGCACACAAGTCTTGGCGTAGTTGCCGAGGCCGAAAAGCACCGCCGTCAGCCCCCCAGTGCTCGAGCCGGGCCGAACCGTGCGCTCGTTGACCGGCGTGGCCTGGGCCAGCGAGAGCATCCTCGCCGATATCGCGTCGAACTTCTCGAACTCCCGCCGGGCCCATTCCAGGATCGCCTGCGCCGAATCGCTGACGGGAGTTCCGGAGAACCGACTCCAACCTGCAACGTCCGTCCAATCGGCATGAGCCTCCGGGACGGCCTCACTAAACAGGTGGATGCCGCCGGGATGATGGAAGCGTTCGAACAGATCCTTCGGAATCTTCGCCAGCAACTCCGGTGGTAGAACGACCCGCTCGACGCATTCAGGATGACACAAAGCCACAAAGACGACCGGGCACCCATTCGGATAGCCGGAGGCGTCGCCACCCTCGATGACCTCGCCCAATCCAACCGCGAGCACGCGTCGATTCTTCAGCCACTCCGCTCGCCGCGATCGGATCTTGCGAATGACCGCCGCGACGCCCACCTCGCGAACGTAGTTCCAGACCCGTCGCAAGTTCCTGGGCTGCTCCCAGGTCACATCGCGAAGCTGCTCCAAGACCCACCACGCCGACACGCGGACCCTTACCAGTCCGGCGGACAGGTGATAGTCCAGGTACCCGTTACACCAGGTCTTTCCAAGGACGTACATCGTCAAGCCTTGTCGTTGAAACCCCAGCCAGGGCTGCCCGCCTTCTAGGGAGTCCCGCCGTGAACCCTTGTGCCACAACCATCTCGCCACGCGTGTCTGCGCGAGAATTCACAGTTCATAGGCATGG
The DNA here is from genome assembly GCA_016935885.1 of Phycisphaerae bacterium. Next base: position 23,543 of record JAFGQA010000327.1, on the reverse strand, counting down.
ATGAGTCCCGTCACCAGCCTCTTATCATGCTCTTCTACAGCATCCCTCAGTTGCTTCGCCCTAATTTCCCTCTCCTCCTTTGACAAAGCAGCCGCTTTGTCAAGTAACGCTGCAAGCCTTGCACTATCGCCACATGGAAAGGTTAAGTCGTAATCAGGTAGGAATTCTCGGAACAGCTCAATGTCACTGATTATGACTGCGCCATTATGCCTCGCACACGATATCAGAACCGAACTATGCGAATAACTCAGATACGGAAACACCACGAATTTTGACATCCTGATGGAATACACGAACTCTTCATCAGTCAGGAATCTGTCCAGAACTACACAGTTTTCAAGTTCGTCGACCTCATCCCTGGTAGCCTGAGGCATGCCAGCCCATTTCCCCGCAATCAAGAGTCTAGCCTTCTGCCTGTCCCTACAGGTCTTCCATGCCTTCACAAGCGTTTCTATACCCTTGGCAGGCCTCACTACACCAATGAACGAAAAGATGTCGGCATCCGCATCACCCACAGCGTCATCCAGCGTCATTGCGGACGTTCTCATCTTCTCTTGTGACAGAATCGAATCATATGAACTAAATGGGAAACTATACTGTACAATACGATCAGCACCCTCATCCCCAAGGTACCCGAGCAGGAGACGCCGTGCGGCGGAACTATGGACAACGAGCCTGTCCGCAGCACGAAGCATGTGCAAGCGCTGCTCGGTCATCTTCAGGTTCCCGTTTGCCACATCGTGACATGTCACACATACCCGAAGACGGGCCAGCTTGCACAAGTGAAAGAAAAACCAAACAAACCAGAAGATGCCGGCCATGTGAATGCTGACTACGGGCCGCATCACCAATGCCGCTAACCAGACAAGTACGTAGCCGGCAAGAAGTTCAGAGCCACGAACAACCCTAATCAGCGTGTTGCGTTTCTTGGTCCGGTCGGTCAGAGGGAGAAACAGCATCACAACGTTCTTTGTGTTGTATGCGTACCATCTACTAACGATGGCGTATGATCTGATATTGGCTTTATGGGATGCCGATTGCAATGCATCAATGTATGCCCCCGCAGTGCCAGGTGTTACCGGAAATACCTGCCATATTGCCCTCCTTGCGTGCTCCTTGATTGTTTCCTTTGTAGAGGTCATCAGATGTTGTCGCCCATCCCCGGCGCGCGTTCATCAGTAAAGTGTAAATGGGACATGGCGTTCGGTAAATCGTGGGCGGCCGCCACGAGCTTTTCGGCCAAGACCTTATAGCTGAAGCGCGCCGCATTCATCTCGGCGCGGCGCAGCCGGGTCTCGGGGCTTCCCACGGGGTGACCTTCGATGAACAGATTGGCCGTGTCGACCACCAGATCCTCGGCGTGTGTGTAGTCCCCCTTGTGAAAGTATCGCCCAGTCTCAGGATCCGCCACCAAGTGTGAGACCGTTGCGTCGTTTGTCAGCACCATGTACAAACCCGTACCCATGACCTCCTGAATAGTAACGGCGGGATGCAGATGCCAAACGCCGAAATCGGCGGCATTGGCCAGTCGTGGCAATTGCTCGCGCGACGCGAACGGCAGGCAGATGAACCGATCCTTCAACCCGGTCGCCTCGATCGAGGACAGGACCCGCGCACTCTCCGGATCGCCATTGCGAATGCCGATGAGTACGGTCCGCAGTTTGGGAACGCGCCGCATCACGGCTGCCATCAGCGAAACCCATAAGCCCAATCGCTTCACGGCGGTGATCTTGCACGCATACAGGGCGACGACATCATCGTCATTGATCGCTAACCGCCGTCGTTCGGCGCTTCGTGCCTCGGAGTCCACGTGGAAAGCGGCCTTGTCGAAGCCAAGAAAGAACAAAGCACACTTGGCGCTCAGCCGCGCCAGACGCTTGCCCCTCGCGACTCGAGGAAGGAGGAAATCAAGCGTGTCTGGCGTTTGCATCAACACCACATCGCTGGCTTCCATAACCCTTTGATAATGGGGGCGCTTGAGCAGGAAAAAGGCGGCATCGAGCAAGGTCCTCTTGGCTTTGGGCCGGATACCAGTCTCCGTGACATCACGCTGGCACCGATTCTCGCCAAACGTACTGAACAGGCTGCCCGGTATCATATCACGATGGGCGATCAGGTCACGGGCGAACATGGTTCCGGGATAGATCGCTAAGGTCGTCTCCGGAGAAAAGGCCAGCACCTCGCGCGCGAGGCCGGGACATTCAACGATATCGCGGGGCAGTTGTCGGCCCGGCAGACGCAGCACCTCTCCCCCATCTACTTCTGTGAGCCCCTGCACGAACGGTTGACGATGATCATAGAGGTGACGAACAACGTTACCGACATAGCACGAACAGAATACGCGGACGTGATGCCCCTGGGCAACCAAAGCGTCGAACCAGCCCGTCGTCTGGTAGCCCAGGCCCTTGATAAAGTAAGGATCAACGATCGCAATCCGCATCCGTGTCTCCTGAGTATCGTTGCGGGGGGCCACAAGGGGCCATCCGCCGCAACTGCCGGCCCTTGCGATTGGGCGGCGCCCGTCGCGCCGTCTCCGTGCCGGTGGTCAGGTGTTCGACCACCGCGCGCCTCGCGTTGCCGCTTCCGTACAACCGCTTGGGCTGCGTGAGCCCACTCACCCTTGCGGCCCAAGCGACGCCCTTCAGGATACGATGGCGATCCCAGCCTGCCAAGAAGTTGGCCCCCACACGCACTAACGCGGCCTATTCGGTCTCATTCCGAAGCGTGACGCACGGCACACGCCTCCCACGAAACCTGATCGGCGCCCTGGCAGGCTTGTTTCATCTGCCTGCTTCACGCCATCTGCGGCTCCTCCCCAGTCAGTTCGACAAATCTGCGGTAAGCCTCGAGTTCGGGATCTTTGCACTGGATCAACTCGTCGAGCGACCGGTCGTGGCGCTTCTGCTCCTCGTCCGTGAAGCGGTATCGAATCACCGTGGCGGGAACTCCGCCCACGATCGCATACCGGGGAACGTCCTTGGTGACGATGGAACCGGCCGCGACGATCGCTCCGCGCCCGATACGCCTGCCCGCCATGATCGTGACACCGTGTCCGATCCAGACGTCGTCTTCGATGATCGTCAGTTGCTCGCTCATTCCGGCGCGACCGGAGAACCACAGCGGCACCCCCACCAAGTCGAACCGGTGGTCTCCTCCCACGATGGCCACGTCGGCGGCCATCTCAACGAAGTGCCCGATCTGCGTGTTTGCGAACAGGAAGGCGTTACGATTGATGAAGACATAGTCTCCGACTGTGATGCTGTTCTTCTTGAAAACGGACGACGTCCCCGCGCAGAAGAAGCACCTGCCCGTTTTCTTGAAGCGGTACCCGAACCAGCGCATCGTCCACATGAACACGGCGTTTCGTTTCCAGCGAAACCACTTCTTGATCTTGAAGCGTATCGGCGGCTCAACGTTCATCGCGACCTTTCACTTGCGTCCTGGCGGCACGCGTAATCGAAATGGAGATGGCGCACGGCGTTTGGCAGGTCCTGGGCCGCCGCCATGAGCTTCTCGGCCAATGAATGGTAGCTGAAACGCCCCGCATTCGATTCCGCGCGGCGCCGGCGAGCCTCGGGACTGGCCAAGGGCCGACCTTCCAGGAAAGCACTGGCCGTCTCGATCACCAGTTTCTCGGCTTGGGCGAAGTCCTCCCTGCGGAAATAGCGTCCAGTCTCCGGATCTGCGACCAGGTGCGAGACCGTCGCGTCATTTGTCAGGACCATGTACAGGCCCGTTCCCATCACCTCCTGAATGGTGATCGCAGGATGCAGATGCCATACGCCGAAATCGGCAGCATTGCCGAGCTTCGGCAGTTCCTCCCGGCTCGCGAACGGCAGACAAATGAAGCGATCTCTCAGCCCCGTCGCCTCGATCGAAGACAAGGTCCGCGCGCTTTCGGGATCGCCGTCACGTATGCCGACGAGCACGGCTCGTAGCTTGGGAACCTGCCGCATCGCGGCAGCCATCAGCGATACCCATAGCCCCAATCGTTTGACGGCGGTGATCTTGCACGCGTACAGGGCAACGACCTCATCGTCACCGATCCCCAACCGTCGTCTTTCGGCACGCCGGGCGTCGGCGTCCACGTGGAAAACGGCTTTGTCGAATCCCAGGAAGAACAGCGCGGACTTGGCCCTGAAACGCGCCAGCCGCCTGCCTCTCGCGACCCTCGGAAGGAGGAAGTCCAGCGTGTCCGGTGTTTGCATCAACAGGACGTCGCTGGCAGCCATGATTCTCTGATAATAGGGGCGCTTCAGCGCGAAGAACGCGACATCGAACATGGCCCTCTTCATCTTGGACCGAACACTTGGGTCCACCACCTCACGCTGGGCTCGATTCTCGCCGAACATACTGAACAGACCGCCTGGCAAAACGGCGCGGCGGGAGACCAATTCGCGCGCAAACATGGTCCCTGGGTAGACCGCGAGCGTCAGCTCTGGAGAGAAATCGAGCAATTCACGCAAGACGCCCGGGCATTTGATGATGTCATGTGGCAACTCGCGACCCGGCAAACGCAGCACTTCCCCGCCGTTCACTTCCTCGAGGCCCTCCGCGAACGGAGGATCGTAGCGGCCGTGCAGGACTGTGGGAACATAACAAGAACAGATCGCGCGAACACGATGTCCACCGGCTACCAGCGCATTGAACCAGCCCGTCGTCTGGTAGCCCATATTGGTGACGAAGTAAGGATCGACTATTGCAATCCGCATGACTGCCTCGCAAAAACCAATGATGTTACACCGGATGACACCAGACCGCTCCCTCCTTACACGGGTGGTCCGCGCACGCACGCGGGTCTCCCGGCGCCCCCGGCATCTCGGCGGTCAGGTGCTCCACCACAGCGCGACTTGCATTGCCGTCTCCGTAGAGCGGTTCCGGTTGCGCGGTGCCACTCCACCTCGCGGCCCAGGCTATACCATCCAGGATCCGCTGGCGATCACAGCCTGCCAAGAAGTTTGCCCCCACCTGAACCAACTCGACCCATTCGGTCTCATTCCGAAGCGTGACGCACGGCACGCCCAGGAAGTACGCCTCTTTCTGCATCCCGCCGGAATCCGTCAGAATCCCCCGGGCGTTCTTTTCCAGCACAAGCATGTCAAGGTAAGACACGGGACCGATGACGCGGAGCCGCCCGGCCGCCTCGATTGACCGTGAGCGCATAGCCTTCCGGGTCCGCGGATGAAGCGGAAGAATGACCGGCGCATCAACACTGCCAAGCGCTTCGATGATCTCCTCAAGCCGGCCCGGCTCTTCAGTATTCTCCGCCCGGTGCACCGTCGCCAGGAAGTAAGTCCTCGGCTTCAGGGACAAGGTCGAGAGGATCTTGCTGCGTTCGGCAGCCAGTGCCGCGTAGAAGAGAACGGAATCGTACATGACGTCGCCAACGTTCCGAACGCCGCCGGTGATACCTTCACGGGCCAGATTGTCGACTGCCGCGCGCGTGGGACAGAGCAGCAGGCTGGCCATGCGGTCGACCATGATCCGGTTGATCTCCTCCGGCATGCGACGATTGAAGCTCCGCAGGCCAGCCTCGACGTGGGCCACCCGAATGTGCAACTGGACGGCCGCCAGGGCTCCTGCCAGTGTACTGTTCGTGTCGCCATAGACCAGGACCCAGTCCGGTTTCTCCTTGAGCAGGACCTGCTCGATCCGCTCCAACATGGTGGCGGTCTGCTGCCCATGGCCTGCCGAGCCTACCCCGAGGTTGTACCGCGGCGCTGGAATCTCCAACTCGTCGAAGAAGACCTGGGACATACCCTCATCGTAGTGCTGGCCGGTGTGGACAATGACCTCGTCCAAGCGGGCGCTCGCCGCGTTCTCGGCGTTGAAACGAGCAATTGCCCGGCTGACCGCCGACGCCTTGATGAATTGCGGCCTCGCGCCGACGACCGTGACAACGCTCACAGACCCAATCATCGCGGTTTTGCAGGTCCGAATGCCATGACTTTGTGTGCGCCCGTACTGAATCTCGCTGCACTTCATTGCGTTACGCACCCATAGGGTGCGTGGACGCCGAAGGAGTCGGTGCCGTAGAGCTTATTCCCCAGCCACCACACCAGCACAAGGCTGGGGATCAACCCGTTTCCAACGAAAAACTGTGTAATGCCCGCTGAAGCCAATATGACGGTCCACAAAGGGACTTGGCACGCCTGGAGGAAGAGTAGATGGAGCTTCTTTCCGTGCGTCGATCTTCTCATAACGAAGTTCTGGATGAATTGCGACAAGCCGCCCGCCATCAGCGAGTAACCCGCAACACCAAGATAGCTGAACTCCGCCCATCCTGTGCCAATGAACCCGCAGTTCATGTAGGTCTGCGTGCTCTGATTGCCCGTGATGTAACGGGCAGCCATCAGCGGGATGTGTGCCGGTTCACGCCCCAGCATGGCGCCCATCCAGAATGTCCCTCGCCCCCAAGTGTGCTCATAGTAGTCTGGGAACATGGCAACATACTGATATGTGAGTTCCGCCGGCGTCACGAACGCCCTGCTAAACATCGCGGCGTAAATCTGCGAACGAGCTATGTAAGTGGGATGGATGATGATCGCCAGGGCAACCGGCATGATCAATACAAGAACCACGCCAAGCGCGAGCTTCCACGTAATGCGCCCGCGAATTAAAAGAGCACTGGCGAGTAAGACGCTCGCCATTTGTGCCGCCCTCGACTTACTGGCGTCCCACCCTCCCAGGAGCAGCGCGACAGCGGCAGTTATCCAAAAGATGTTGCGCCAGAGTGATCGCTTAGTCGTTTGATGCATGGCCTGTGCGATGACGACAATGAAGGGTAGGATCAGGATGACAGACCACGCCATGTAGTAGATCTGAACGCGGCGAAAGAGGCCCCACGATTGTCCAAGCTCCTTCACCGAAAACCTGGCTTCTTGGATCGCATCGTATTCATGCGCGTGAGTCAACATATAAAGCACAGGGACACGCCCCGTCAGATAGTATCGCAAGGCTACGGCGATCACCACGATGACGGCAAAAAACGTCATCACCCAGAGCCACGAACCTCGGGTGGGCATGACAACGGGGGCACGAATGTATTCCAGCAGATCGATCTTCGGTGCCGGATACGCCATCGAACAGAGCGCCATCCCCATCAGCAGCAAAAAACCCGAAAGGACCGTGATGACGACAAACCGCTCAGCTGCTACTGAGTTCCATTGGGACGGCGCGAGCAGCAGGCCAGGAATCAACAAAATGAGAATGTACGTTGTGAAGGCGATACCAGGCACGCTCAAACGAAACGGGCTCATGCTTCGCCACCGCAAGACCATGTAGCCGACGAACAGCCCAACGGCGACCCAGCCAAAGGCGAGATGTGAACCCGAAATGTCGCCCATTATCATGGTCGTGTCTTGGTCGTGTCTTGGTTGTGTCATGCACGCGTGTTCGCCAGACTCCGGTCTGCGGGTCTTATACACGAACATGGGAACCAGGACAAGAAGCCCGACCAGAATGTGTGCCTGTAAATCCGTCTCGAGCACCAGAGACAGCCCCACAGCAGAAACGGAGCCAGAAAGCCGCCAACATTCGCCGTGGAGCCGGTGCACCGAGACAGGCCTCCGAACCTGCCTTGTCCGCCCCACGTCACGGCCTGCGCGGCCGAGCCCGCGAAAAGACTGGTCACGATCCAGGTTACGCTGACCAGCCCGATGAGCGCCGGCACCTTCCGTGCTCTGTCAAGATCTGTTACGTAACGCGCCGTTGCGCCCGAGACCCCCACCGCCAGCAGTGTGGGACCCACACGAACAAGGACTCTCCGTCGCGCAGAACGGGATCACCAACTCGGTTGTTGTTGGGCCTGGCGCACGTCCATCAGGCTGCCCTGGTACTCGAATCCGGCGAGATGCTGCGCCGACTCCTGAGTGATCGAGCGGACGCGATCCACCAGCGTGATGCACAACAGGAAAAGCCCTACGTTCAGATTAGTGGGGCTGGCCAGCGTACTTTCGAAAAACGCCTGACTTGTCAAGGCCATCAGACATCCGAGAAGCAAACGCAGGATATCCTTCACTTCCGGCGGTGCCCGGCTGAACAGCCCCCGCATGGTCCGGAGGAGACTCACGATGATGACATAAACCCAAATGAGGATCGCCAGGATGCCTCCATCGTACCAGATCGTCAAGTACGAGTTATGCACTCCCCCGCCGAACCTCTGCTTGCTGAGCATGTCAGCCGTCCCGGCCCCACGTCCTACCAAGGGGGATCGCATGCACAATCGGAATGCCATCACCCACCGTACTTCCCGACCGGAGAGCTCTTTTACCTTGTAGATGTACTTGTCCATCAGGTAGCTCCTCACGGCAGGATTGATGACGTTCAACAGCTGGAAGCTCAAAACGCCAGCGATGACGGCTACGACGAGGCCGTACACGATGCGTTTCGCGCTCAGGCGAAAGGCCAGCAGCGGAATCGCCCCGACGAACGCAGCGAACAGGCCGATCCGCTGTCCTACGTACACCAACATCGGAATGAGAGCCAGAAGCCCGACCAGACACGCGTACCTGTAGATCCGTTTCGAGCACCAGAAGCAGCCCCACAGCAGAAACGGCGTCAGGAAACCACCAACATTCGCCGTGGCCCCGGTGCCCCCCGACAGGCCTCCGAACCTGCCCTCTCCGCCCCACGTCACGGTCTTCGCGGCCGAGCCCGCGGTGAGGTTGGCTACGATCCACGCTATACTGACCAGCGCCACGAGTGCCAGCACCTTCCGCGCTCTGTCGAGATCGGTTACGTAGGACGCCGTTGCACTCGAAACCCCCACCGCCAACAGTGTGGAACCCACCCCAAGCTGAATGCTCCAGGAGGCAATACTCGATACCGGCGACATGGCGATCATGAAGAGCCCGTACACGATCATCAGAACCTGGCAGCCCTTCAATTGGCTCAATCCGCGAAAGCCCAAGAAGACCAGAGCAAACATCGCGCCGAATCGCATCAATGTCAGAATGCCCTGAGAGGGCCCCACGTGCTGCGAGAACATCTGCCCGACCAGCAACATGGCCAACACCGGCCGGTAGGCGCCCCGAACCACCAGCACGATCAGCACGCTGATCGCAACAAACAGCCCAATCATCAGGATACCGGCGTGCTCCGATTCCAGTATCTGCCTGAACCGTTCCACAATCGGAATCGTCTGGAAAAGATCCATTTTGCTTCCAAATCTCTCGACTTACGTGAATCAGGTCATCCAGACCATGGCGATCACCGATGCCCGCCAGCCCGTTGTGCCGGCAGCTTCACGGCTGCGTCTCCGAAGCCACACGAGGTGCCGTGTCCCTCTTCTTCATGATGGGCGGCACCACCACCATTGCCACCGCCTGTGCGCCATAGCCGAACACGAGGCTCCAGGCCGCGCCCCGGCTGCCAAACCAGGGTACGAGGAGCAGCACGGGCACAAGATGCGCCAACAGGGCAATCGCGTTGACGATCGGATGAACCTGCACTGGGTAGAACTTTATCACGAACGGACGCCACAAAAGGATCAAGGCGTTGGACGGAACCGCCCAGACCACAATGTCCAGCAACTTGGCCGACTCCGAGGCGAACTCGGGAAACATGACTCTCAACACGAGCGGTCCGCCAATCTTCATCAGTATCGGCAACCCTACCACGGTTCCTATCATGAGGACCGCGCACTGCATCTTGGCCTGATACGAAAGATCCGCCAACGACTTGTAGGTCGCCAGCATGCTCAGCAAAACGTAATTGCAGCAGGAGACCGGCACGAGGAAGAGAAACATCACGCTGGTCGCACCGTATAGATGCGAAACCTCCGAGAACGGGCACCACGCGCTCAGTATGATTCGATTCAGATACTGGCCTGAGAACAGCAACATGCCGGCAATCGTCAGATGCAGCCAGACCGGCTTGAGCACGCTGGCGATCTGCGGATCGTGGGGCTCCTTCATCCAGGCCGCGCGCCGCCGGCGAAGTAACACGTACGCGACCGCATTACCCAAGGCAAAACCACTTGCCAGCCCGATAGGCCCGCCCACCAGTACACCAATCAGGCCTCCCACCACCGAGCATCCCGCCTGCAACATCACCCACATCGCTCGCCGTCGGAATTCGCGATTGACGCGTAGATCGCTCAAGGCGAGCGCAAGCTGATTCTCCGGATACAGGGACAAGGACAGAGGCACCAGACAGCCAAGCACCATCGCCGGTGTGATCCGTATCATCCCGGCCACCGTCATGCACACCAAGCCGATGGCAATGATGATCAGCATGGCCACGTGGCACATGCGCATGGCTGTCCCACAGACACGATCGTGCTCTTCCTTGGGGTAGTCCGCCATGTGCCGGAGCAGGCCGGTGCTGAGCCCCATCGAGGGCGTCGTGCCGAGAATGGCCGCGACGCTGAAAGCCGTGATGAAAGCGCCGAAATCGTTCTCGCCGATCAGAAAGGCCGCCAACGGAAAGAGCAGGAAGCGCGTTACGCCGATACCCGCGGCCTGTTCGCTGGCCACCCAGAACAGGTACCCCGCGTGACGTGTTGTACGAGCCAGTTGCATCCGGCATTCAACCCAACGGTGACGAAGAGGGCCCAAACGACGGAGGGGACCCATTGATCTGCACGCCCTACCAGTTCAAGGTGGGGCCAATGACGCCCAGGCCCCGTGGGGGGACCGCTCGTTCCAACAGCTTCGATGCCGTCAGCATGTCCGGACGAATCGAGTATTGGGCGGGGTCTCGGAATCGGCCCGGAGTCTCCGGCACAATCACGCTCGGCAAGCTGCCGGCCGAACCGCAATACTGGCGTAAACTCCGCGAGTCGTAGCAGTTAGATCGGTACCCGCCCGCCGCGGACTTGAGCTTCAACCTCCTACGACACTGTACGCCGCGACGCTCGCTCTGGTTCAACCTGGGTCCTCGCCACGCATCCGGCGACTCCTGCGCTCCGAGGGGCACCACAACGTGGCGCGTGTACGTGACGATCGCAGCGCGTCCACCTCCCGATGGGCATCCAGTGCCGACTGGACGGGCAGCGCCTCCGCCGCACTCCAAAGCCAGACCGCTCCCCTTTGTTGAGCCTTCAGCAGCGAGCCGTCGCTCAAGCCGGCCCGGTCTTGCTGCGAAGCAGGTTTCCCAATAATGCCCCAGGACCCCATACATCACTCTCACGCGTCCGTGACACTTCCGGAGGCATTCGATTCTGGGTACCACGGGCGGCCTGTCTGCCGACAGGCAGGCTTGTCCGCCCGTGCGGTCTCTCTGGTGGGCACATGGGGCCTACACACTGGCAGGCAAGCTGCCAGTGGCACGGGCCGCGCCGGACGTTCTGCCACGTCGAGCCAGCCACCTGGGTGCTCCTTGGCCATGCCACTGCGGCTTGTTGGCGGCATCCGTCTGAGATACGCTAGATACGTACTCGCAGACGTTCTATGCCCGCGCGCGAGGGGTGCAAGGGAGTGTCACGGTGGCGGCCAAGGCCCACTGCGAACCGATCGCGTTCAACTTGAACGGCCGTGACGTCACGCTGGAGGCCGGCTGTGACCTGTCGTTGCTCGATGCGCTGCGTGAACGGTTTGGCATTGTCTCGCCGAAGGACGGATGCCAGCCGTTGGGGCAGTGCGGTTGCTGCACGGTGTTGGTGAACGGCAGGCCGATGCTATCGTGCAGAATGAAGGCCTCGCAGGCGGCGGGCAAGCGTGTGACGACGCTGGAGGGGCTGTCGGAGGAGGCTCGCAAGCAGCTCGCGGACTGCTTTGTGCGGGCCGGTGGGGTGCAGTGCGGGTACTGCACGCCCGGGATCGCGATGCGGAGCTACGCCCTGCTGGAGCGGAACCCCGAGCCGACGCGCGACGAGATCAAGGCCGAATTGCGGGCGCATCTGTGCCGGTGTACCGGCTACAAGAAGATCATCGACGCGGTGGAGCTGCTGGCACGGGTCCGCCGGGGTGAGCTGCTGCCGGCAGCGGATGGCACGGGCGAAGTCGGGACGCGGCTGGCCAAGTATGACGGATATGCCGCCGTGCTGGGGGACCGCAAGTTCGTCAACGATGTCGCTATTGACGGCATGGCGTTCGGAGCGCTGCGGTTCAGCGATCACCCGCGGGCATTGGTCAGGCGGATCGACACGTCGGCGGCCGAGTCGGTGGATGGCGTGCTGCGAGTGGTCACGTGGAAGGATGTGCCTGGGGATCGGTTTCTCGGCCTGATCGAGCAGGACTGGCCGATTTTCGTGGCCGAGGGCGAGGAGACGCGGTTCGTCGGCGACGTGCTGGCGGCGGTTGTCGCGACGGATAAGCAGGCGGCACGCCGCGCAGCTGCATTGGTCGATATCGACTATGAAGTCCGCACGCCGGTCGTCGATCCGCGGGAGGCGCTGAAGCCTGACGCGCCGAAGGTGCATGACAAGGGCAACCTGCTCGAACGCTCGACGTTGGCGCGGGGCAACGTCGATGTGGCATTGTCGAAGAGCGCCCACGTGGTTGAGGGAGAGTGGCAGACACAGCGCATCGAGCATCTGTTCCTGGAGCCGGAGGCGTGTGTTGCGATTCCAATAGCGAATGGCGAATTGCGAGCAGCGAATGGGGGGCGTCGAATAACGACCGGCGGATTGGGAGGCGCGGATTCGGAGTCGGCGATCCGCGCGTCGGTGTTTGCCAGGTTGCAGCGTGGCGGGGTGTTCGCGTCGGTGGCGCACCTGCCGCCTGAGGAGCGCGGCTTGTATGTGCTGTCACAGGGACAGGGGATCTTCGACGACCGCAAGCAGATCTGCAAGATACTGGGATTGTCGAAGGACCGGGTTGACGTCGAGTTGGTCTCGAACGGGGGGGCGTTCGGCGGCAAGGAGGATCTGTCCGTTCAGGGGCAAACGGCGCTGATGGCGCACTTGACGGGCGTGCCGGTCAAGACGGCGCTCACGCGGCGGGAGAGCCTGCGGTTGCACCCCAAGCGCCACCCTATTCGGCTGCGCTACCAAGTCGGTTGCGATGCGGACGGCCGGCTGACGGCGTTGCGTGCGCGGATCATCGGCGACACGGGGGCGTATGCATCGGTCGGTGGGAAGGTGCTGGAACGATGCGCTGGGCACGCGGCGGGGCCGTATCGAGTTCGGAACGTGGATGTCGAGGCGTTGGCGGTCTATACGAACAACCCACCTTGTGGAGCGATGCGGGGTTTTGGCGTCAACCAGGCGGCATTCGCGATCGAGGGATGCCTGGACATGCTGGCGGAGAAGGTCGGCGTCGACGGTTGGGAGATGCGCAGCCGCAACATCATCGAGCCGGGCGACGTCTTCCTGACGGGCCAGCGGATGACAAAGCCGTTTGGGCTCCGCAAGACGCTTGAAGCGGTCAAGGACGCATACCGAGACGCCAAGTATGCCGGGATCGCGTGCGGGATCAAGAACGTCGGCATCGGGAACGGCCTGCCTGAGTGGGGTCGTGCCAGTCTGACCGTCGAAACGCTGAAACATCGAAACGTCGAAACGTCGAAACGTCAAGAAGTCAGTAAGACAGGAGATGAAGGCGCCGAGGCCGGCGTGCGAATCACGATTCGGTCTGGTTTCACCGAGATGGGGCAGGGCTTGTTCACCGTGCTGATCCAGACGGCCGTCGAGGAAACCGGGTTGCCTGCCGAACTGTTCCACGTGACAACGGACACGCGGGACGACCTGGACTGCGGGCAGACCACGGGCAGCCGCGGGACGGTGTTGGGTTGTCATGGTGTGATGGATGCGGCCCGCAAGCTGAGGGCCGATCTGGACGCGGGCAGGTCGCTCGGCGACCTGATCGGGCGGGTGTACCAGGGCCGGTGGGACTGCTACGCGACGGATAAGTTCGGCGCCGACGTGCCTGATCCGAAGACGCATCTGACGTATGGCTTCGCAACACAGGTGGTGATCCTGGATGACGAGGGGCGAGTCAAGAAAGTGGTGGCCGCGCATGACGCGGGGCGCGTCATGAACCCCGTGCTGGCCGAGGGCCAGATCGAAGGCGCGGTCCACATGGGTCTGGGTTACGCCTTGACCGAGGAGTTCGTTGTCGAGAACGGTGAGGTCAGGTCGAACGACGTGAGGAGTTGCGGGGTGCTTCGGGCGCATCAGATGCCTGATGTCGAGGTGGTTTTTGTCGAGGAGGCGGATCCGGATTGCCCGTATGGCGCACGAGGCATCGGCGAGATCGGGCTGGTTCCGACGGCGCCGGCTGTGGCGGGAGCGTTGTACTCGTTCGACGGGATTCGACGCACGCGGCTGCCGATGAAGGACTCGCCGGCGGCACGGGGGATCCTGAAGTCGCGCCGAGCAGCGAAGGCGTGACGGTTGAAAGGGCCGCCAAACGGCAAGCCGAGCCCGGGGCTACTTGTTTGTCCGGCAAGCGGCAAGCCGAGTCGTGAGCCGTTTCTTGCCGCTAAGCGGCAAGCCAGGTCGGATGTGCGTCAGCGGATCACGGGGCTCGTGTAGGGCGCAGACATGAATACGTACGTTGCCATGTTTCGATCGCTTGTCGGGGAGGTCGCGCAAGACCGCCGGGTGGCGATCTGCACCGTTGTCAGCACGCACGGTTCGACGCCGCAGGCGGCCGGGGCGACGATGCTGTTGCACGAGGACACGACGACGGAGGGCACGGTGGGCGGGGGGCGCGTCGAGGCGGAGGTCCGCGAGCGGGCACTTGGCCTGTTGCGGCGTGGCCGGAGCGAGTTGCTGGCGTTTGACCTGGACCAAGACATCGACTCGGACGACGGGCTGATCTGTGGGGGGAGGATGCGAGTGGCGGTGACGCCGATCGTGGATGTCGAGGCGGCGCGGCCCTTTGCGGACGCGGCGGCGGCGTTGGCGCGTTGTGAGCCGGCGTTCGTTTCGTTGCAGGTCGAGCATCAAGGCAGTATGGAAGAATACAGGCTGCACATCGAGGCGCCCGCCAAGCTGGTTATCGCCGGGGCGGGCCACGTCGGTGCCGCGGTCGCGAAGCTGGCGGTGGGTTTGGATTTCGAGGTCGTCGTGATCGACGACCGTCGCGAGTTTGCCGGCGACAGGCTCCTGTCGCCGCCGATCAAGCCGGTGGTGGGTGACATCGTGACGACACTGCGCGAGCAACCGATCGACGCCAATACGTTTGTGGTGATCGTGACGCGGTGGCACAAGTGTGACGAACAGGCGCTGCACGCGGTGATCGACAGCGAGGCCCGATACATCGGCATGATCGGCAGCCGGCGGAAGATCAAGACGATTTTCGACAATCTTGAGGCGCTGGGGGTCGATCGGCAGAAGCTTTCGCGCGTACACTCGCCGATTGGCCTGGCGATCGGCGCTGTGACGGTACCCGAGATTGCGGTGAGCATCGTCGGGCAGTTGATCGAGGTTCGGCGTAGCGAGAAACCGACGCGTGTGGAGGGGCCGTTCGAGGTGAGCGTTGAGGGGGAGGCGTTGTGAACGGTCATCGGGTATTCGCCATGATCCTGGCGGCTGGGCAGAGCCGGCGGATGGGGCGGCCCAAGCAGATGCTGCCCTATGGTGAGGGCACGGTGCTGGAGGCGGTCACCAGCGCCGTTCTGGAATCGAGTGCGGACGGTCTGGTCATCGTGACGAACCCGGAGATTGGGACACTGTTGGCCGACGAGTTGCCGGATCGGTGCTGCGTTGCGATCAACCACGATGCCGACAGCGAGATGCTCACTTCCGTCCAGATTGGCCTCCGCTGCGTTATGGCGGAGTTCGCCCCGTTGCCACGTGACGGGGTGATGATCCTGCTCGGCGATCAGCCTCAGGTCACAGGCGGGACGATCACGACGCTGGCCGAGACGTATCGCCTGCCGCGCAAGCCGCCTGGCATCTTGGTCGCCACGTACGGTGGTCGCCGCGGCCACCCGGCCATCTTCTCGGTCGAGATGCTCGCGGAGATCGAGCAATGGCCGGACGACCTGGGCTTGAACGAGTTGGCACGGCGGCATCCCGACGCCGTTCGGGAGTTGGCCATCACGACGTGCCCGATGCCGATTGACGTCAACACGCCGGAGGACTACGAGCGGCTCCGCGGGTCGGGATGAGGGTCTGATCTGTCGGCGTGAAAGGATTGCCACCGTGAAGCACGGGCAGGCGTCGCCCCGCCAGACTTTCTTTGCGGCGTATCGTCCTTCAGGAGCGATGCTTGCTCGTGTCACCCGACAGCAACACGCGGGACGTGTGTGAAGTCTCAGAGCAGCAGCCCTGGCAAAAGGGAGAACAGCGGTTCGGAAAGGCCGTTCCCGACCGTGAAAACCACCTGCGAGACGCCGGTGCCACAGTCTTGCCACGAGCAGGTAGCGCACACACAGGGACGCAGGTTGGGGCCTTGACTGGCGTGTGTGAGTTCTGTAGATAAACACGGTTTGTGCCGCACTGCAGGGACAGTGGGGGGTACGCTGCGGAGGGTGCCGGTTTCTGGTTGGGGTGCCTGTGGAGTCTGAGGCGGCTGTAGCGGCAGAGAAGGGGGCGGGAGGTCTTGGGCTTCCCGGTTTGTGAGAAACCGGGGGACTTGTGTGGGATCACAGATCGGGTTTGTGAGGCGTGAGACGCTGATGATTCGTGTGCACAATTTGACGAAGACATTTGGGAACCTCCGCGCGGTTGACGGGGTCTCTTTTACGATCGAGGAGGGCGAGATTGTCGGCTTCCTGGGGCCCAACGGTGCCGGGAAGACGACGACGCTGCGGGTGCTGACCTGCTACATGCCGGCGACGTCGGGGTCGGCGTCGGTGGCCGGGCATGACGTGTTCTCCGAGTCGATGGCGGTTCGTCGTGCAGTGGGGTACCTGCCAGAAAGCGCGCCCTTGGACGTCCACATGCGGACGCGGGAGTATCTGAACTTCCGCGGGAAGATCCGCTGCCTGGACGGGGCGGCGCGGAAGGCGACGATCAAACGCGTGACGGAGCAGTGCTGGCTGGGGGATTTCATCGATCGGCCGATCCATCAATTGAGCAAGGGGATGCGTCAGCGCGTGGGGCTGGCGGATGCGTTACTGCACGATCCCAAGGTGTTGATCCTGGACGAGCCAACGATCGGGCTGGACCCGACGCAGATTCGGGAGACGCGTAACCTGATCCGGGATTTGGCACGGCGGCACACGGTCTTCATGTCCAGCCACATCCTTCCGGAGATCGAGGCGACGTGCGAGCGGACGATCATCATCTCCGGTGGGAGGATCGTGGCGTCGGGGTCGCCGGGCGAGTTGAAGGACCGGATTCTCGGGGGCTCGCGCTTGATCGCGGAGGTATCAGGGCCGGAGGCGGAGGTAAGGAAGGCGGTCTCGGCGGTCGACGGCGTGCATAGCGTGGAGGCCAAGTCGGAGAACGGCTGGCAGCGTCTGACCATCGAGCCAAAGAAGAAGAGCGATCCTCGTGAGGCGATCTTCAAGCTGGTGAAGGACAAGGGCTGGACTTTGCGGGAGCTTCGCTTGGAGGTGGGCAGCCTCGAGGAGTTCTTCGTTCAGATTACCGCAAGACAGGCAGAGCGGGCAGAGAAGCAGGAGGTGCGGCCGTGATGCGGAACGTGACGGCACTGACGCAACGGGAGCTTGCGGCGAGCTTCCTTTCACCGGTGGCGTACATCGTGGCGGCGGTGTTCTTGATTGCCACGGGCTATCTGTTCATGACGCAGACGCTGGTTGAGGGGGGGGAGGCGTCGGTCCGGACGATGCTGAATGGCATGGCGTGGCTGCTGGCGTTCGCGATGCCACTGCTGACGATGCGGGTGTTGGCGGACGAGTTCGCGAGCGGGACGATCGAGACGCTGATGACGGCACCCGTGTCGGACTTCGAGGTGGTGTTCGGCAAGTTCCTGGGCGTGTTTGTCTTCTATCTGGCCCTGTTGGTGACGACGCTGGTGCACGTGGTGCTGCTGTTCGCGTACGGGGCGTCGGACGTGGGCGTTGTGATCTGTGGCTACGTGGGGATGATTCTGCTGGGCGGACTGTACGTGGCGGTGGGGGTGTTTGCCAGTTCGCTGACGCGTCATCAGTTGGTTGCGGCGATCGTTGGGATCGGGCTGTTGAGCGTATTCACGCTGGTTGTGGATGCCTTCGCGGGGTGGCAGGGTGGAACCTGGCGGACGGTGCTGGGGTACATCAACATCTTGCATCATTTCGGCGACTTCAGCAAAGGCATCCTTGATACGAAGTCAATCTTCTTCTTCCTGAGCAGCACACTATTCTTCCTGTTCTTGGCGGTGAAGGTACTGGAGTCGAGGCGATGGCGGTAGATTCGGGTGGCAAGGGCGTGGAGGCGACGTCGGGCGGGCACCGATTTGCGATTGGGGCGAATGTCGCCATTTCGATTATCGTGGCGGCCCTGCTGGTGGTGGCGGTGAACTGGATCTGCTCGATCAAATACGTTCGCGAGGATTTGGCATCGTTTTCGAATTATGGATTGAGCGATCGGTCGAAGAGCATTCTGGATGGATATCCGGATGACATTCAGATGTGGGTGCTGTACGCGCCGGACGAGGAGGATGAGAAACAGCAGGGCTACATCGAGCGATTGCAGGACTACTGCGACGAGCTGGAGCGGTATGCGTCCCATGTGAAGGTGACGTACGTGACGTCGGACAGCCAGCGGGAGAAGCTGGCGGCGCAGATCAGTTCGACCTTTGGCGGCGAGGCGCAGAAGCACCAGGAAGCCCTGTCGTCGTTTGCGGCGCTGCGGAAGGACCTGGACTCGGAGGTTCAGCGGCGATTGCTCGAGTGCGGGGCGTTGATGGACCGGGAGTCGTGGCTGGGTGATTTTCCGTTGTTTGCGAGCGTGGTGGCGACATTCCAGGCTGATCAGAGAACGTTGAAGAAGGCGGCGGAAGAAATCGAGGAATTGGCGCCGGAGGGGGGAATCCCAAAGTATGCGGACGCGACGTCCAAGGCGAAGGCGGCCCTGACGGAGGTGAAGGGGCATTTCGAGGCCATCGCGTTGCGGATGGGCGAATTGGCGGAGTTGGCGGAGGAAACGTCGAAGCCGGACTCGATATATGTGGCGATGCTGCGTCAGGTCGCCGCCGAGGCGAATGAGGCCGTGTCATCCTTGCGGCAGGTGGTTGGGGAGCAGGATGCACCGGTGCCGGCGGATCCGTCCGAGGCGCTCAGGGGTCTGAAGGAGCAGGGGGAACAGGTTGGCAAGAAGCTCAATGCGTTGGTTCGGCGCGTGGACGATTTCGCCCAGAAGTTCCCGATGGTGAGGCAGCATCCGAATTGGACGACCCAGGTGAGGGTGGGCCCACTCCGTCTTCAGATGGCCGTTGCGGACGTGCTTCAGCGGGCAGAGGAGACGTTGGCGCAGGCGCGGCTGGGGATTCTCAGCGTGTTGGACCGCGGGGACCCCGAGCAGTTGAAGCAAGCGCTGGTTGGCGCGCGGGAGGACGTGGCGATCATGGAGCAGAACGCCTCGGTGTGCGAGGAACTGCTGAAAGGATTGGCGGATCGTCTGTCAAGCCTGGATGACGGCTCAAGGGCAATGCTGGATGCGGCGCGGGGGGGGCAGTTGATGTCCGAGAAGGTGGCGGCCATTGACACGTTGGTTAAGGAGATCGAGGGGCTGCCCGAGTTGAAGCTGGGCTCGGTCGCCGACCAGTTGAAGCAGGACAACGTGGTGGTGATCGAGGCAAACGGGAAGATTCGCGTCGTTGGTTTTTCGGAAGTGTTTCCGATGCAGGAGAGCGTGGGTGGGCCCGGGGCGGCCTCGGAGGAGTTGGGCCGGACCTTCAATGGTGACAGCGCGATTCCGTCGGCGATCCTGGCGTTGACGCGGGGGCATCCGTTTGCGACGGTCGTGCTGGTCGCGTTCGAGCCGCCGGCGCCGCAGCAGCGAGGGCCGTTCTCGCCGCCGCCGCCGCGGAGTTGGATCCCGTCGAGGAGTCTGTCGCAGCTCAGAGAGCGGTTGGAGGCGGCGAACTTCAAGGTGGTGGATTGGAATCTGGCAACGCCGGAGGCGGCGGCACCTGAGCCGGAGGAAGGGACGGAGAACGTCTATGTGCTTCTCCCTCCCGCGGCCCCCGCACAGCCGAATCCGTTCGATCGGCAGCAGCCGCCAGGACCCGAGTTCGGCGAGGAGCAACGGCAGAAGATGCGTGATCTGCTCGCGGAGGACGCGCGGATGATCTTCCTGGCGACCTGGGAGGTCGGGGGCGGGGGGCCTTTCGGGGGTCCTGCGCGGACGCCGCCGTACGGTTACGGGCCGTTGTTGGCGAACGATTGGGGTATCGTCGTGGACAACAGTCGGCGGGTGGTGTGGATCGAGCCAGACCGGCAGAAGGCGAACACGTTTATGGTGGCACATCGCCTTTTCAATCACATGCCGGCTGGTGGTTTCCTCGACCATCCCGTCGGCAAACCCATGCAGGGCTCGCGTTTCCTCATCAACGACGCCTGCACGATCAAGGTGAAAGACAAACTGCCGGAGGGTGTGACGGTCGAGACGGTCCTGCGCATTCCCGACAAGGAGAACTACATCGGCGCGAGCCTGTCGGAAATCATCCAAATCATCGATCAGCTTCAGAATCGTCGGACCGAGGGCAAAGTGACGCTGGATCCACCGCCTGAGCACGGACCGTTCGACGTGATGGTGACGGCGGAGCGGCGCGAGGGTGAGGAGAGCAAGGGCAAGATCGCAGTCATAGGTTTTGGGGCAAGCGTGCGGGGCGATTATCTGGAGAATCCGGTGGTGGCGCCGGGGGACGTCCTGCGTCTTGACCCGCCGCCGACGGAGAATGCAGATCTATTCGTCAACACGCTGTATTGGCTACAGGGACAAACACAGTGGATCGCCCGGGGAGCGGTGCCGGTTCCTCGGGTGGAGCCGATCGCGGCGACAAGCCTGATGGCACTGCGAGTGTTCATCTGGGGAGTATGGCCGGCTGCGGTGTTTGCGGCAGGGGTCGTGATGTGGTGGGTGCGGCGGAGGTAGACGCGAATAGCGAATGGGGGATGGTCGGAGGGTTGGCGGAGGGCAAGTCGTGCCGGGAGTGTTTTCTGCAAGTGTGTCGGGTCTTACGTGTTCGACCTACTCGGCTGATGGATCTGAACGATGAATCCGAAAACGACGATCGGTTTGGTTGTGGCGTTGATCATCGCGGTCATTGGGGTGTGGTGGGCGCAGTCGTCTTCATCGAGGAACGAGCCGAAGGAGGCGAGGCTCGGTCCCAAGGCACTATTCGATCCGCCGTTGGGCGAGTTGACTCGGTTTGAGTTGCAGGTGGGTGATTCGCCGGCATTCGTCTTTGAAATGGCAGACGAGAAGTGGCGCATGACGTCACCGGTGCGTGGGCCGAGCGAGCATTGGAAGGTCAACAGCGACGCAACGAAGATCAAGAATCTGAAGTACGCCAAGGCGTACGGCAAGGATGATGCAGAGCGGCCGACGGCGGAGATGACGTCGTTGGACGACCCGCTTCGGACGGTGAGGTTCACCGACAAGGACGGCAAGTCGTACGTGGTCAAGATCGGCAAGAAGCAGGCGTTGTCGAGCAAGACGTACGTGCAAAGAGAGGGAGACGACACGATCTATCTGGTTGACGCCGATTTGAATAGCGACCTGCGCAAGGGACTGTCGGATTATCGCGGCAAGCGTGTGGCGGAGTTCACGCAGGCCGATGCGGTTCGGATCGACGTGAGTGGGGAGCAGCAGTACACGCTCGTCAAGAGCGAAGGGAACTGGACCGTCGAGAGGCCCGTCAAGGGGCGTGTGGACGCCGGCAAGGTGAGCAGCCTGTTGCGCGGCGTGTCGAACTTGAACGTGTCGGCGTTTGTGGATGACGCGCCGAGCAACCTGCGACCGTATGGGCTTGACCCGCCGCGGCTAAGGGTGGCCGTGACGACGGAGACGAAGACGGAGAAGCCGCCGCCGGAGCCACCGGCGAGCGCGCCGGCGGAGCCGGACTATGACGTGGAGACGCGGACGATTCGCGTGGCCTTCGGCGGAACGGCGGACGACAAGGTCTTTGCGAAGATCGATGAGGAGTCGAGCCCGGCAGTGTTCCAGGTGGCGTCGAGCGTATTGGATGAGGTCGGACCGACGTTGGAGGACGTGCGAGACAAGAAGATCACGGCGATCAACACGAATCGGGCGCAGAGGCTTGTGGTTTCGTCGGGGGGCGAGACAATCGAGTTGGTGAAATCCGATGGCAAGTGGCGGATTGCCGGCGGTGCAGAAGGCGGAGCAGAGAGGGAGGCCGAGTTCGCGGCGGTTGACGATCTGTTGAAGGCCATCCGGGATCTGAAGGCGATCGGCTTCGAGTCGGCGGAGCTTCCGACGCACGGGTTTGAGGCACCACGGGCAACGGTTGAAGTGTCGGCCGAAGGCCAGTTGGAGCCGGCGAAGCTCGTAGTGGGCGGGTTGACGCCGAGCAAGACAGGGGCCTATATTCGCAACGAGCGCGAAGGCTTTGTGGCGGTGGTGAAGGCGGAGTCGGCGGAAGCGCTCGTGGTGAAGCCGATGTCGTTTCTGAGCCGGGGAATACTGAAGTTCACCCGTGGGCGTGCGTCGAGGATTGAACTGGTTCGGGGCGATGCGGGTTGCGCGGTGGATCGCGAGGGGAGTAGATGGCGGTTTGTTTCGCCGGTTCAAGGTGAGGCGGAGTCGGACGCGGTGAACAATGTCCTGAGTGATCTGTCGAACCTGCGGGGACGGCAGGTGGTCGGTCGAGCGGCGGACGCGGCGGAGTTCGGGCTGCACTCACCGGCGGTCAGGGTGACCGTGACGGTAGACGCCCCGCCGAGGCCGGAGAAGCGGCCGACGACCCAACCAGCCAGCCAGCCCGTCGAGGCGTTGGAAGAAGGGCCGGAGGCACCGGAGCCGCCGACGCTTCACACGGTGCTGGTTGCCAGACACGAGGACAAGGTGTACGCGATGACGGACGGAGGGGAAACGATTTGCGAGGTGGACGGGAAGGTGCTCGATGATCTGGAGGCGGAGTTGTTCAGCACGAAGGTGGCGATGATTGAGCCGTCGCGTGTTCGACGCCTGTCGTTTGGGGGCGAGGATGGCTTCTCGTTCGTGAAGGATGGGAACACATGGGAGTTGAGCGGGGAACCGAGCTTCGCGACGGATGCCGCGAAGATCGTCTCGTTGCTCGATTCACTCCGCGATCTGCGTGCGAAGCACTACGTGCGATACGGGGGTGCGAACCCGGCGGAATTCGGGCTTGACCGGCCGGCGGCGGCAATCACTGCCGAGACGGAGGGCGGCGAGTCGGTTACGCTGACCGTTTCCCCAAACGGGCCCGGCGGCGATGACCGGTATGCCGCCGTTTCCACGGCCGACGGGCGGGTGTTTGTCATGAAGTCAGAGGACGTGGCGAAGTTCGCCAAGAGCGTGCGCGTTTTTGAGAAGATGGACTGAGCGGGGCTGAGTGATGTTCGAGCAGTTGACAGCCACGGGTGACACGGGCGGCTTGCCTGCCCGTGCGTCTGTCGCCTGTGCGGGCACTGGCGGGCAAGCCGCCGGTGGCACCCACACTGTTCAAGCATTAGAAAAGCAGGCCTAACAGCCCGTGGTAAAAGGGAAAACAGCGTTTCGGAAACGCCGTTTTTGACCGTGAAAACCACCGGCGAGACGCCGGTGCCACAGTTTT
>JAFGQA010000326.1 GCA_016935885.1 Phycisphaerae bacterium | reverse complement strand
GAATGGGCCTCACCCAGGCTCGTCGGAGCGGCGCGGCCGCCTGTGGCTAACTCGACAGCTGTTGCACTTGATCTTAGAATCCGCGGCATTGGAAAAATGGGGCTGGAAGTTTCCAAGGCTTGGAAAAGCCGAGCACGTCATGGCCGACGCGGCCTGCGGACGCCGACACCGCGGGACTCACAGCTCCTGGTGCCGAATCTTGAATCTGGAGACGCGACCCGGTTTCCGGTCGGGCGTGAAGGGGGAGCTGGACCTGCCCGCGATGAGGAGTCTGGGATCAGGCGGCTGATGCGCGGATACTTGACATTCAGGAGCTGTCCCTGGTCCCTCTGTCAAAGAGTCCGTCTTCGGAGAAGATGGTCGCGAGGAAGTGGAACTGGACGTGATCCAGAAACACCTTGCCTTTCGTGGCTTGGACAAGGATATCCTGGCCAGGGGGAGGAAAGAGCCGATGTACGGTCTCTTTGGGAACGGGCTGAGCTCTGATTCCGGTCACGGGTGTCCATCCCAGGCGAAACATGACGTGATCGAAGTGTAGCGTGATCAAGTAGGTGTCTTTCAAATCCGATTCGCTGACGTTGGGGTCGCGGATGGCGAAACGCTTATTGCCCCCTTGGAGCGTTTGGATCGACCGGTCGCTTCGTGCGCAATAGGCTAGATCAACCGTCGCATTGGCGGGAAGGCGCCGCGTGGCGAAGAACTCGTGTATATGCTGGAGCGGCATTATCTTCTTATACGCTGAGGCGTAGCTTACTGTTGCTGCCGTCTTGAAGATCCACCTCGCGATGGTGACGCATTGCTCTGGCGTCAGGACTGTCGGATTCCTTGGTTCCCACAAAGCTTCGAGCAGTGGAGTGGTGCTTCGTTCGAGATCGGACATCCACCCCCCGTTGCATGCAGTGCACACGTTGCCCAAGAGGATGCTGTTGATGGATTGGACGCGTTCTGCTAGGACTTCGTGCGGCACATTCGGATACGTCAGCGTCTGACCCACGTAGTCATCATCTTCGCATTGCAGTCGCCGCACAATCCACCGTGGGATCGCGTGTTCTTTGCTGCGATTGGCTCTTGTGAGTCGTGCTTGACAGAAGAGGCATTTGGACATGTCGGGTCCCGTCGTGTCAGCGAACGCTCTATGGCACGATCCCCCCGCGAGCTGGCGTGCAAACCGGCTCCAAGGCCGACCACACTTCTGGGGCCAGCCTAGAACTGGCGCAGTTAGGGAGTCAAGGGGGATGGCCAGCTGACTCCGGCTCCCTACCTGAGAAGCGCTTGAAAGTCCGGATCGCGCTGCCAGGCTTCGAACATCTCGTTCATCTCTCGGTCCTTCTTGAGTGCGGGGTCTATCTCGAAGGCTCGCCGCAAGTCCTGGAGCATGTTCTTCCTGTCTCCTCTCATCGAATGGGCAAGCGCGCGCCAGCGGTATGCTTCCGCATACTCGGGATCCAGCGAGATGGCTTTGTTGAGGTCGGACATTGCCTCGCTCAGATCTCCCCGAAGCATGTAAATACCAGCCCGATAGAAGTAGCCATTCGGATATCGAGGATCTAGAGATATCAATTTGTTGAAATCGGCCATCGCATTCTCATCTCGACCAAGGCCGTGGTATGCGATACCACGATTCTTGTAGACCTCCTTCTTGTCCGGCGCCAAGAGTGCAGCTCGGTTGTAGTAAGACACGGCCTCTTCGCGCTGTCCAAGCCTGACACTGTAAATGTTGCCAAGATTGACGTAAGCCGCAGCATAAGTGGGGTCCAGAGAAATGGCAGTACGATGGTCTTCGATTGCCCTTTGGTATGCCCCCTGATGCTCGTAGATGTTCCCGCGAGTGGTGTAGGCCGCGGCGCGGTTTGGGTCGAGCGCGAGCATCTGCTCGGCATCCTGCATGGCCTTGTCGTATTGTCCGAGTTCGTTGTACACCGTCGCTCGGTTGCCGTAGGCCTCGGCGTAGTCCGGGGAAAGCCCAATCGACTTGGTGTAGTCAGCAATGGCCTCAGCATGTTCACCTCGGGTGAAGTGGACTACCCCACGATAGTTGATCAAACATGCCAACAATTGCTTCCTTGTGAGAGGTCTGAGATAGACACCTCGCTGGAGGCTCCCCGGAGCGATGTTGAACTTGTCGATGTAGTACCTGTTTGGAAGGACCTGTCCCTCCAGCGTTGTTTCTACGTTTATCTGGCAATCATGGTCCTCATATCTCACGAACATGTGGTCGGGGGCGATGACTGCGGCTATAGGCAAACGCAATCTGTCGGCTAGGGCCAGATATAGCGTTGAAAGCGCCATGCACGCGCCGCTCTTTGTCTCCAGCAGTTCATCGAGAGATGTGTGTTCGGGTGCGGCCACGAACCCCTGCTTCTGGAAAACCTGGGCGTTGATGGCGTCTATGAGATCCTGCGGTTTGCAGGCTCGCCGCACCTCGGCCTTCAGAGGTGCTGCGATCCGGTCAACTTGCTCCAAGCATGTCCGTATGTCCAAGTCGCGACGAATGCCCTTCGCGATGGTCAAAGCCGCCTGTGCGACATCGATCTGGTCGTCTGGGAGATCGAGGTACTCATCCTCAGAGAGCAATGCCGTGGAGTTCGCCATTGGCTCATGCGCTTCTGCGCGTGCTTGGTCTTCGGTAGGACGCCCTTGCGCCCGTGTCCACAGCCCTCCGGGGTCAGTGGTTTTTCGTGTGGGTTCCTCATTCGGCGGGTCGACTTGACGCTCCAGCATGGCGGCCAAAGAAGCGGCTTTCGCGTCGCCTTGAGTTGCTGCTTTCTTGAACCATTTCACGGCCTCTTCCAGATTCGTATCTACTCCTTGGCCCTTGTAGTACATGTAGCCGAGACGGTACTGGGCTCTGGAGAGACCACCCTCTGCTGCCATGCGAAACCATTTTAGGGCAGCTTCGTAATTCGTCGCGACCCTGACTCCGAAGTAGTACGTCGAGGCTAGGTCATACTGAGCTTGCATGTCGCCTTGCTCTGCCTTGTTGATGAGAGGTTCGAGCCTCTGGACGGGCAAGGCGGGCGGGTTCGTCTCGGCATACGAGAGAAGACCGCAAAGCAAAATCGGGCCGCAGACCAATCGCTTCATGCGACCTGTGCTCATAGGCAATTCCAGTGGTTCTGTAGGCCAAGCAAAGCCGGTGATTCGCTCCCAATACCGGCCCATGTCCCGCGAACCAACCTAGGACCGGAGAAGTGCAGGAGTCAAGGTGAATGGCGGATGGCGCAAGGTCTATGGTTTCGTGGTTGCCTGGAACGTCATCCCTCCCGCGTCCGGGTCGCCTCGATACTTGATATCCTGGAGCTGACCCGCAACGCTACTGGGCGCGCGGCGATGACCGAACTGGCGAAGTCCATGAAGCCGGAAGACCTGGCACCCCGGGCGTTCGACCTCTACACCAAGTTCCGCCCGCAAATCCCGCGCGGTCAGAAGGGGTGGGGCGTGAAGGGAGAACTCGACCTGCGGACCATCAGGGCCCTCGGATCAAACGCCTGACCCCTCTCGGGCTTCTGGCGACGTGGCAGCGGCGACTTTCGGAGGGCGAGAAGAGGCTGCGAGGACGCGGGCGGCAGGGCGCGCCGCAGCGCCGGGTGATGACGGGCTATTCTAGCCGCGTCTCCGAGGTCCCGCCTTTCATGCTATCTGACCCCGGGCGCCCCACAAGCGGAGCCCTTATCTTTCCCTCGATACTCAGGGCGTCTTCTGGTACACGGTTCTCATGGCCAAGCAGACGACAACCCTGTCTGACACGTTCACGCTCAAGGGTCGCTGGTGGCTTCCCGAGACGCCCGACACAGCCGTCCCTGGATCTCTCACTTTCTCTCCCGACGGCCCTAGGGAGATCGCCCTCGACGGCACCTTGCGCGACATTCCAAAGGGCGACTGGAAGGGATATTCCGCGAAGGTCATCCACGGCCACACATTGGATGGCAAGCTCTGCACAGCCGTCGACACATTCGAGAAGGGATGCCAGTTCTTTTCGCCGGGCTCAGCGAGCTCGGAGTTCTTCTTCAACAAACTGCTGATTGGCAGAGAACATGTTGATCCCGATCAAACGACCTTCGAGTCGGCCGTTGTGGATCTGACCGACCTCGGTGGTTGGCTGCATCGCGATCCATTCAAGGATGAACACAACCAGAAGCAGGGCATCAGTACCACGCGCTATACGATGCCGAAGTTGATCTCTGTCCGCATTCCTTCTATCAAAGCGACACTCAGTTTCGAAGCGGGTATGAACGCGAACATGGAGTACCAGAAACGTACTCTGCGGCACAGAGACACCCTGCGGATCAGGCCTCGGCGCAAGCAGAAGCTTGATTGGTATCTGGATGTGATCTTCAAGTTCCGCATTCTCCTGTCGCTGTTGGTCGGCCGTCCGGTCGCCGTCAATTCCATCCGGCTGTGCACCAAGCCGCGCAAGATACCACAGCTCGGGCCGAAGCCATATCGCGAGTACCTCGACCTCTGTTTGCGGGTCTCCGGCAAGAAGGTGGAGAAGGAACTACTTCCGCCTGAGATTCCGTTCACGTACCCGGTGCTGCGCAAACAACTCTGCCCCATCCTTGCGACTTGGTTCGACAAGTCCGAGAAGTTGAGCACGCTTTCCGGACTCCACTTCGGTGTCCAAGTCAACGATGCGACGCCGGGCGAGTTCCGATTCCTTGCCTTGATACAGGCGATAGAGTCTTTTCACAGGTTCGCGGGTCGAGACAAGTATGTCTCTGATGCCAAGTACAAGCCGACCAAGGATGCCATCATCGCTGCCATCCCAGCCGGGCTCAGCTCCGACCACAGGGATGCCCTCAAATCCCGTATCAGATTCGGGAACGAATACTCATTGCGCAAACGCCTTACCCTCACAATAAAACGTCTGCCGAAGAAGCTTCACGACGTGATTACGTACGGCAACACCAACTTCATCACGGAAGTCGTCGCCACGCGCAACTACCTCACGCATCGCGACGAGAGCCAGAGGCAGAACGTGCTGGATTTCAAGGGCACGTTCAACGCGAGTGAGAGCCTGCGTCTGGTTATCACATTTCTTCTTCTGAACGAAGCTGGCGTGCCCGCTTCGCTCGTGGAATCAGTCATGCTCACCCACTGGACGTTCGGAAACCGCAATCGGATCCTGTGAACGCCCTACCTCACCCGTGTGTCGGAGGTTCCACCTTTCATGCCGTCTGTCCCTCGTCCTCCTTGTTGCGGTCCGCCAATAAGTTATCTGTAAGACTCTGCAGTGCAATTGCTTAGCACGTCAAAGGCCCGAAACAACATAGCGCACACCTTCTGGGTTGACCAACTGGGCAACCCGGTGTAGCTTCTACACTGTGAAGAAGCAAACGGACAGCACGTCGGTGGGCCGAGAACTGCGCCACTTGAGACGGAATGCGTCTTTGGGGATCAAGACGGTGGCGAATCATGTGGGCATGAGCTACACGTACCTCAGCAAGATCGAGAACGGGTACAAAGCACCGTCTCGCGAGCTGGTAATGAAACTGTGCACTCTCTACGATGCAGATCCTGACGAGATAGTTGCACAACTGGGGATGTTGCCTGCGGATATTCAGGACATCATCCGTCAAAACGGAAAGCAAGTCTTCGATCTGCTGCGTGCACGATACCGGGGTCGAGACGATGGGGCCGAGGATGTCGAGTAATCGAGATATTCTCGTTGAGAAGCTAACGGCGATGCCTGTGCTTGATAGGCGCTTTAGCCAGCTTGAGTGCGTCAACTACGACCCGGCCAGTGGCGAGAAACGAGGGACGTTTTCCTTGGTCTTCAAGTGCATCGACAATGGTACGGGCAGGCATGCTGCTCTGAAGTTCTTCGACCCCGAGCATCTGGGTGACGTTTACCGCCTGCATGCTTTCAGGCGGGAACCAGACATCCTAAAGCGACTGATGGGCAAGCACCGCTGCCTGCAACTAGTGCAAGGCTTGCAGCCCGTGGCCATTCAGATTCCTGTGCCAGCAGGTCAATTCCGAGTCGACTGTGATTACTTCGCGGTGGAATGGATAGACGCGGATATCGAAGACTACTTCCAGCAACAACACGCGTACGATGCGGCGACGAAACTGGACGTATTCAGAGATATCGTGCTTGCCACCGAGGCGTTGCACAAATGGGGGGTCTACCATCGAGACCTGAAGCCAGACAACTTCCGGGCCATCGAAGAGGAAGGCCATCGATTGGTCATCGCTGTGGATATGGGAACTGCAGCCCGATATGACGTCGACCCGTCAATAACGCCCACCATCGGACCAGTGGGTGCAACGTGGTACTCTTCTCCCGAAGCCTACTGTGGTCTTGCCAGGATCAGGTCACTTGCGCGCTATACTGATATCTACGCGCTCGGGTGCATGCTGTATGAACTCTTCAACAGAGACTGCTTCTCCTATGTCCAGCATAAGGACCCGGCGTTCGCGCCGACTCTCGCCGCATTAGCCATAGATCAGATGAACTGCCGAAATGATGAGGAGAAGGTCAGCACGTGGTGTTCTAGCGTGACAAGCCTGAAACGCGGCGTGATTGTTCCAACAATGACCGGCTCCGGCTCCTCCTGCCCCTTGAGCATCGGGAATGAGCTTGATTTCATCCTGAAGATCCTAGTCGGTTTTGACTTCAGAGATAGGTGTGATGATCTTGAGAAAGTTAGGACAAGAGTCGAGAGTGCCATACGGGTGGTCAAGCACAGAACCTGGGATTGCCGCCGAAGAGAGGAACGAAAGCGTCGTCGCGAGTGTAGACTGAAGAGGCAGGCGGACAAGCTCAAGTGGCTGATTGACCGCGGAAAGAAGAGAGAGCTTACACCATGCTGAACAACGTTGCATTGCCCGATAAGGGCGCCGTTGACGTAAAAGCTGAGGATCGAGCACTCACAATCAGTGACGGTCTTTCTCTTGGCTGGCAACTCGAATTGCCGAACGCCTCGGAGCTTTCCGGAATCCGACGCGCGGCACTCAGCAGAGTATCGGTGCCGGAAACCGTGATGTGCTCTGCGGAGAACATAGGCGCTATGTTCTGGGAGCAGCGAGAATCGTTATTGCGCAAGTACGAGAGGTTCTCCCACTCCTCGACGTTCCTCAATCGGCTCGCAAACCTCAGTGAGATGATAGGCGATGTCGATAAGGCCATTGGACTATGGGGTAGCGCCTACGATCAAGACCGCGATGAATTCTTTCGGCACAAGATTCTCTCAGCTTACATAGCACACGGGCGCGTCCCCGAAGCAGCTGAGAGGCTGAAATTAGAAGGCGAACAAGGCGAGAAGGACCTCTCCGAGTTGCACAGGTCTTTCGTCAGTCTGGCGCAGGGCGATGTTGCATCCGCAGTTAAGCACGCGGACGGCGTCTTGTACCGAGAGGAATCCGCGGGATTGAATGCCCTCATTCTGGCTGGCGCGTTAGCGTATGTGCAGGGACGGTATGCGCGGGCCGTATTGTTCTTTCGGGAGGCCCTGCGCCAGAGAGATTCGAGTTCTGTCCTGCATACGAATCTTGGCTTGGCATATCACAAACTCGGTGAGACACGGAAATGCCTCGACGCCCTGCGGAAAGCCGTTGCGCTTGGACCGCTAAACCGCAACGCGATTCTCTTCTACGCGGACTCGCTGCATGCTGACAAGCGGGACGCGGAATGCATAGGCGCCCTCGTACGATATCTTCAATATGATCAGAAAGATATCGCGGTTCTGGATCGGCTAGCGAGAGCGCAGTTTTCCACTGAAGACTTCAAGGGCGCGCTGAGAACACTCAAGTCGAGAGCGGGAATAAAGCCGGAGCCCGCTGTCTGGAGCAACATGGGGGTGATGTACTTCCACCTCAAGGACAACGCAAGAGCACGGCAGTATTTCGCGCAAGCGTTGGAGAAACTGGACTTTGGATCAGAGGAGTTATGGTTGCCCTTCACAAACCTGCTTGCCGTGTTGCGCCACGAACACAGATTCCAGGACGTGGCTGACCTGACGGAGGCCGCGTTGTCGCAGGTACGTATGGACACGCTTGCGAAGCATCCTGTCGCTTTCAAGGTGATAGTAAGCCATCTTGTGGCATTGTTGGCGCTTGATCGTGGCGATGAAGCGATCAAACTCGCCGAACCACTGCTTGAGAGGCGCGGTCTCTATCATGATCTGCGGTATCACCTCCTATTGTTCGCGACATCGTACTACTCGTTGTCGAATGCCGATGTTCAGAGGGCGGTCGACTTGGCGGTGGTTGCTTTGCAGGCCGCAACGCAGTCGCAGGACATTGAGCCGAGCGTCCGCATGTTCTTGATCAACAATGCCGCGTTCGCATTCCTTGAATCCGGCAGGATTCAGGATGCTGAGCGCGCACTGTCGAAAATCACTCGCTGGATACACAAAGAGTCGTGTCCGACAGCAACGCTCGGATTGCTCAACATTCGTAAAGGAAGGGTCGAAAAGGGCGAGTGGCTGTATAGGGAGGCAATGCGGCTATCTACAGACGAAATGTTGACTGTCAGGATAAAGCAGAAACTCAGCATCGAGCTGGCAAAAGTGAGCGCCAGAGAGGGACATATTGCTCGTGCCGAGACTCTACTTGGGCGAGTAGTGGCAGGAGGCGGCGATCAGGCCCTGAGACGGCAGGCGAAAGAAATCTTAGGGCGCCTTTCCGAGGCAGATCGTGGATCTTCGTAGAGGACTTGGTGGGTCTCGGGTCGGACCCCAGCTTTCTCTAGAGCATCAACAACTTACGCACACGAAACGAGCGTTTTTGGTGTCTTTCCGCCAGAGGCGGATCAGCCAAGGCTAAAGAGGCGTTTTCGGGGCTGAAAAGAGGCTGTAAGGACCGAGAGGAATGGGGTGTTGGAGTGATGGAGTAGTGGAGTGATGGGGAGGAAGTCCGGACCTGCGGGCGAGGCTTCTGCATGCCCCGTTCTCCAACACCCCGCACCAGAGCAGAGCACGGTGCGGGGCAGGCTCCGATACTCCATCACCCCATCTTCTTCGCCGCAACCTTGGCCCAGGTGTCTTTGAGGGTGACGGTGCGGTTGGGGCGAGTTAGAGCGGTGTGGTGCCTTCGCTGAGGATCTTCACGTAGCGATCGTACGAGAACACTTGTCGCCGCCGGCGGCCGGTGATCTCGCGTGCAATGCCGAGTTTCTGGAGGCGGCGGAAGGCCGCGCGCGCGGTTGGCTCGGTGATCTTCAACGCGCGCGCCGCCGCCTGCACCGTTGTGATCGGCCTCCGTTCCAGATGCTGGTGGACCCGCAGAGCGGAGGCCGCCGGCCGGCCCAGCGTCTGGATTCGCTCGCGGTCGGCCCCGAACAGGCTCAGCAGCTTCCTCGCGGTCTGCCCCGCCTGCTCGCCTGTCTCCGCCACGCCCTCCAGGAAGAACCCGATCCATTCCCGCCATCCGCCCTCATTCCGCACGCGCTGGAGAAGGTCGTAGTACAACGGGCGGTTCTGCTTGAAGTACAGGCTGAGATAGAGAAGCGGCTCGTCGAGAGCTTTCTCGGCGCAAAGAATGAGCGTGATCAGCAGGCGGCCTAGACGGCCGTTACCATCGAGAAACGGGTGGATGGTTTCGAACTGGACATGGGCCAGGGCGGCCTTGACCAGCGTAGGGGTGGCGACGGGCTGGTTGTGCAGGAACTTCTCCAGCGCGCCCATGCAGTCCATGATGTGTTCCGGAGGCGGTGGAACAAACCGGGCGTTGCCCGGCCGCGTGCCGCCAATCCAGTTCTGCGAGCGCCGGAACTCTCCCGGCGCCTTGTCGCTTCCCCGTCCCTTGGAAAGCAGAACTCCGTGAATCTCGCGCAGGAGCCTCAAGGACAGCGGGAACCCCCCTTTCATGCGACGGAGGCCGTGCTGCAGGGCGGCCACGTAGTTGGAGACTTCCTGGACGTCCCTCAACGGGACGCCGGGCGCGGCCGCGCTCTCGAACAGCAAGAGGTCGGAGAGCGAAGACTGGGTGCCCTCGATCTGCGAGGACAGGACGGCTTCCTTCCGTACGTACATGTACAGGAAGATGTCTGTGTCGGGGAGGATAGCGCTGAGCCCATCGAGCTTGCCCAGGGCGCGGTTCGCCTTCTCCAGCAGATCGAGCATATCCACCAGCATCGCTGGCAGGTCGGCGGGCGGGAGCGGATCGGGGACGAAAGCGCGGCAGGTTTCCCCCGCCGTTGAAATCGTCACGTACCGCCCTGTCATTCGCCTGGACGCCATAAAGAAAGATCCTTTCTTTTCGTTCTTCGTAAAGAAAGGATATGGCATTATCTTTTCTTTAGCAAGAGCATTCCACTCGCGAAAAAAGGGCCACCAGATGGGCCCCTGCCCTTAGTGCCTGCCCTGTAGTGAGCCGAGTCTTCGAGGCCCTACTACGGGGTGGATTAGTGGTGAGCTCTTCGCCGCCACGGGTGTCCTTGAGGGTGACGGTGCGGTTGTGAAAGCGGGAGGCGACCGCGGTTCTCCCCTCCGGAATCCGCGGGGCTGGTGACTCCGAGGACGAGGACGAGCACGAGGACGAGCACGAGCACGAGGAGGAGGAGGAGGACAAGGACGAGGGGGATCAAGATCGGCGGTGGTGGAGGGACGGGTCCACGGCGGCGGCCATGGCGGGTTCGTTGAGCGCGCCGCCGAGGAAGGCGTTCACGCGCGCGGCGACGGACGCCGGATCGGCGAGGGCATCGTGATAGCTCACGAACAGCGTCGGAATCTCGCGCGTCGCCAGCACCAGCTTGACCTGTCGGACTTGTGACGCCAGCACCCTGGCGAGCTCTGCATCCGGCAGTTTGGAGCCCTGCCGGCCCCGGTGCGCCAGCATGCTCTTCTGCGAGGCGACGACTTCCGACAACTCGCGTTCCATGAAGATGATCCGCCCGTCGAGTCCCAGCGGCAGGCTCGGCAGGAGCGGGGCGACGATCTTGACGGCTTTGCCGCGGGCGTCCTCGAGCCAGGCCCTGTCCCGGCGGAGCGCTCGCGCCTTCGCGAACTCGAAGTAGCCGCGCGGGTTGTCCTCGTCCGCCGCGCGGGCGTCATCGGCCAGGATGGTCATCCCGCCGGCCTTGAGCATCTGCATCATCATCGAGGTGCCGGACCGGGGCAGGCCGGAGATGATGAGGGCGGAGGACGACGACAGGGGCGGAAGGCGCGACGGGGGCAGAGGCGGAACAGGGGCCTCGATGTCGGGAAGCGCAGAAGCCGGCGAGGATTGTTTGCCGGGGCGGCGGGAGACCTCGGCCAGGCGACGGTGTTCGGCGGCCCGCGTCGGGTTCTTGAGGCGCCGGTCGTAGATCTGCGCCAGGCGCGCGTGGGCGTCCGCGAAGCGGGGATTCTGCGCGACGGCGACCTTGAGCGCCTCGACGGCGCGCGGGATGTAGCCGAGCCGGTGCAGGGCTACGCCGAGCAGGTAATGTCCTTGCGGGTTGAAGTAGAGCAGGCCCACGGCGGCGAGCGCTTCGCCCGCCGCCTCCTGGTTGCGACGCCGCGCGAGGAAGGTCCGGCACAGTCCGAGCCGCGCGGCGGCATCGTCCGGGTCGCTCGCCAGGGCGCCCGCGAAACTGCGCTCGGCGTCCTCCCAGCGCTTGAGCTTGAGCAGGATGTCGCCGGCCAGGCGGTACAGGGCGGGCTCACGCGGCGCGGCCTTTCGCGCGATCGCGATATGCTGAAGGGCCTCGTCTTCCTTGCCCTCGGCCGAGCAGAGCAAGGCCATCAGGTAGTGGATCGTGAAGGGGTTAGCCGTGGCCTCGGCCTGCAGGTCAGACAGTTCCTTACGCTGCTTCTCGGTGAAGTCTTCGGGCTTTGCGTCTTTGTGCTGGTCCGCGAACTCCTTGAGTCTCGCCGCGGCCTTCTCCGCGTTCGCGGTCTTACGGCGGAAGAGGTCGTCGAGAACACGGCGGGCGTCACCGAGCCGGCGCTGGACCTGGCAGCACAGGACAAGCTGGATGCCGAAGCGGTACGAGTCGGGTTGCTCTGCATACAGGCGTTCGAGGAGCGGGATCGCGTCGGCGTGCCGGCCGGCATCCATGTACGACCGGGCCAGGTTGTAGTTCAGTTCGCGCAGGCTGGCGGCGGCGGCCTTCTGGCGGTTCGCGCCGGGCGGCTCGATGTAGCCGAGCGCGACGAGCTGGTCCAGGGCCTCCTGCGCCTCGACCGGGTCGAGCTGTTTCTCGGGCGGGTGCGTCCCGGCGTCGCCCGCGACGTCGTCCCAGCTCGGAACGGTCTGGACCGGGGTCGGCTCGGCGAACGCGCTGACCAGCGGCTTGCCGTCCATGTCCTGGCCGACGGGCAGGCCGAACAGGGTGAGGATGGTGGGCGTGACGTCGAGCAGGGTCGCGCCGTGGACGCGCTCGTCCTTCTTCACGCCGGGTCCGCGCATGGCGAAGATGCCGTAGTGGCGGTGCTGGGTGGCCGGGCCGGCGGGCTCGCGCGGCACGTGGCGGGGCCGCAGGTGGTCGGGGTGGAACCCGTGGTCCGAAACGAGGAGGACGGTCGTGTCGGGGCCGGCGAGCTTGAGCAGGATGCCCAGCATCATGTCGTGGAACCGGTAGCCGCCCTCGACGACGTCCTTGTAGAGCTCGTAGTCCTTCTCGGGCACCCACGGCTGGCGCGGCGGGTGGTAGCGCATGAAGCCGTGCGAGAAGTGATCGATCGCATCGTAGTAGACCGCCATGAAGTCCCACGGCTCGAGCTGGATCAGCGCCGTCGCGGCGGCGTGGACCGTGGCGCACTCGGCGAGGATCTTGGCGAGGATGGCGAGGCGCGGGTCCTTGGCCTGGTCGATCTCCGCCGCCCGGGGGATGAACGGCAGGAGCTGGTCCGCGGTGAGTTCGTGCGGGTGCACGCGCAGGTCGGCCAGGTTCGGCACCAGGCGCTCGGGGTGGATCGTGCCGGGCCGCACGGGCCAGGGCTTCCCGAGCGGGCCGACCGCGCGGTGGTAGTGGTTGGACACCATGACGCCGCGGAGGGGCTCGGCGGGGTGGGACGGCCACCAGCCGACGACATTGCAGGTCTTGCCGTCCTGGCAGAGGATGTTCCAGACCGCCTTGGTCTTGCGCGAGAGGATCGTGATCGGCCGGACCCCGCCGCGGTTCGGATCGGGCTCGGTGAACCCGAGGACGCCGTGCTTGAACGGGCGCTTGCCGGTGGCGATCGAGGTCCAGAGCATGGGCGAGAGCGACGGGTAGAGCGTGGCCAGGTTGCCGATCACGCCTTCGTTGACGAACCGCTCGAGGTGGGGCAGTTTGCCGGCGTCGAGCAGGGGCGTGATGACTTTCCAGTCGGCGCCGTCCCAGCCGATCAGGAGCACCTTGCTTGCCGGGGTTTCAGTCATGGCGGAAGGATAAAGGGGAAAGGCGGCAACGCTCAACGTTGGATTACGCAGTTCTCCGCCTCTGGAGTGCGGCGGCTTGACGCCGCTCTTTGCCTTTGTTAGGCGACAGGGATGACCGACTGGCCGCACGCTCCCTTGCATCGCTTGGCCGAACAGGGCGCCTACATGGTGACCTGCGGCACGTACCTCAAGCAACATCACCTCAGTTCGCCGGAAAGGCTCACTTTCTTTCGCGACCTGCTCTTCAACTGCGCGCAGGAATTCGGATGGAAGCTGCAGGCGTGGGCCATCCTGTCCAACCACTATCACTGGGTTGGCGTCTCGCCGGACCACCCCCAGAACCTGAAGCGGCTGGTTTCCAAGCTGCACACCTTGTCGGCCAGACACTTGAACCAGTTGGATTCCATGCCTGGGCGCAAGGTGTGGTTCCAGTACTACGATTCTCACATCACGTTTCAGACCTCATACTACGCGCGGCTGAAATACGTGCATCAGAACGCCGTGCACCATGGCGTGGCGGACGCGGCGGTGAATTACGCGTGGTGTTCGGCGGCCTGGTTTGAGCGAAGCAGTCGGCCGGCCTTTCGGCGAATGGTAGAGCAGTTCCCCATCGACAGGGTGGAAGTCATGGATGAGTTTGTGCCGTTGGGCGGGGCTATGGAAAGCGGCGTCAAGCCGCCGCACTCCAAATAGCGCTCTGACTTGTCGTCAGGGGGTCTGCCGGTCAGACGCCGAGAGAACTGACCTCAGCCCTGCGCAGCGCGTTCCTGGGGTGCCGGGCTGCGTCCCTTGCGCATTGCGAGCACGCCGGCGGCGCCGAGGGCGAGGAGGGCGAGACTGCCGGGCTCGGGGATGGCGCCGGCCTCGATGCCCGTGTCGGCCGCGCTCTCGTAGGCCCAGCCGCGGATTGTCCCGGAGGACGCGTCGGCGGCGCCCTCGAAATCGATCCACGCGTAGTGCGTACTGCCGCCGGCGATATCGAATCGGAACCCGACGTAGCCGCGCTGGCCGTGGAAACTGCCGAAGTCCCAGGTGTTGCTGAACGGCGTCCACATTGTTCCAGAGCGCCAACTGCTGTACATGACGGTGGTCATGTAGTGATACGTGGGGACCATCATCGGAAAGGAGCCGGAGCTCTGCTGTCGGCGGGCGAGGAGGCCGTTTCCGGCAAACCACTGGGTGCCCGCGGCGATCGCGGAACCTGCGCCGAGGCGAAGAGCCAGTCCGCTGGCGCTGGTCGCCATGAAGTTGTTCGTCCCGGCCGGCTGGAGACGCAATTGCCAGTTTCGAACCATGCCGTTCGTCAGGGGAGTCGTGGAATACTGAAAAGAGAACGTCACATCGTTCACACCACCGCCGTCGAGGTCAAGCGAGACCGAGGGATTCCCGGCGTCGATAGTGATATTGGTCAGTCCGCTATGGATGATGTTTCCGTCGGCCTGCTGGGCGACGACGAGCGCCGCGCCGGCCGTGGCGGAGTAGGCGAGGAGCTTCTGATCGAGATCGCGCCGCCTGGATGGTGTGTTTCCCATGATAGCGCTCTCCTTCAAGCCAGGATAGTACACCCGGCCGAGTGCAGGTCCAGTCGAATCTCGCGCGGAGGCAGGGCTGAGAACGGGCGAGCGGAAACAGGCTTTCGCAAAGCTCCCCACTCGTTTGCCGCGGCGTCTTGCGTGCCAAGCCGTAGCCTTTGGCGAAGGTTGGTCCGCCGTCGCTCAGGAGCTATGGCGGGACAAGCGGTGCGGGGCAGGTCCTCGCGATCCTTCCGCCCGGGCGGCCCCGAGTCACTCGATCATCATCGATATT
>JAFGQA010000325.1 GCA_016935885.1 Phycisphaerae bacterium | reverse complement strand
TAGAAGCCCTGATTGCCGATCGGGGAGAAGCAACCACCTTCACCCTGCTGAATCTCCGCCAGCCAGCGCAAGGCCTCCAAGCCTGCTTCGACCATCTCGCCGGACGGGATCCAGCGGCCGCTGACCAGCAGCGCGTGCGGAAGCCTCGCGTTGGCGTAGGTGACGACGTGCTCGAACCACGGCCATTCTTGGCTGCTTTCGCTGCGGTACATGTCCATCAGCTTGGTGGCGAGGGATTGCCGCGCGGTTCTTGCTGTGTGGTCGCCATAGAATCGCCGCATGTAGTCGTGGATCCCCAAAAGGGCGAAGGCCCAACACCGTGGCGACGTGGTTTCCGCGACCGCGGGCAACGCCATGCCGAACAACTGCGCCGCGGCCGTCCGAAGCTGAACGTCTCTCGATCGCCCGGCCGCCGCGCCCAGGGCCCACACGGCGCGCCCGTGTGAGTCCTCGGAGCCAATCTCCTCCGTGAACCGCCGATCATAGCTCATTTGGTTGCGGAATCGTCCAGTCGCTTTGTTGAATGCGTGCCAGAGAAAGGCAAGGTAGGTTTCTGCCAGGTGGCGTGTCGCGAGGTCGCCGGCCTCCTTCTCGAGCCCCTCCAGCAGCACGGCGAGGACGAGTGCCCTGGCGTTGTCATCTGTGGTATAGCCTGTGTCGTAACTCGGTATGGCGAACACGGCGTGTTGAATCATGCCCGTGTCATCCGTCAGACGTCGTATGTGATCAAGCTTGACGGCGGGAAGTCCGATGGGCCGCCGCAGGGAGGCCGTGGCCCTGAATGCGGCGCGGGGTTGCCGCATGCGCTCTTCACGGGCCCGCAGGAACGAGCGCATGTACTGACGGGCCACCTTGGCCCAGATCATCTCGCGGCCATGTAAATAGGCCCGCTTTCGGATCGCGTGCAACTCGGCGGGGTTGGAGAGCAGATCGTTGACCTGATCCGCGATGGCCGACGGGTCCTTGAACGGGACCAGGCGGCCGCGACCATCCCCCAAGAGCTCCTCAGCGTACCAATAGGAAGTCGAGACGATGGCCTTGCCGGCCCCAAGCGCATAGGCGAGCGCCCCGGACGATATCTGCTCGCGCTCGGGGTAAGGCGTCACATAGATGTCCGCGGCGCCAATGTATTCCAGCAGCTCCTCGATCCCGACGAAACGATTGTCGAAGATCACGTGGTCTTCGATGCGGAGCTCTTGGACTATTGTCATGAGCGATTCTCGATATCGCTCGCCATCTCTCCGGACGAGGTTCGGATGGGTTGCCCCCAGAACGATGTACGCGACATCCGGGTGTGCCTTGATGATCCGTGGCAGAGCGTTCAGGACATACTCGATGCCCTTGTTGGGACCGAGCAGGCCGGATGTAAGGATGACGGACTTGCCTTCCACGCCGAAGCGGTCTTTGTAGAAGTTTGGGTCCACGAACGGCGTGTCGTGGATGCCGTGGGGAATCAGGTCGATTGATTCTCGCGGGACCTTGTGAACGTCCCGCAGAATCTCCACGCCGCGGCTCGTCAGCACGACCACGCGATCGCTGAGCTGTATGATCTCCTCGAAAACCTCCGCGTACTGAGGCGTCTGCGCTTCCTGGAAGACCGTGTGCAGCGTGGTGACGATGGGCATTCGGAGTTCTCGCAGGAGCGTGAGAATGTGGGCGCCCGCCTCGCCACCGAAGATCCCAAACTCGTGCTGAAGGCAGACGAGATCGACATTCCCCAGTTCAAGGAAGCTTGCCGCCCGCAGGTACGCTTTGGGATCTTGCTCCGTGATCTCGAATCGGACCGCCGGGGGGTACTGATAGCCGGTCTCGGTGTCGTTCATCGCGAGCACGAGACATTGAAGCCCTGCATACTCGCGCGCCAGGGCATCGCAGAGGTCGGTTGTGAACGTGGCGATGCCGCACTGTCGGGGCAGGTAGTTGCCAATCATGGCGATGCGTTGGACTTGTGTGCCCTGAACAGTCTCGTCAGGATGCCTCGTGTTCACGTTCGCGTGCATTGACTGTGGGCTGATCATGTCGCACTCGGGAGCCCCATATACGATCTGTCCCCAGCGCGGGGCGCCACTGGAGAGATTGTGCCCGCCACCGCCTGATCACGGCTGCCCGGGGCCCAGCGGCCAGTGGCCCGTGCCATGAATCGCTTTCTGCGTCATGCCGCCTGCTTCGATGTCTTGCCAATCGCCCCCACGACGGCGTCCGTCGTGAGCAACAATCCCGCGACCGAGGCCGCGTTCCGCAAAGCCCCCCGCTCGACCTTCGTTGGAACGAGGACGCCCGTGGCCACCATGTCGCCGTATTCCTCGGTCAGGTCGTTGAACCCGAAACTGCCGGCGCCCTCCAGCACCTTCTGGCAAACCACAGAGCCGTCGAGGCCCACGTTGTGTGCAATCTGCTGGATCGGAGCGCGGAGAGCGTGGCGGAGAACGTCGACCCCGATGCATTGATCATTATCGAGCTTTGCCTCGAGTGCGTCAAGCGCATCCGTGACGCGCAGGGCCGCCACGCCACCACCGGGCAGAAGCCCCTCCGCGACAGCGGCGCGGCTTGCGTTGAGTGCATCTTCCACCCGAGCCCTCTTCTCCTCCATTTCAGGCTCTGCGGCCGCGCCGACACGTTTCGAGCCATTCCAAACAAGCCGGGCGACTGGCAAGGCAAGGCGGTGCAGTGTCATGCCAACACCTGTCTAGGCATCCTCTGAAATGTAGGCCTCTCCCGTGAAACGCGCCTGAAATCGGGATGAATTTGCCCTAATCTGCTTGCCCTGGCCGAGACTTGGGCCGTCGATACCGTCAGTCCCTTAACGCTGCTGATTCCACATCGCAAAGTAGTCGGTCATCGGGTCCAAGAGCCCCCGACCTTGGTCGGGGGGTGGCTGTGCAGCCCGTTTGAGCGTGCCCCCCGACGTTGGTCGAGGGCTCTTGCGACTCCAACACGACGAACTTGCGCGCTGTCGGGCTGAGAGGAGCTTGCGTGAAGGAAGGCGAGGCGTCACTCAGAAACCGTGCGGAAAGTCGTAACAAAACGCGGCCGCGTCGCGGCAGAATGGCATCCCAGAGAGCTTCGTGGGGCGGTCAGCCGTCAGAGAATGGCCCTGAGTTCCCGCCGCGTGATCAGGCGGCTGCACCGACCGTTTTCGACGCCGCAGGCCGCCAGCCACCGCGTCTTGAGCTGGTCGAGGAGATCCTCCGTGATCTCGCGACCTCCATCTCCGGCGATCTTGCCGCCCGCTCGGTGTGGGTGGCCACCCCAGTGACCTATCCCCTCCAGCGTTCTGCCCAACAGCCGGACGGCGTCTCCGGCGTCGCGGCCCGTTCGCGACGAGAAGACCAAGTCCCGGCCGACGATCGCTGCGCACAGGACGCGATCCACCTCCGTACACCGAATCAGCAGATCGGCAACTTCGCCAACAATCTCGGCGCAATGGGCCTGAGGAAGAAAACACACGGCCACACCCTCATACAGAAACGTGCTGCCGAGGGCCAGTATGAGATCCTCAAAGTAGCCTCGGGTCAGGGGTGCTTCCTCGATATTCGCCACGACTCGGTGATCGGCTCGCTCAGCCAGCCACGCCACGACGCCCCGTTCCCAGCGGGCAAACGGCAGATACGTGCCGATGGTCTCGGTTCGCACGGCATACAACAACGCCGTGGCGAGCCCTGTGCTCGGTTCTATGTTTTGCTCACGGAGATAGGCCGCCGCGATCGTCGCCGAGGCGGAGGCCCGTGGCCGGATGTCACTGTGCCGCACGCGAACACGGGCTCGATCATGGTCGTGATGGTCAATCACAGCCACCACCCTGGCTGCGCCGTGGCCCAGGAGATGGTTGGCAGCTTCGGGCAAACAGTCGACGAGCACCGGAGCGGTGTCGTCCTCAGGGGAATAGGTGTCTACCAGCTCGATGGGGGGCTGGAGGAGCTTGACCATGCACACATTCTCAGCTCGGACAATGGCCCCGCCGGCAAGGACTCTGACCGGCTTCCTGAGCCGCTCCTTGACAAGTGTGAGCATGGCCCAGCCCGAAGCGATGGCATCTGGGTCGGGATTGTCGTGCGTAATAATCGCGACCTGTGCGTATTCATCCAGGATTTGAAGCAAGCGCTCGGGTCGTTTCACTGAACTCTCCGTCGCCTTGGATTCCCGTGCACGAAGAATTGTATTGTGAGCACTGTAGCACAACGCGGCCTCCGGCCGCAACCAAAGTGTGCCGCGGGCGTTCCGCCGTGATCCCACCGGCTTTGGCGCCGGTGCCACAGGTCTCTTCGCGAGACGCGAAGATTCCAATCGTTAGTAGTACAGAAAGTGCAACGTCGTGAGGAAGACCTGCGGCGTCACACTGGGGCCTGTTTGCCGCACACTCACGGAGCCTAAGGAAGACTCCCACGGGTCCGAACTGGATGAGCACCAGGGGAGACTCCCTGCGCTCACTTTCGGACTCGCTCAGTCCTGCGTTGGCACCTGATGCACCGCGTGGCCGTCGGCACGGCCCGCATTCGGAAGCAGGATGAATGCAAATCAACCGCGATTTCAGCCGGCGTTCACTCGCTGGTCGTACACTTCTAGTGGGTGCCGAGGGACCTTTGGAGCCGGTCGACACCTGGCTGTCTGGATCCACATGAATGGAGCAGAATCTCACACCCGTGTCCTCTGCCACTGAGGGGATCGTGTTAGGTGAGTCTGCGGACGTGGATAGTACGTGCCCACCGGTCAACGAAGCCCCCTCGCGAGGGACCCGGCAGCCGGGCGTCATCGTCTGTCCGTCCTGCTCCAAGCGGTTCCAGTGGGGAAGACACGAGTCGTGTAAGGTCTGTTGTCGAGCCTGC
Source organism: Phycisphaerae bacterium (assembly GCA_016935885.1). The sequence continues at coordinate 3,692 of JAFGQA010000325.1, read as the reverse complement.
GGAGCGAGGCTCGTGGTGCTCGTGGGGCGAGACGGGTCCTGCTCGGCCTTGCCCGAGCGCGCCGTCTCATTCGTGGCGACCGATGGATCATGGGACCTGAGGCGGAGTATGAACGGACTGGTGACGTGGGCGACGTTGTCTTCCCCTGCGGTCACACCATCGCCGATGACAACGATACGCTCAGCCTCTATTATGGTGCTGCGGATACGTCCATCGCATTGGCGGTCGGCAGCATTCGTGAGCTGCTCACGTGGCTGAAGGAGAATGGCAAGCCCGCAGATGCCGACCTGGAATGATCGGCCCTCCGGCGGTCATGCGAACATGCGGTGCCTGTTGGGAGACATGTGATGGACACTTCACGTGCCGGCCTTCTCGATCACATTCTCGTTGGAGTCGGTGGCTCCGAGCGGTCTTTTGTGGCCTTGCGGTATGCGATTGATCTGGCGAAGGTCGGGCAAGGTGATTTGGATGTCATCGTCGTGGAGGAAGCGGCCTTCAACATGGCCATGGCGTTGTCTCACGGCGACGGCCTCCGCCGACTCTTCGAAGGGGCGGAAGATCTGGCGAGGCGAGCGGCGGACGAACTGGAGTATGACATCCGCAGAGTCGTTAATGAAGAGGACGTCGGCACAAGGATCACTCGCCGACAAGGACGTGTGACGGAGTGTATTGTCGAGGCCGCACAACCCGTCTCGATCATCGTCCTGGGCAAGCGGGGGTGCCGGGCTGCACACGGTGACCTGCTTGGCAGCAACACGGAGCTGATCGTTCGCCGCACGCACAAGCCGGTTTTGCTGACGCCAGAGGTCCATTGGAGACCGAAGGTTGTCCTCGTGGCTTATGCGGGTAAGGACCTGTGCCCAAAGGTCCTGGCCACGGGTGCGACGGTGGCCCAGAACCTGCGATTGCCGATGCACGTGATCACGGTGGCTCACGACACGGGACGTTGCTCAGCGATCCAAGACCAGGCACGCGAGGAGCTGGCTGGGTGGACAGGCAGCTTGTGTTTTGTCCAAGACAAAGGCCATCCCGCAAAGGCGATTGTCGGGCATACGACGAACGAGACCTTGCTGGTCATGGGTGCCTACGGGCACTCGCGCTTGTACCACCTGACCTTGGGAAGCGTCACCGAGCAAGTGATGCGAGACGCCCCGGGGCTTGTTCTGCTCTCCGCCAAGGAGACCGACGGTCGTTGAGTTAAGGGTCGCTGGGGCTCGCTGCATTCTGGAGGGCCAGGTGACAGAACAGCATGCTGGGTCGAGAGTCCCTTCTCGGCCCTACCTGCAAGCAGGATTCCCATCCTGCAACGCTTGCAGGAAGGGATTCCCGCGGGTGTGGGTGCGAGAAAGGATTCTCGCACCAGCAGAGTGCGAGAAAGGATTCTCGTGCCAGCAGAGGGTATGGGTGCGAGAAAGGACTCTCGCACCAGCAGAGTGCGAGAAAGGGTTCTCGCGCCAGCAGAGGGTATGGGTGCGAGAAAGGATTCTCGCACGAGCAGGGAAAGGATCTGCCTGCGTTCGGCGGGCTTGACCGTGTCTCCCCTGGAGATTAAGGAAGATTCATCCGTATTTCAGCTTGCTTTCAGCCTTGGCGGGCATGATTTAGGTGAAGTGCTTCGACGTCGGAGTACCTGTAGGGGGTTTCTGGGTCCAACAGACGCCGTCTGATTCAGCCTGGGCCAATCACGAAAGAAGTGCATTGCTATCTATTGTGCCTACGACTTGGATTGTCTGGAACTTTCCCGACTCCTCAACGGCGTCCCGATCCAGGCGCGCGGCCCGGAAACGGGCCGGTCGCGAAGCACCGCTTGTCCCCACCGGCACGCTCGGCCGCCCCCCCGATAGAAGGAACGATTAGTGATTCTCAAGGGAGAAAGCATCAGCCCAGGATACGCACACGGCCCCACATTCCTGCAGGATGCCAGCCATGTTCTCGCCCACGCCCTCGTAGCGTCCCCGAACGGTCCGCCCCGTCTTGAGCAGGAGCGTTTGCACGCAGCGATCAGTCGTGCGTGCATTCAGCTTGAACGTGTGAGCCGGCAACTAGGCCGACAGCTTTCTGACGAGTTCGCGTCAGTGTTTGATGCGCACATTGCACTCTTGCGGGACCCGAAGCTCATTACGCAAATCGAGGAGCGCATCCTGCACCAAGAGCATTCGGCCGAGTCTGCTGTCGCCCATGTGGTCAATGAGGTACACACCAGATTCTGCGAGAGCACGGTGCCGTTACTCCGGGACAAGGCGGCCGACATCCTCGACATCGGGCGACGCCTTGTCACTTGCCTTTCGAGTAATCCTTCGAAAGAAGACGGAGGGCGTGAGGGAGCTGTTGTAATGGCCTCGACGATCACGCCTTCGGAGCTTGTCCGGCTGGTCCATGAGGGCGTGGCGGCAATCATCACTGAGTCCTGTAGCCCCAAGTCGCATACGGCGATTCTGGCCCGTGGCTTGGGTGTCCCCTTTGTGACGCGGATCAAGGCGACGCCAGAATTGCTTCCAGAGAGTAGCGGGGTCTATGTGGATGGTGTCGAGGGTCGAATCGTGATGGCACCGGCCGGTAAGGAGCAGGCCATCGCCAAGGCGATTCTGGCCCGCATGCGGGCTGGAGCCGCGGAGGCACTCGAACCACCGCCCGCGCCCGTGAGTTCTGATGGCGTACCGATCAAGCTGCTGCTGAACATCAGTGACCTCGTCGAAGCCAAGGCTGTCAAGTCCTTGAAAGCAGACGGCGTTGGCCTCTTTCGAACGGAATTCCTCTACATGGACCGTGGTGGATGGCCTACCGAGCAGGAAAGCTATCAGATGTACCGGCGCGTCGCCGATGCCATTGGCGACACAGAATTGAACATCAGGCTCGCCGATTTCGGGGCGGAGAAATGCCCTCCCTATGCAGACATCCCCATCAGTCGTAACCCGAGCTTGGGCCTGCGCGGGCTGCGTCTTCTTTTGCAGCGAGAGGACATCTTGGCTCCACAGTTGCGTGCGATCGCCAAGCTTTCGGCCGAGAGGCCCCTGACCCTACTGCTGCCGATGCTGGACACGATGGCCACACTGCGTGCCACGACTCGGGCGTGCTGTCGTATCCTCGGTCGCAGGGACCGCAGCGAGCTTCCGTTTCGCTTGGGGGCAATGATCGAAATACCCTCCGCTGCCCTGATGGTGGACGAAGTCCTCTCCGAGGTGGATTCGATCGCCATCGGCTTAAACGACCTGACTCAGTATCTCCTGGCTGCGGACCGCGACGATGAATTCGCCGAGGGATACCACGATGCCATGCAGCCTGTCGTACTCCGGCTTGTGCGATCCATTGTGCAATCGGCCGATCGGGCCGACAAGCCGGTCACGATCTGCGGCGAGCTGGCGGGCGAGCCCACCTTCACGGCTCCGTTACTCGCTTTGGGAGCCCGAAGGCTCAGTGTGTCGCAGTCGAGTTATCGCTCCGTTGTCGGCGCCATCCGCCGCGTCTCCATCGACGGGCTTGGCGCCCTGGCCGGCCAGATTCTGAGCCAGGATTCCGGCGAAGCGGTCAGGCTGCTTCTCAGAAGCACGATGGTGAAAAGCACTGTCTAGCCCGGATGGTGCATCGCGCAGAGGCGCAGAGGCGCGGAGAGGTAATGGACAGAAGGTAAGCAGAATGGCCGTTTGGCGAGGCGTTTACGCACTGTCGAACGAAAAGCCCGGTGATTCGTTGCT
>JAFGQA010000324.1 GCA_016935885.1 Phycisphaerae bacterium | reverse complement strand
GGTCATCCCCGTCGGCCACAGGCGGCCGACGCTGCAACGAAGCGTCAATGGAGCATGCACGCTCAACCCTAGAACGCTCTAGACCACACCTCGTCGGGGGCCGTTCGTTCCAAAGACGGGATCCCCAAGGATGGCCTGCCGTCTGGCGAACCAGCCGGCCAAGACCTCCCGTGACTCGGGCGGCTCGCCCGGGATAAAACACCGACGGGACGCCGGCGCCGCAGTCTCTGGATAGATTCTATCGAAGCCTAGATCCTCACGAACTCCGCCCAGCCCCTGTTCCTTCTGTGCGCCGGGTGCCCACGTCCATCGGGGTCCGCGTGCCACTGAAGGATCGTATAGTGCTCCAGTGGCTCGGGAAGGACGAAACGCAGCTCGTCGCAACGGTCACCTCGGCCGTCGAGGATCTCCACCTCGAAACCAAGGCGAGCGCCCGTCACCTTCCTGCCGGTCTCGAGTTCGATCCACGGGAACGGCTCCGCGCCTTCCTCCATGAGCGGGCACCGCCCGCCTTGCTCGCGGGGACGCCCGCCGACGACAACGGCGTTCTCTCCATCACGGCGGACCTCCATGCCGGAGCCCATCGGATCGTCGGAGGGCATGACCGTCAGGACACGGACGGAGAGCGTTGGATCGCCGAGCTGGACGCGAAGTTGGTCTTCGGTGAACTGGGCCTGGAGCCAGTCGCCCGGCAGATTCAGGATCAGAACCTTCGCGCCCTTCGGAATGCCCGGTTCCAACTGGGCAAGTTGACGCTGCATTGAGGTAGGCCCACGCGTCAGGCCCGAGATGGCGCGGTTCTTGAGGGCGAGCGAATAGCCCTGGTGGCCGATCCAGATCGCCGCCACGAGCAAGCCGAGCACGAAGCGGGCCTTGTGAAGGCGGAGTCGCGCCAGTGTCAGCGCGAGCGTGCCGGCAACCGCCAACGAAGGCAGGTACAGGTAACGCTCGCTCAGGTAGACAAACGAAACCGGCAGCCAAGTGAGCAACCCCAGCACGGAGAACAGCAGGAATCGGCGATCCCGAAACGACAAGATCACGACCGGCGCGAGCACGGCCAAGATCAGGGCGAGTCCGCCGAGCGAATGATAGCGCCAGACCTCGGCCGGCGTCATGAAGGGCTTGGTCCACCTCGCGAGCAGCAGATTCTCGCCGTAGCTCCAGAACTGATACAACACATGCATCGGGAACTCGGTACTTAGCGGCGAGGTGAAGTACGGATGGACCAGACTCGGTCCGCCATCGGATAGCGCGACCGCGCGCACGCCCTGGACGACGAGCGCGATCGCGACATACCCCGTGTACAGCCTCCACTCCTTCCGTAGGAGCCCTTTCACGCCCCCCCCTCGGCCCTCGACGAGGTGATCGTGCAAGAAGCAGAGGACCGGAAGCGATATCGCGAGTTCCTTCGTAACGAAAGCGAAGGCGTAGCAGCCAAGCGCCAGCCATCGCAAGTTCGCTCGCTGCTGCCCCGAAACGTGCAGCGCCAGGCCGCCCAGGAAGCCTAGCGCGGCGAGCGTGTCGGTCCGCCCGGCGATGTACCAGATGACCCCACCGTGACAGGCAAACGCCGCGAAGAGCGCGCCGCCGACCAGGGCCGGGAGCCCGATCCCCACCCAACGGACGAGGAGCACGTACGCAAGCAGCGCGCAGGCAAAATGCAGCAGGACGTTCGTTACCAGCAGCCCCACCACAATCCCGTCGCCGTAGAGCTTCGTGTCCAGCCAGTAGCTCAGCACGACGGTCGGCCGGAAGAAGCGAACCTCCTGTTCTGCGTCCAGCCACCAGAGGTGATCCCAGCGGTTTTCGACGATCGAGGCATCGAGGATGTTGCCCGAGAAGTCAGCATCGAGTGCCTGCACCAACCGGAGGTAGCGATAGTCGTCCGGATCGAGTTGAGGATTGAGGAAGGACGGCCAGCATGTCAGTGCCACGATCAAGGCGATCAGGCAGAAGCCGACAAGGAGCCAGCGGTTTCGTTCTCCGAGGCGCGATGCGTATCCACGACGAGCCGACTCGGGCGCCGGCCGCTGGCGAACCGGTCGTCGCGGAGATCTCCGGCGAGCGGAGGCCCGGCGTGAACCACCCTGGCGTGCCATTTCATCGACCCCGCCGCATCGAACTTGCGGCCGCACAACCTGGCACCCAGCGCCACGGTACCCCCTCCGAGCGCCGATCGTGCGACCCAGGTTTCGTGAATGGGCGAGGCCAGAATACGTGACTTCGCCGGATCGGACCAGCAACGACGATGGGTTCATTCAGGGGCGAGCGGCAGCCCCCGTCGGCAAGGGCGTGGTCAGTCGGGGTAGTGCTGGATCACCTGGTTCGTTTGGCCGGTGGTCATTGTTGGAGCCCCTCCGAGCACCCGTTGTGGCACCGGCGCCAAAGCCGGTGGGGTCACGGGCGGGACACCCCTGCCACGCTTTGGTAGCGGCCGGAGGCCGCGTTGTGCCACAAGCGTCGTCCGGATGAGACTTCAGGCGTACTTCGCCCGAAGCTTCTTCCGCCACTTCGAGGGGTGCCGCTCGTAGGACTCGTCCTCGGCGCTCGTCGGCTTGGTGTCAGGTGTCGCGGGCGCCGATTCCGCAGCCTCCCCTGGTGCCACCGGGGCCGAGGGCGTGAAGCTCGACTCGAGACCAGGATCGAACGGCGCCAAGGCACAGCCAACCAGACCAGCCATCAGCCAACAGAGGAATAAGCCCACGACCACGCGTTTGACGAGTTTGCTTGCGCCCACGGCTTCCCGCCCCCCCATCAACAACTGCTTCCTTCGTCCCACGTTGGCCACTTGCGGGCGGCCTGTCGCCAGCCGCCGTGTCCGACCAGCCACAGGACATGCCAATCCAGCCCGACATTCAACCCGCCGTCCACCAGCCCGGGCGAACCGACCGACTACGGGCCGCGCGAACCCGGCGATCGCACCTGGCCATCCTCCACATCGAACGGATGGCTCCCGCGCGTAAGCTCTCTACACCGGGTGCCGTTGCCAAAAACGGCCGTCCAGCCGGATGGCCTTCGCCGAGCCGCTTCTCTCGGACGCAGCTCCATTTCAGTATTGGGAACTCCGCCCCGCCCACTGTGTCCCGCCCCTTCATCAACACTGACAACCATGTTTGAGATCGTCCTCAAGTGCCACCCGCCGGCGAGACGATTATGTCCGATAACCACGGCGATCCGGGAGACGGGTTCTTCGCGCGCGCTGCCTGACCTGAACGATCTCCGCCGGCCACCCAAGGCCCCCACAGGCAGCAAGTCACCGGGCACCGTCGCAACGAATCCCACGCAGTCCACAGGGAACCAGCCATGATCGCATCCATCCAAACGCGCAGACCGCTGCTCACCTTGGCGTGTACAACCCTCTTGCTCGCCTGCTCGAACGTCCCCTCGCGCGCTGGCGGAGACTCCAGTAGCGGGCTGGCTGCCTCTGACGCCCACCCTTCCGACCAGTCGAGCTTCCTTTTCGAGGACGTGCCATCCCTCGCATCGTCCCGCATCTTGATCTGGTTCGAAACCACGCCCGACTCAACGCCCGTGACCGGCGTTGAGCTTTGGTACACCACGGATCGGGGCAAGGCGTGGCATCGCCTCCCCGGCCAGACGCCCCCTGAAAGCCCGATCGCGTTCGACGCCTGCGCTGACGGCCTTTACGGTTTCTACCTGGTGCTGTTGAACGCAGCCGGCCGATCCGCTCCGCCGCCCGAACCCGGGACTGCGCCACAGCAGTGCGTCCGTGTGGACCGCTCCGCGCCCATGGTCCAGATCCTGGCTTTCCAACCCGACGATCATTTTGATCTCAATAGAGAATTCCATGTCCGCTGGACCGTTCAGGACGACAACCTGCCCGATCGGCCCGTCAAGCTCCATTACCGCTCCGAGCAGACCAAGACCTTCCAGATCGCTGCGGACTTGCTGGCGGCCGACAGCTCCTACCGATGGACCGTGCCGGAGCACATCTCCGGCAGGATCGAAGTCAAGGTCTCCGCCACCGATCGAGCCGGCAACACCGGTCGGTGCATCACCGATCGACTGAGAATCGAGGGATCAGGTGGCCCGCCGCAGGCGGAACGCTCGGACGACCAAGTCCTTGCGTCCTCGAATTCCGGGGACGGTGTGATCCGGCTGCCGCACAACGAACCGCCCGCGACCATCGAGACGATCAGCGATCAGGCGGCAAAGCAAGCCAAGAAGCTGTATGATCTCGGTACTTGGCACCGGCTCCGCGGTGAGCACGGGCTGGCCGTGCAGCGGCTGCGGGAGGCTTCACAGCTCAACCCGAACCTCCTGGACGCTCGGAACGACCTTGCCGGCCTGCTGTTTCTGCAAGGCGACCGCAGTGCCGCAGAGGGAGAATACAGGGATGTCCTCGCGGCGGATCCGAGACATCAAGCTGCGCTGAAAGGACTGGCGCTCCTACAGGCGACGCTGCAAGACTATAGCTCGTCCCGCCGGACGCTGGAAAGGCTGCTCGAGATAGCGCCCGGCGACGCTGAGGCATGGCTATACTTCGGCGACGTCACGATGTTCTCGGGAGACCGGCAAGCCGCGTGGGAAGCGTGGAAAAAGGCCGGCGCCGTGGAGCAGGCCACCGAGGCGGTCAAGGAGCGGGCGCGCAAACGCCTGAAAGTTTACAGGGAGTCGTCAGCCACCGCAGAACCTAGTACGGCGTTTCACAAATAGAACGACTGTACGCTCTGCCGAGAATCCTTTCTCGGCACCGGCTTCAGGACCGAGAAAGGATTCTCGGTCCAGCAATCGTAGTCGCGTTTCCTGTGAAACGCGGTACTAGTGCCGAGGACTGACGACCGAAGGTCTTGTCAATGGTCGTGGAGACGAAAGCGGCATCACACGAAAGGCCCCTGCCGATCTACGCGATCTTCGGCAGTGACGACTTCCTGCGAACGCAAGCGATGCGCGAAGTCGTCCGCGGCATCATTGGCGATGATCGCGACAGTATGGCCTACGTCGAGTTTGACGGTCGCTCCGCCCCCTCGGCCGAAGTCCTCGATGAATGCCGAACGCCATCGCTGCTGGCGCCGGTCCGCGTGGTTTGCGTCCGAGATGCCGACGGATTCGTCACCGTGAATCGGGCCGCATTGGAGAAGTACCTGCTGTCCCCCAGCCCGACCGGCAGCCTCATTCTCGTCTGCGACAAGTGGGATGCGCGTTGGAAGATCTACAAGCTGGCAGCGCAAATCGGACGCAACATCCCATGCCATCCGCCAAAGCGGCGTGCGGACCTGGCGGCGTGGATCACCCGCCGCGCGAACCAGGCGCATCGATGCAGGCTGGATTCCGCCGCCGCCTACCGGCTGATCGACCTGGTCGGCGACCAACTCGGGCTCCTGAACACGGAACTGGCCAAGCTGGCCACATTCGTCGCCCCGCAGACGGCCATTCGGCTGGCCGACATCGAGAGCCTCGTCGGCGCCTCGCGGGCGGAGAAAGTCTTCGGTATCACGGACGCCATCGCGCGACGAGACGCATCCGGCGCGTTGGCGCTGTGGGATCAGGTCCTGGCCACGGACCGCGACGCCCCTTACCGGGCAGTGGGTGGCCTGGCGTTTGGCTTCCGCAAGCTCCTCGATGCGAAACGCCTGGTAGCGCAGGGGCTGACCGTCGCCGAATCGGCCCAGCGGGCCAACATCTGGACGGATCCACCGAGCCTGAAACGCCAATTGGACCGTTTTTCCCTGCGCCAATGGCAGGATCATCTGGTACAACTGTTGCGTATCGACATGGGAGCCAAGACCGGCCTGGGCACCGTGCGCTCCTCCGTCGAGAAGTTGATTGTGCAATTGTGCGCGGCGTCGTAACAGACCCACAGGCGCCGCAACGGCTGAAAGGGAATTCACCATGCAGCTCGTCGCCGTCCGTTCAAAACGCCGTCTCGCGGTGCTCCTCGCCGCCGTCATTGTTGCCGGTTGCTCCTCGGCAGACTGGAGGGATTGGTGGAACAAGGACGCCAAGAACACACAAACAAAGCCGGAAGCCAGGGTGGATCGACCAACGCATCAGCCAAAGACGGTGAAGGTCGAATCCAAGCCTGACGACAGAGCGGATGATCCCAAGGCACGCGAGGTTAACGCGGAACTCGAGCGGTACACCAGGAAGATGGAAAACGATGATCAGGACACGTATGCCTTGGACGGCATCAACGCCAAGATCCGGCGCCAGCAGAGCCCGGATCGCCGCCGGCGCATCCGCAGCGTCGCGGAAGACACGCGTGCGGATCCGACCGTGCACCCGGCCACCGCGGGCGAGGAACCGCAGGTGCGTACCGCCGCCGCGACCGAGGAGCCGAGCGTCCGCACCGCAGCCGCAAGCGAACGACCGGCCACGCGCACGCCCGCCGCTTTCGAGGAACCGGAGATCGACACGGCCACGGCGGGCGAGAAACCCACCGTGCCCGCCGCTCGCGACGATGATACCGCACCGTCGCAGGCCGGGCTTCCCGGGGCCGCCTCCACCGAGCCCCACAGACCGGCGACCGAACGGACGAACGCCCCATCCGCCTTGGCCGCCGATGGTGCCGCCGAGATGCCTCATGTCGCTGCGAACGTACGCACAGACAACAAGGGCGATGCATCCAGGACCTCCGACGAAGTACCGGCTTCCACGGAACCGCCGGCAAGGCCGCCCGTGCTGAGCAAGATTGAAGTCTCCGCCGGCCCCGAGCCATCCACTGCGGCCCCGCGCGCCACCGAGGACACACGCCCAAGTGCCAACGTCACGACGCCGGCCGGCGCCCAAACGGACACGTTCCAACAACGTCTCGATGAGTTCAAGGCCCGCGTCGAAGAAGAACCCGACGACATCGAGGATCAATACAGGCTGCGGATGATGTACCTCCTTGACGGCGAGGAAGACAAGGCGCTGGCACCCGTTGACGGCGGCAACGCCGAGATCCAGGAGATGATTCAGGCCCACTTCCAGGCCCTGATCGCCGCCCAATCGAGCCCCGGGCGCGACCCGGCCGAGAACGCGAACCATCAACTGGAGAGAATAGAAGAGCTGCGAAGCGTCGTTCGCGCTCGTGCCGACCTGATGGTTCCCAAGGTCGTGCTATGCACGGCGATCGAGGGATTCGGCCGCTACACGCCGATCGAGCCCGCGGAATTCCAGGGAGGGCAGAAGAACCGCGTCCTGCTCTATATCGAGGTGGACAACTTCCGGTGTGAGACGACTCCGTCGGGCATGTACCGCACCCTCCTTTCCGTCCGGCAAAGCCTCCTGACGAAGTCCGGCGAGGAACTGTGGAGCACCCACGACGACAACATCGAAGACATCGCCCGCCAGCGCCGCCGCGACTTCTACCTGACCGTCGGCCCGCTGATGATCCCGAAGACCCTCGGGGCAGGCGAGTACGTCCTCAAAGTCGAAGTCGAAGACGTCCTTGCCGGCAAGATCAACAGCAACGTCGCGAAGTTCAGGATTGTCCCCTGAGCCACCGAACGTGAGCGCCCATGACCGAGTAGAGCCGCGGGCCTCAGCCCACTTGGTCCTGTACGCGAGCCATGAGTCGCAGGCTCCAGCCCGCGCGGCAGCCGCGATACGGAGCGGACGCTCGTCACTGACGTCGTCGCGGCGGGTTTGAACGACCGGAGGAGCCCGTGCTCGACCCCGTCGGATCAACCTCCTGGCACAACCGCCACCTGGCCTGCTTCCAACGCCTCAACGACCTGCTCCTGCGCGAAGCAACCCACGACCCCACGGTCATGCTGGTCGGCCCCGGCGGCGTTACACGTGCGGCGGCCTGGCTGCTGAACGATAGCGCCCGAACAGACCGCTCAAGACCTCGCAGACTGATCGGCGACGCCGCCCGCTACGCCGACCAGGTGCTCCGTCGCATCCCGGCGATGCCCCTGCGATCCCTCGAACCCGCCGAGATCGAATCGACGCTCTCGATGCCCCACCGCCTGATCGTCGTGGACCGCTCGCAGCGCATCCTGGCCGCCGTCGCCCGCGACGTGCCGCAAGCCGAGTGCCACTGCCTTGACATCACCTTCCAACCCCTGCCGACGACCGCCGACGTCGTAATCGCCTTCAACACCATCTGTCGCCTGGACGACCCGCCCGCCGGCATGGCCCGCGTCGTCGCCGCCGTCCACCCCGGCGGCTGGCTCCTGATCGACGACCGCTCCGCCGCAAGGCACCTGAAAGCCTGGCCCGAGTTCGCCCCAGTCGCCCCGAAGATCCACCGCCGCGATCCGTGCATCTGAAAACGCGTGCGTGACAGTTTAGGCGGGTGCCACTGGCAGCTTGCCTGCCAGTGTGTATGCCCCACGCGCCCGCCGGAGAGACCGCACGGACGGGCAAGAGCGCTTCACGCTCTCCTCCACCTGTGGCACCGGCGCCAAAGCCGGTGGTTTTCACGGTCAGGAACGGCGTTTCCGAACCGCTGTTTTCCTTCTTACCACGGGCTGCTACACCACCTCCACGACGCTATTCAACTCGCCGTACGGATTCTCCTCAACGCGATCGTTCGCAGGATCCCTCCGCCAGCGTCCGTCGATGACGTAGCGATACTGGTATCGCCCAGGCGTCAGCGGCAACCGGATCTGATACGCGTCTTCGCGCATTCGCCGCATGGGCGCCAGGTCGGGGTTCCAATCGTTGAAATCTCCGGCCAACTGGACCCTGCTCGCGCCAGCCACCTGCACTGTGAACACCATCCCGTCTCCCGTCGGCTGCGGCCCGTAGATCATCTCGATCTTCCGCGCGGTCTCCTGCGGCGTCGGGGGCAACTGCACCACCGGAATAGGCCGCCCCGGCCCCAGCAGCGTCTGCGACGTGGCCAGCAGCTTCTCCGCATCAGCGGCCAGTGCATCCGCTTGTCGCAGGAGACTTTCTTCCACCCGCGTAGACCGCGCTGAGGTGGCCGCCTCGACGGGCGGCAGCGCCCCGGCTGGCACCGTCGTCCTGGTCGGCGCCGTCACGCCGGCACGTGCCGCCACCCCGGTTGGTGCCATGACCGGCTTCGCTGCACCCAGCGAGACCACCTCCCGAGCCAACCGGACAAGATCACGACATCCGCTACTCGCCGGGTCGTATTCCGTGATGGGCTGGCCCAGGCTACAACTCTCCTTGAGCTTGGTGTTGAAATTGATGAAACTCGTGAACATCGCATCGCCGTGCCGCTTGCGAAGCTCGGCCAGGATTTCGCGGCCCAACTTCGTCCGCACGTCGTACAGATTCGCCAGGATGCGGACCGTCACAGGCCGCCCGTACGCGGCTCGCACCTCGCGGATGGTGTCCAGTTGCTTCGACAGCCCGTGGAGCGAGAAATAGCCAGTGTCAACCGGCACGACCACTTCGTCCGCGGCATAGAGGGCGCTCTGGGTCAGGAAGCCTACCGTGGGCGGTGTGTCGACCAGGATGAGATCGTACTTGTCCGCGACCGTATCCAGCGCGGCCCGCAGGCGGGTCTCTCGGTCCGGGACCCCTGCCAGCCGCTGCTCCAACGCGCACAAGTCCAATCTGGAAGGTATCAAGTCATAATTGCTCGAGATTTGCCAGATCACCCTAGACAGATCGGGCGGCTGCTCGACAGGGTTCGCGAGCAGGACATCCGCAATGCTGACCTCGATCTGCTCCTCGGGAACCGCCAGGCCCAGCGCGCAGTGCCCCTGCGGGTCCAGATCGACGGCGAGCGTGCGCTGACCCTCGCGGGCGAGGCAAGCTGCCAGGTTGATGACGACCGTAGTCTTTCCGCACCCGCCCTTCTGATTCGCAACAGTGATAATCCTCATTTCCTTGATCCTTCAGAACAAGCCGAAAGCGCTCCCTGACCCCGGACGCTCCCTGACCGATCGCCGTGCGTCCTGGAATCGCATCATTCCGATAATTCGTAATTCGGCTTCCCAGCATTGTTCTCTTTAGCGTTTATCGGACGCCATGCAGTTACCAATACTGCAAAGCCCCGCCCGCGAGCCTTCGCGAACCTGCTGATCGCCTTCTCCTCCTTGCGCAGCCGTGCAGCCGCGCGGACCGGACGCGCCGGCCCATGACGGACCTGTTCCCACGAGCTTAGCACTCGCTTCCCGGCTGCCCAGGTCCAGTCGCCACACTGTGGGTCCGCGACACTTCCGGCGGCATTCGATTCTGGGTACCACGGGCGGCCTGTCTGCCGACAGGCAGGCTTGTCCGCCCGTGCGGTCCACCTGGTGGGCGCGTGGAGCATCCACACTGGCAGACAAGCTGCCAGTGCCACCCGCGAATCCGAGCCCCGAGCGCGAGCGAGTGGGCCTGAGCGTCGACGCTTCGCCCACGAAGACCCCGCGCTGGCGCTTGGGGCTCGGTACTACCCCCGCCTAGTACGGCGTTTCACGAATAGAACGACTGTACGCTCTGCCGAGAATCCTTTCTCGGCACCGGCTTCAGGACCGAGAAGGGATTC
>JAFGQA010000006.1 GCA_016935885.1 Phycisphaerae bacterium | reverse complement strand
CGCCGTCATCACCGTCCCGGCGTACTTCAATGACGCCCAACGCAAGGCCACGAAGGAGGCGGGCATCATCGCCGGCTTCGACGTCAAGCGCGTCCTGCCCGAGCCGACCGCCGCCGCCCTCGCCTACGGAATGGACAAGAAGAAAGGCGGCAAGATCGCCGTCTTCGACCTGGGCGGCGGCACCTTCGACATATCCGTCCTCGACGTCGGCGAGGGCGTCTTCGAGACCCTCTCCATCAACGGCGACACCCACCTCGGCGGCGACGACTATGACGAGGTGCTGATCAACCACGTCGCCGAGGAGTTCCGCAAGGAATACGGCGTCGATCTCCGCACGGATCCAATGGCCCACCAGCGACTCAAGGAGGCCTGCGAGAAGGCCAAGTGCGAGCTGTCCACGTCGATGGAGTCCACGATCAATCTGCCGTTCATCACCGCCGACGCGTCCGGGCCCAAGCACATGAACACGACCCTCACCAGGGCCAAGTTCGAGCAGCTCACCGACCACCTGACTGAACGCTGCCGCCGGCCGGTCCTCAAGGCCCTCGAGGACGCCAAGTGCTCGCCCGGCGACATCGCCGAGTGCATCCTCGTCGGCGGCTCGACCCGCATCCCCGCCGTGCAGAGTCTCTGCCGGGAGATCTTCGGCAAGGAGCCGAACAAGAGCGTCAACCCCGACGAGGCCGTCGGCGTCGGCGCGGCCATCCAGGCCGGCATCATCGGCGGCGACGTCAAGGACATCCTCGTCCTCGATGTCACGCCCCTGTCACTCGGCGTCGAGACCCTCGGCAGCGTCATGACCGTCATGATCCCACGCAACACGACCATCCCCACCAGCAAGAAGGAGACCTACTCCACCGCCGCAGACGGTCAGCCCGAGGTCACCATCCACGTCCTCCAGGGCGAGCGACAGATGGCCGGCGACAACCGAACGCTCGGCCGCTTCAACCTGACGGGCATCCCGCCCGCCCCGCGCGGCGTGCCGCAGATCGAGGTCACATTTGACATCGACGCCAACGGCATCCTCAAGGTCTCCGCCAAGGACATCGGCACCGGCAAGGAGCAGAACATCCGAATCGAAGGCTCCAGCGGCCTGAGCGAGACCGAAGTCGAGAAGATGCGCAAGGACGCCGAGAAGTTCGCCGAGGAGGACAAGAAGAAGAAGGACCTGATCGACGCCAAGAACCGGGCCGACCAGGTCGTCTACCAAACGGAGAAGACGCTGAAAGAGCACGGCGAAAAGGTCCCCGCCGACGAACGCTCGAAGGTCGAGTCGTCGGTCAGCAACCTCAAGGACGTGATGAAGAGCGACGACACCGGCGCGATCAGGAAGGCCATCGAAAACGTCATGACCGCCAGCCAGGCCATCGGCAAGATCATGTACGAGCAAGCCGCCAAACAAACCGGCGGCGCGCCCGGTGCCACGCCCCCGCCCGGCGACAAACGCGGCGGCGACGGCGACAAGAAAAAAGACGAAGACGTCATCGACGCCGAGTTTGAAGTGAAGGAATAACGCGAGCAGATCCACCCAATCAGAACCGCGACCGTCAGGGAGCGGCCGGGTGCCGGGTGCCATGCCTTCACGGGCGCAGCCCGGGTAGGCATATCTTCCCCGATATCCACATGCTTACCCGCGACTCCGTCGCGTGAAAGCATGCCACCCGACCACACGCCCGCGTCGATCCGACATTCCAGCAGACCAGGCTTGGGCAGCATCACGTCAATCTGCCACGACACAGAGGCCAGGTGGTCTCCGCAACGACGGGCCGCATCGTCCGTTACACATCAATGCGGCCATAATGATTGAGCACGACCAGGGCCCGCAACGTGATCCACTTAGAGGGCTTCCCCTTTCGCTCGATGTCGGCCAGCATCTTGCCGTTGAGCGAATCGGCCAGTTTCCAGCGCCCGTCCTTGCCACGTTTCGTCTCGATGTGGTCCAGGGCATCGTCAAGAACCGGCGTGTGCTTGACGCCCAGCTCTGCCAGCGCGAGCATCGCTTCCAGCAGGTCCGGGTTGTAGTGGCGGGGGAATCCGAACCGCAACCACCCAGGCTTGGGCAACAAGTCTTCGTCCGACACTTTGTGCTCGGCCAGCCACCGGGCCTTGAAATCGCGTACCTTCATGCCTTTGGGCCGCTTGTCCAACGCGACGTAGTACGCCTTGGCATCGGGTCGGACGTAGCGATAGACGCGGACGGCAAGAAGCTGATCGACCAAAAGATCGCGGGCCTTCTTGAGCGATCTCTTGGGCACGCTAGGTGGAGCAACGGCCAGGCAGCGCAGCGTCTGCGGCAGGGTCATCTTGCACGAGGCGTGCAGGGTGTAGTCCATCACCGCGCAGGGCACGCCACCGTGGGGGACGATGCGCTCGATCAAACGCCTGTAACCGCGGACGACACGCTCGTCCTCGCCATATCCGAAATGCACCAGGGACCGGAGGAGGTTCGCGGTCAGGCAGACGATCTCGTACCGCGGCTTACCCGAGGCGCTGAACCCGCCGTTGGGCAACTGAGTGCTCAGAACGTGATCAGCCAGCTTGCAGGTCCGCTTGTCCCGGCCGTCGGCCTGCATCTCCGCGAGAAAAATCAGCGTCCAATAAGCCCCCTCGTACTTCTTGTAGTTGCCGGCGGCAAGAGCTTCATCGAGGCGGTCCAGCATGCGGGCGACAGGTGGATACTCGTTGCACCGCCTGCGGAGCGACTTCATCTTGCGCGAGGCGGGATCCTCGCCGAGCAGCCGATGGCCTGCCACATACGCTACGCCGGGCGCGTCGTCTTCCAGGAGCCACTTGACCTCGTCCATCACGGCTGCTCCACCGAGTCCTCGTCCGCCAGCCTCACTTGGCTCGTCAAGACCATTATGGCCCGCGTACGCCTCGCCTCCAAGACCAGCGCTCCGTCATGGCTGTTCAGAGAATCCCGTCCGTCAGGCCGCACTTGACGTTACGGAGACGGCGTACGACGGGCAATCCTGCCCATCTGGTGATACGCTCCAAGACGCGATAGACTCTGATCCTGAGGGCAACCGGCATGTGGGCGTGCGTGCCACGTCCTTTCTGAGAGAAAGGGTGTGGAATCCCTCGATTGTGCGGGAGAGTGATCCCTCACCCTTTGCTACGCAAAGAACGGGGCACCAACGCAGGATAGGGATCCTGCCGAGAGTGGGGACGAGATAGGAAGCTCGTCCCTGCCGATGGCGCTATTGAGCGAAAGCGGCTACACAGCCACCCACACCGTCGTCGTCCACGCCCAGTAGCCGGTATGAAACAGCGCGGACCCGATGGCAATCCACATCAGAGTCTTGGCGATTCGGTGGTATCGGAACAGCGGCCAGTACGATTCCAAGGCCGGCGTCACCTGTGAGCGTTCCTCCGCGTCGCGCAGGGCACTGACCTGCAACGTCAGGACGGCTCGGAACGCGTTGTAAACCACCAGAACGATCGCCGGGTGCCATGCCTTCACGGGCGCAGCCCGGGTAGGCATGTCTTTCTTGATATCAACATGCTTACCCGCGACTCCGTCGCGTGAAAGCATGCCACCCAATGTCGCGTGAAAGCATGCCGACCACAGGAGGTTTTGGGATAGGTTCTGGGATAGACGATTGCCTCCGCTACGGCACCATGATATAGGTGGTGCGATGAATGAGATTGTTGCCATGATTCCCACGCGGCTTCCAACAGCTTGGCCAGAGGGCTCGTGGCTGCGGCACGGATCACCATCTTTCTTCACGGGAGGACAAGCATCATGCGTCTACGAGCACAACTCTGCTGCCTGGTGGCGTTGTCAGCCGGCTGTACCGGTGACTATGTGGTCAGCGGCTCCCTGTTGATGCCCGCCGGCTTGACGCTCAACGACGACTGCTCTTGCAGCGACATCACCGTGCGCGTCGAAAAGACCATCGATGGCGTGCCGACGGGCAGCGTGACGACCCAAGCCCAAGGCGACATAACGACCGGGCACTGCGAGTACACACTCACGGTCTCGCCCGGCAACTTATTCTCGTGGCACCGGCTTGGGGCCACGGTTCGTCCCCTCCACTACGCCGAGTGCGGCAACGACGCTATAGAGACCACCTTCGACGGTGCCAGCCTAGGCGCGCTGGTCGGCTTCGGCGGAACGATTCAGCAGGACCTGCAGGCAACAGCCTCTTGCGAGTGAGCGGCTACTCGCCGGGTGCCATGCCGGGTGCCATGCCTTCACGGGCGCAGCCGGGTGCCATGCCCTCACGGGCGCAGCCCGGGTAGGCATGTTTCCTCTCAAACAAAACATGCTTGCCCGCGACTCCGTCGCGTGAAAGCATGCCACCCAGTTTCGCGTGAAAGCATGCCACCCGACCACCCGACATCGCCCCCCGGCTTACGGAGCAATGAGCAAGAGTATACGTTGGCGAGAGTGGCGGATCGCCGGCCGATGTCGCGTCCTTCAAGATGGCGACCGGCCGACAGGGGCGTTGCGCGGCTCGATGACGACACCCAGGAGTTTGCGGGCATTTGCGGGCAATTGCACTTTTCTCCTGCTGCAAACCGCAATCCAGCCGTCAGTGGCATCCTCGCTGGTGGCATGCGGGGTTTCGTGCTTACGATGTGCCCCGCCGGCTCGTTGAGGAATCGACCATCTTACGTATGGCTCGGATGTGGTCCGGCGTGGTCCCGCAGCAGCCGCCGATGATGGACACGCCGGCGGCGACCAGTGCCCTCGCCTTGTCGGCCATGAAATCGGGCGTCTCGGGGTATACCGTCACGCCGCCCTTCGTTTGTGGGAGACCCGCATTGGATTGGATGATGATGGGGAGGTCGCTGCACCTGCGGAACTCGGCGGCGATCTTCACCATGTTCTCGATGCCGTTGCCGCAATTCGAGCCGACCACGTCCGCCCCTGCCTCCCGAAGCCCCGATGCAGCCTTCTCTATGTTCACGCCCATGATGGTGTAGAAGCCTCTCGGCGTGGGGTCGAATGTCATGGTCGCCGTCACCGGCGTCGCCGGAGAGACGTCCTTTGCCGCCTTGATGAGCAAGCTCGCTTCCGCCAGGTCGATCATGGTCTCGACGCATATCACATCAACGCCTGCGCCGATCAAGCACTCGATTTGTCTGGCAAAGCTGTTGTACACATCCTCAGGCTCGGTGTCTCCGTACGGCTTCAACAGCCTGCCGGTGGGCCCGCAGGATGCGGCCACGTATGCCCGATCCTCGACGACACGGCGAATGGCGTGGACCGCGCCGCGGTTGATTTCGTCCACCTTGGCGTCGAGGCCGTACTGGGCTAGCTTCAAAGGAGACGCGCCAAATGTGTTGGTCTCGATGATGTCCGCCCCGGCATCGAAGTACGAGCGGGCAATCTCCTCCAGGACCTCCGGGCGCGTCAGATTCACTGCTTCGGGGCATTCTCCCTGTTTGAGGTCCCGCTGCAAAAGCATCGTGCCCATCGCGCCGTCGCAGACCAGCGTGTCTCCGGCCTCGAGCCGTTCAAGGAATGGCCTCATGTCGATCCTCGCCGATCAGTTCCTTCATGCAATCCACCGCGTTGGCGGCATCGAAAGCGTACGCATCCGCCCCGATCTCGCGGGCATACTCCCGCGACACGGGCGCACCACCCACCGCGGTCTTGATCTTGCCGGCGAGGCCTTGCTCCTTGACAAGGCCTATCACGGTCTTCATCGCGGGCATGGTCGTGGTCAGCAGTGCGGACATGCCGATGACGCGGGCGTTCTCCGACTTTGCCGTCTCCACGAATCGCTCGGGGGCGACGTCGTTTCCAAGGTCGATGACGTCAAAGCCCGCCCCCTTGAGCATGATGCCGACGAGGTTCTTGCCGATGTCGTGCAAGTCACCTTGAACCGAGCCGAGGACCACCTTGCCCAAAGACGGCACGCCCTCCTTGATGAGGAGCGGTTTGAGATGGTCCATGCCGGCATACATGGCCTTGGCCGCCATCAGCACGTCGGGCAGGAAGATTTCATGCGCCTTGAACTGCCCACCGACCACATCCATGCCGGCGATGAGGCCGGCATCCAATATCCGTTTGGGCGGAATGCCCTGTTCGATCGCCTGCCGGGTGAGGTCCGAGACCTTCTCGTCATCACCGCGCTGCAGGTTTTCCGAAATCTGTGCCAGTATATCCATGTCGATTGACTCTCCTTACGTTACGGTCCGCCAAACGGCAAGCCCGGGTCCCTGACACTTTCGGCGGCATTCGATTCTGGGTGCCACGGGCGGCTTGTCCGCCCGTGCGGTCTCTCCGGTGGGCGCATGGGGCATACACACTGGCAGGCGAGCTGCCAGTGGCACCCGCCTAAACGTCACGGACCCGGCAAGCCCTGTCCGGGGCGCCGTTGGTCGTCGAGACCGATCGCGGCGAGCCCTGTGCGCGGCACTGGTTCTCAAGACCGGTCACGGCAACCGTGCGTTTTGCACCGGTCGCAAAACGGGTAGGAAGCCGAGAAGCGGTGAAGACGCTTGTCGCCGGCGATCACGACGCCTGAGACGGATTTTAACGGGTCCATCAGGAAGCTGTCTCGGAGTGTGATGCCGATTTGCTCCGGCCGCAGGAACTCAAAAAGCTTCTTCTGGCCACTCATGTGCCATCCGCAATAACCCGGACTATAGCATAACGCCGTTGTGGCAAGCGTAGCTCGTCCTGCCGCCAAGAGCATGTCGAGAAAACGCCGTTCGGCCATCTTGGCCAGTCCGTCGGCCGCCACCGAGGCCACCGCGTCCAACACGGCCCCCAGGGCAAAGTAATTCGTCGCAAAGCGATCCTCGATCTCCCGGCTGATTCGTCCGCCGAGGGTAGCCGCGAAAAGAGCCAGATGGTCCGCATGGCGGAAGATATCCCCGACGGGCGTCCTCGGCTCGTTCCGTCCTTCGCCGTGGAAAACCACCTCGAAGTCCCGCTTGGATACCTCCAGCAGGAGGCCTATGGGCGCAGCAACCTCCGAGAAACGATCGATCGCCGCGGCATAAACCGCGAGGGTCTCCTCCCGCACAACAGCCCCAGCGGGAATGCCCTGCGACAGAAAAACGGCCTCCCTGTCGGGCACAACCTCATCGGCGCTGAGCGTGATGATCTCGGTCATAAGCTGCTGTGAGGAAGGCTGCCCATTCCGTATCGGCGGGCCTCGCCTTGCATCAGTCTGGTCAACTCTGCCTTGATATCATCAGGCAGCCGTGAAGATTCATAACCTGCGACGAGCCTTTCGACCTCCCCGTGTGCCCGCTCGCGCAACGTCAGGCCGCCTTCTTCCTGCCACCGGGATCGGTTAGCGCGGTCGATCGCGGGCCCCGGGAAGAAGTGTTCCTCCTTGAGATACCGCCGCGTGTGCTTCGATATCAGCAGGTGCTGGTCTTTGAGAAGCTCCTCGAACCTCGGCAGGGCCGGGAAGTCCTCCTTCGGCTCGATCCCCCTGACCAGGCGCAAGGCCATGCCGCAGATTTCATTGTCCAGGACCAGTTTCTCGAGGCTGATGCAGCTTTCGAAGTCGAGCATGCCCGGCCCGGAGATGTTGTTGATGCCGGCGAGGGCGGCCAGCGTCGCGCCCATGGATGTTTCGAGACCGGCCTGGGCGTCGAGTCGCTTTGCGTCGCTGAGGCTGATGTACGCCTGCGTGGGGAGGCCCAGGTGTTTGCCGATTTCATTGTAGGCGCAGTCGATCATCATCGTCTCCACGGCGCCCATCGGCGTCGTCTCGTAGCGGACGTCGAAGATGGCCGGTGAGCCGCCATAGAGGACAGGCGTGCCCGGGTTGGCGAGCTGGCTGATGATGACGCCGCTCAAGGTCTCCGCGGTGTGTTGCACCAATGTACCCACCAATGTGACCGGAGCCACGAATCCAGACAGCGGCATCGATATGTACTCCACCGGGATGGAGTGATTCGCGCAATCGACGACGTTTTGCGACGTGACATCGCTCCACCTAAGCGGCGCGGTCGGGCAGCACGAGAAGATCGCCAGGGGCTTGGCCTTCAGCTCCTCCTTCGTCCCACGCACCGCGATCTGAAGGTCCTTCATGACGTTGAAGGCGTCAACGGTGAACGCCCCGGTGACCACCGGCTTCTCGCAGAACATCAGGCTGAGGAAGAGCCTGTAGCTGTCGGAGATGTTCTGATGCACGTCGGCCGGGATAAACGCGGTGCTCTGCGACGCGATGTTGTCGAGCCGGCTCACGAGTTTTGCGTATTTGACGTAATCTCGCGTCGTCGGCGGGCGGATCTTGTTTGTGTCGTGATCGAGCACGTTGATGGCCGCTGAGCCGGGCGTGAAATGGACGTTGTGCCCTGACAGATCGTGCGTCTCGCGGCCGAGTACGTCATAGAGCTTGAACGATCGTGGGGCCGCCGCCAGTGCCCTGTCGATGATGTCGTCCACAAGGAAGACACGGCCTTTTCCAGCGTCCACGTTGGCGCCGTGATCCGAGAGCATGGAAAGGATGCCGTCGTTATGGATTTCCACGCCCAGCTCGCAGAGGATTGTCCTCGCCTCCGCGACAATGTGCTTTACCAGCTCATCACTCAAAAACCTGACAACGGGTCTCACCGCAAGGCTCCTTCGAGTCTTCTTACAACAGGCAATTCACAAACAACTGGATATCCCCGCCATCGGTCTTTCCAACACTGTTCATGTCCGCCTTGGCCACGTGCTCGGGCCCAAGGAGTGCCGCGGCGAACGCGACAACGGCAATGGTCGGCGGGATGAGACGCGAATACGCCATAACCAACTCCTCCACAGATTCGCCCCGCGTCGCACGAGGGCCGCTCGCCTGATGGATGTCACCTTCCATGGTACACGCACCGGTGACGAGGAAGCAAGGGTCGCCCTGGGAACGCTCAAGCGAATCCATGCATGCACTTGTTGCCGCCTTGCCGCTGATGGGATGCCGGCGCGAGTCGATGATGACTACGCTTGTCTACAAGCGGCGGTGATGGTGGAATCCAGAATCCCGTGCTCTGGGATTCGGGCGGAATGACAAATAGACCGTCGGATGCCAAGAAGCTGTTTCAGAACTGCGGAGACAAGCGAGAGAGTGCTCGGTGAATCGTCCAATCCACTGGCTTTGGCGACGGTGCCACATAGGGTTCTGAAACGGCTTCTAATCGCGTTTGGAGCCTGTTCCTAAACCGCGGCGCCGGCGCCGAGGTTGGTGTCTTATCACGGGCCGGGTACGTGTTCAGCGTTCAAACCGGGTGGCATGGGTAACGAACGACACGCCCCACGGGGGCGGGTCGTTCATTACCCGTGAGAACAGGCTCGAATGGATGCCCACGGGTAAGCTCCGCCTCCGCTGGCGGCTCCGCTTACCCATGCCACCCCGCCTAATACGTACTTGCCTGCCCGTGCGTCCATCACGTGTGGGGCCGCCGCAACGTGGCTGTTTGGAGGATCCATCACGAATCCATACGCCCCGGATTCCCAACCTCTTGAATCCTAAGCACTTGAATCACCGAGCCTCCCTCGAGAAAAGCGGGCATCGGTCACCTTGAAATGGTTTGCACCTTGCCCGGGCTGTAGGCTCCAGATTATAACTACTTGCGCGGAGACCCGGGGGGGCGTGGCGATGACGTACGACGCTTTTGGTTTTTGGCCTGAGGTCAGATCATGACGCTGCAGGAACTGGCCGAGCGGATCCGTGCGGTTGCTTACATCGAGGGCGAGTTCACACTCCGCAGCGGCCGCAAATCGTCGTTTTATATCGACAAGTATCTATTTGAGACGCAGCCGGACATTCTGGCCGAGTTGGGCCGTCGCATGGCCGAGAAGGTCACGCCGCGGACGACGCGGATCGCCGGTGCCGAGCTTGGCGGGGTGCCCCTCGCCGCGGCCACCGCCATGGCCGCCGGGCTGCCGTTCGTCATCATGCGAAACGCCAGGAAGGACTACGGCACCGGCAGGATGTACGAAGGCGCGCTCGAACCTGGCGACCGCATTCTGCTTGTCGAGGACATCGCCACCACCGGCGGCCAGGTGGTCGAGGCCGCCGGGGCGATCACCGAAGCCGGCGCCACCGTCGAGCGGATCGTCGCCGTCGTCGACCGTGGCGAAGGCGCCGCCGAAAACATCACTGAGGCCGGCTACGCCTTCGAATCGTTGCTGAACTCGAAGGACCTCAGGCTGCCTGAGGGCGAGAAGGGTCAACCTCACTGAGCCCGTCTGGGAGCATGGTGATGCTGAGCAGGAAATGCCCGGGTGTCGTGCGTGCCGTTCTACTCGCGGGAATGGCCTTGTTGTGCGGGTGCGCCAGCTACAAGGGTCTGGTCAAGCCAGTGGGGAAGATGACAGCCTTGTCACCGGAGCTTGCCCAGCTCACCGATGCCAAGATTGAACAATACCTGAAGGCCAATCCGCAGCCGAGCTTTCCCAGCGTCCTGGCTGTTGCGCGACTGGCATCATCAGATTACTGGAGTCGGAACGATTCGCAGTCGTTGGACGTGATCGGGGGCGACGAGGCGGCGGGTTGGCGGCGGATGGCCGAGGCCTCCGATCAGGGCAGCGCGGCACCGATCAACCAGGTGCAGTTCATCAACCCAATACTGGTTAGTCGTAAGCCGACTCTCAAGGACCTTCGCGACGCCGCGGCGAGGCTTCACGCACCGTTGCTACTCGTCTACTCGCAGGCCGACACGCGGGACGACGGCTACAACTCCGCGGCGATGGCGTATTGGACGATCGTTGGACTGTTCCTGGTTCCGGGCAACACCGTGGGATACTATAGCGTCTGCCACGGTGTTCTGGTAGACACGCGCACGGGCGGGATTCTGGCGACCATCGAGGGCGAGTCCAAACGCGAGGAACAAGTCCTGCCGGGCGCTGTGGACATTGCCAAACGCCGGACCGAGAAGCAAGCGCGGGCAGAAGCCGTTGCGCGCTTCCAGATGAGGTTCTCCGGCGCGGTGACGAGCCTGGCCATCTCAGCGATCCTTCCACGAGACGCCGCCGAGGAGCCGCACGAAGCCAACGCCGCACGACGAAGCGCGAGCGAGGCGTCTGGCACCGGCGGTTCTGGGAACACGTGGTTCGCGATGAGGCGGACTTCAAGCGGATCTGCGACTACGTCCACTACAATCCGGTGAAACACGGCCACGCATCATGCCCGCACGCGTGGGCGTATTCGAGTTTCCATCGCTTCGTGCGCGAAGGGTTTTACGAGGCGAGCTGGAATTGCGTTTGCGACGGTCGCAGGCGGCAGGCAGTTGATTTCTACGATGTCGCCAGGCTTGCGGGTGAATAGGTTCAACAGATGGGCAGGATTGCCCATCTTACGCCATTGCCCATCTTACACTTACACTGTCTACACGGTTGGAATCCTGCGTTGCTGGTGGATACTTGTGCTGTCATCTCGTGTCGTCATCATGCCAGTTGACTTGGAAGCTTGACGGGAGGAGTCCGATGATCCGGCAGATAACTCGACAGGGCCAAGGCGTCTTCTCCATCGGCCTGCTGGCCATCACCGCACTGACGACTCTGACCGGCTGTATGAGCGTTCATCCACGGGTGGAAAGCTCCAGAAGCCGGGGCTTCTCCGACGTGGACCGCGCCGCGGCAGGAGCGCCTGCGGCCAACAGCCCCATCGAACGGTTCACGCCTGCCAGGATTGCAGAGGGCCTCCCTGAAGCCGAGGCCATGCCCTCTGTCAGGCTTGTCAGCCACCAACAAGACACACCGGCCTTGCCCGCTGAAGATCGCATCGTCATTTACAATGCCGGCTTGCGCATCGTCGTCAAGGAGATCGAGGAATCCATCAAGCAGACCGAGGCCCTGGCCGCCGAGCTGGGCGGCTGGGTCCAGGAGATCCGTGGCGAGACCATTACCATCCGCGTGCCGGTGGCGAACTACCAAAAGGCCACCGCTCGCGTGGAGGGCCTCGGCCGCGTCGTCCACCGGGAGCTGGAGGCCGCCGACGTCACCGAGGAATACGTCGACCTGCAAGCCCGCCTGAAAAACGCCATGGCCGTGCGCGACCGTCTCCAGGCTCTGCTGGAAAGGGCCGAGGACGTCAAGGCCGCCCTGGAGGTCGAGAAGGAACTGAAGCGCATCGGTGAGGAGATCGAACGCTTACAGGCCAAGCTGGGACTCATCAAGAACCGCGTCGCCTATAGCACAATCACCGTGACCTTCGAGCGTGTGTATCGCACAGTCCCGACGCCGCAATTGATGAAGCTGCCCTTCGGCTGGCTGCGAGAACTCGACCCGAACCGCCTCACGGCGGCCAACTAACCAGGGAGACACAGCCATGCCGCGAATCCGCCCGCCTCGCTGCCTGCTCGTCCTTACCGCCGCCCTCGCGGCCTGTGGCTGTGCCGCGATCGATCCGCCTGAAGGCTACGTCAAGGTGAAGGAGCACCGGCTCTATGATTTCAAGGCCGTCTCCGCGCGCGGCAACGTGATCGCCCTGAAGTCCCGACCGAACGAGGACCGATCGGCCGACCTCAAGTTCTGGTCCAACGCCGTGGAGTATCAGAAGGTCGACATTGACGGCATGAAGCTCGTGAAAAAGGAGTCCCTCCAGTCCGCAAGCGGCCTGGAGGGCGTGTTGTTTCATTTCGACAGCGGCGAAGGCCAGGCCAAGATCACGTATCTCGTCGCCCTCTACGTCACCGCCACGAAGATCCATACCGTCGAGGCGACCGGCCCCGCCAGGGCCGTCGCGGAGGACATAGACAAGCTGCGCAAGTCCATGCTGTCATTACATTGACTTCTCACGGTCACCGGTAGGGACCATCCGCACAGTCCAGCGGGCTCGCCAATCCTACGGTGCGTTGTCACGCCGTCTCGCTGTCCGCGGGCAGCACTTTGAGTTCGACCAGTGCATTGAGGGCGGCCTTCTGCTCCGCCTCCTTCTTGTTCGGGCCCCACGCGCTGCGGAAACGCTGATTGCGAAGCCGAACCGCCACCTCGAAGCACTTGCTGTGGTCCGGCCCCTTCTCGTCGAGGAACTCGTAGGCCGGCGTCGCGCCAAGTTCCTTCTGGGCGTACTGCTGGAGTTGCGACTTGTAATTCTCCTGGTTCTCGCTGGCCACGGCCAACTCGATGTGCGGCACCGTGTTTTCGAGGATGAACGCCCGCGCCCGATCGATCCCGCCGTCGATGGCAATCGCGGCGATCAGCGACTCCAACACCGCCGCGGGCAACGACGTAGGCAGCTTCGCGCGAGACGCGATCCCGTTGCCCAGAAACAGATACTCCGATAAGTTGAGCTTATCGGAGATTTCGGCGCACGTCTTGCGCGACACCACCGCCGACTTGACCTTTGTCAATTCGCCCTCAAGGTAGTTCGGGTAGTGGTCATAGAGATACTGACAGACCACCATGCCGAGGATGGAGTCGCCCAGGAACTCCAGGCGCTCGTTGCTTTCCAAGCGGTTCGACGCAATGGAGGCGTGCGTAAGTGCTGCCGTCAGCAGCGATCGATCCTGGAATTGGTATCCGATCGCCTCCTGGCAGCGGTCGAGCGCTTCGTCGCTCATAAGACCGGACCCGTTGCTTAGACTGCCTCAGGCCCATGGCGAAGGCCGCTCAACGGCCACCTCGCGGACAGTCTGGGTGGCCTTCGTCACAAGCCCCGCCGGCGGCCGCGGCCGACAAAACGGCCGAGAACAACACGCGCCGACGATTACCACTATACTATCGGTCGCCGCCAAGGTCAAATCGACTTCGGAGTTCTAATGAAGCGTGTGAAACGGGCGCCAGGGTCCGTGTCGACACAGGGCCTGGCACCCGTGCCGCGGAAGCCTCAAAACGCACGCCTACCATGGGAGAAAGCATGGCAGAATCATCCCCTTCTATGTTGGACAAACTCCCGTACCTGACGACCGATATCCCGCCGGTCAAGGCCGCGATCAAACGCCGCTACGAGGACTTCGTCGTCGAGGAGATCCCCGCGTATCAGCCGTGCGGATCGGGCGAGCATTGCTTCTTCACGATCGAGAAGACCGGCCTGGCCACCATGCGGGCCATCAACGACATCGCCCGAAAGCTCGGCAGGCCTTCTCGCGACTTCGGTCGGGCGGGGCTCAAGGACGCGCGGGCCGTCACGATACAGACCCTCAGCCTCGAGCACGTCGACCCGGAACGTATCAGGCAACTCGACATCCCGCGCATCCGCGTCCTGTCCGTCTCGCAACACGGAAACAAGCTCAGGATCGGGCACCTGCGAGGCAATCGCTTTCGCATCAAGCTCCGCGAGGTTGATCTCGATCGTGTGCCGGACGTCCGCGCGGCCTGCGACGTCCTCGTCAAACGCGGCGTGCCCAACTACTTCGGCCAACAACGCTTCGGTTCTCGCGGCGATACCTGGTGGATCGGCCGGGCCATCCTGGAGGGCGATTACGTCACCGCCATGGATCTCATGCTCGGTCGGCCCGGGCCGTTCGACACGGGTGAAGTGCTCAGGGCCAGGCAACTCTACGAGGCCGGCGATTATCACTTGGCGGCGAAGACCTGGCCCTACGGATCCCGTGACAACGTCCACGCCTGCAAGGCGATGGCCCGGTCCAAGGGCAATCACCGCCGCGCCTACCATGCCGTGGACAACCGCCTCCAGAAGCTGTTCGTCAACGCCTTCCAGTCGCACCTGTTCAACCTCGTCCTTGCCGAGCGGATCGGAGAGATCGACCGCGTGCGCGTCGGCGATCTGGCCTACAAGCACGACACCGGCGGCGTCTTCCGCGTCGAGGACGAAGCTGCCGAAGCCCCACGGGTGGCGGCCTTTGAAATCTCGCCCACGGGGCCCATCTTCGGCTACAAGATGACGCGTGCCGAAGGCGAGACCGGCCGGCTCGAACAGGCCATCCTCGACGCCGAGCACGTCGACCTCGATTCCTTCCGGGCGATGAAGGGGATGAAGCTGCACGGCGCTCGGCGCCCGCTCCGCTTCCGCCCGCAAGACCTCGACGTCGACCCGGGCGTGGACGAGCACGGCGCCTACATCGAGCTGACCTTCACCCTCCCGGCCGGCTGCTACGCAACGATGATCCTGCGGGAGGCGTGCAAGCAAGACCTCGAAGAGGGCTTGGCCGAGGATGATGAGCAGCGGATGTAGTCCCGGGCGGCCGCGCGCTAGTACCGCGTTTCATAAGAAACGCGACTACGATTGCTGGACCGAGAATCCCTTCTCGGTCTTGAAGCCGGTGCCGAGAAAGGACTCTCGGCAGAGCGTGCAGTCGTTCTATTCGTGAAACGCCGTACTAGTGAAGGCCTGCCCCGCTTTTTCTCCTCTTGATCCTACCAAGGCAAGCTGCGGGCCACACAGAGACACCAATTGATGAAAAGGGCCATCACAAGGGCGTACACCACGTAGACCACGAAGGATTTCGTGCTTCGCGAGCGGCCCGTCACTGCATCCTGGAGTGCTTCAAACGGGTTCCGAAAGAGACGGCCCCTCCGGCTCCGCGTGAGGTCCTCATCCGGAATCAGTTCTCCACATTCGGGACAGCGCCCGCTGACGTTGCCGGTCAGGTTGTAGTCGCAACTTGGGCAATAAGGCGTGCGGTCGCTGGCGTGGCG
>JAFGQA010000323.1 GCA_016935885.1 Phycisphaerae bacterium | reverse complement strand
AACTTTCTCATCCTGGTGTGGTTGCTGAAGCGCTTTCTTTACAAGCCCATCCTCCACGCCATCGACGCGCGGGAGAAGCGGATCGCCGCGGAACTCGCGGACGCCGACGCAAAGAGCGCCGAAGCCCAAAAGCAGCGCAACGAGTTCCTGCACAAGAACGAGGAGTTCGACCAGCAGCGCGCCACACTCCTGAGCAAGGCGACAGACGAGGCGGAAGCCGAACGTCAGCGGCTCCTCGACGAAGCACGGCAGGCGGCTGATGCTTTGAGCGCCAAGCGACGCGAAACGCTCAGAAAGGACGCCCATAACCTTAATCAGGCCATCAGTCGCCGGACCCAGCAGGAAGTGTTTGCCATCGCGCGAAAGGCGCTGACGGACCTCGCCACGACGAGTCTGGAAGAACGCCTGGCCGAGGTGTTCACTCGCCGCTTGCGGGAGATGGACGGCACGGCAAAAGAGGGCCTTGCTAAGGCCCTTAAGGCAGCGTCTGAGCCCTCGCTCGTGCGCAGCGCGTTTGAACTGCCCGCAGAGCAACGCGTGGCGATACAGAACGCGCTCAACGAGACTTTCTCGTCTGAGATCCACGTCCGGTTTGCGACCGCGCCGGAGCTGGTCAGCGGGATCGAGCTCACCACGAATGGGCAGAAGATAGCTTGGAGCATCGCGGATTATCTCGCATCACTGGAAAAGGGCGTCGCCGAACTTCTGAAAGAGAAGGGCAAACCGCAAACCAAGGCCGAGTCTGAATCTGGAGGACCTAAGCCCGGAACAAAGAGCCAATGAACATGGAACCTGAGAGCCTCCAGAACGTTTTCGAGCGCACTTTTGCCCGAATCAGCCAAGTGCGGGGAGCATTCATCCCTCAACTGACGCCGCACGAGGTGGGCACGATCACCAGCCTCTCCACGGGCATCGCCCGGGTCTCCGGCCTTCCCGGCGTCGGCTTTGAGGAGCTTCTGGAGTTTCCCGGCGGCGTTTTCGGCATCGCGTTCAACGTGGACGAGGACGAAATCGGCGTCGTGCTGCTCGGCGAATACTGGCATCTGCACGCAGGCAATGAAGTCGAGCGCACGGGCCGGGTCATGGACGTGGCCGTGGGCGACGGATTGCTGGGACGCGTCATCGACCCGCTCGGTCGGCCACTCGATGGCAACGGGCCGGTGGCCGCCAGCGAGCGCCTGCCCATCGAACGCCCCGCTGCGCCCATCATGGACCGCGCGCCGGTCACCGTGCCGCTCCAGACCGGCTTGAAGGTCATCGATGCGCTCATTCCCATCGGGCGCGGCCAGCGAGAGTTGATTCTGGGTGACCGACAGACAGGCAAAACCGCCATTGCGATCGACACCATCCTCAACCAGCAGGGCCAGAATGTCGTATGCATCTATTGTGCCATCGGCCAGCGCGCTGCCGCGGTGGCGAAGGCCGTGGCCATCTTGCGCGAGAAGGGCGCAATGGATTACACCGTCGTGGTCGTGACCGAGGGCAACGACCCGCCGGGTCTCGCCTACATCGCTCCTTACGCCGCGACCAGCATCGCGGAGCATTTTATGGAAGCGGGTCGTGACGTGCTGATCGTTTACGACGACCTCACGCACCACGCCCGCGCCTATCGCGAGCTTTCCCTCCTGCTCCGCCGGCCACCCGGACGCGAAGCCTTCCCCGGCGACATCTTCTACATCCACTCGCGGCTGCTGGAACGGGCGACGCATCTGCGCAAGGAACTCGGCGGCGGCTCTCTGACTGCCCTGCCCATCATCGAAACCGAATCGCAGAACATTTCCGCCTATATTCCGACCAATTTGATCTCCATCACCGACGGGCAGATCTACCTCTCGCCGTCGCTGTTCCAATTGGGCGTGCTGCCGGCAGTCGATGTCGGGAAATCTGTGTCCCGGGTCGGCGGTAAGGCGCAGCGAGCGGCCTACCGCGCGGTAGCGGGCGATCTCAAGCTCGCTTACGCGCAGTTTGAGGAACTCGAGACCTTTGCCCGGTTCGGCGCCCGCCTGGATGAAGACACCCGCAAGATCATCGAGCATGGACGGCGAATCCGCGCCTGCCTGAAGCAGCCGGAATTCGCCCCAGTGTCCGTGCCCGTGCAAATCGCCGTCCTGCTGGCGTTGACCGCAGAACTCTTCGACGAGGTGCCGATTGACCAGATGACGGACGCCGAGCACGCCGTGCGCGAGGCGGCGGCAGACATCCCGGCGGCGGTGCGCGAGCGATTGGGGACCGCCGACAAGTTGAGCGACGAGGATCGCGAAACGATTATTGAAATCGCCCGCGAAGCGATCAAGGAATTCTCATTCGAGCCAAGCTCCGAGTCTGAGCCTGAACCAAAGACCAAAGAGCTACCGCAATCTGAATCCGCAACTGAACCTGAGTCCTCGCCCACGCATGAGACTGGGCCTGACTGAATCACGAAAGGAAGCACACAATGACACAAAAGAGGCCTTTACTCACCAATGAATCACTGGTCGAGCTGGAATCGGCTCACGAGCCGCCGTGCCTCTCGCTTTACCAGCCAACCCATCGGCGCTATCCCGAGAATCAGCAGGATACGATCCGGTTTGGCAATCTTGTAAAGGAGTTGGAGGCATCGCTCCGGCAGAAGTATCCGGACGCCGAGGCCCGGCTCCTGCTGCGACCATTCGAAGCTCTCGCCCACGATCATGAATTCTGGACCCACACACTGGATGGACTGGCCGTGCTGGGCGGGTCAAACCTGTTTCAAGTGTTCCAGCTTCAGCGGCCGGTCGCCGAATTGGCCATTGTGGCCGACAGCTTTCACACCAAGCCCCTGCGACGCTTTCTGCAATCAGTCGGTCGCTATCAGGTTCTCGGGCTGAGCCTGCGCAAAATCCAACTGTTCGAGGGGGACCGCAACGTGCTCGACGAGATTGATCCGGCACCGGGCGTTCCGCGGACGATGACCGAGGCACTGGGCGATGAATTGACCGATCCGCATTCGACCGTCGCCTCCTATGGCGGCGCCGGCCGGTCCGCCACGCCCATGCACCACGGACACGGCGGGAAGCCGGACGAGGTGCAGATCGACGCCGAGCGGTTTTTTCGTGTCATCGACCGCGAGGTGCTCAAGCACCATTCCCGGCCGTCGGGCCTGCCGTTGATCCTGGCGGCGTTGCCGGAGCATCATCATCTATTCCACCGCGTCAGCCATAACCCCTTT
>JAFGQA010000322.1 GCA_016935885.1 Phycisphaerae bacterium | reverse complement strand
CCCTTGAGGAAAGTCGGCAAAGTGGTCATCCCCGTCGGCCACAGGGGGCCGACGCTACAACGAAGCGTCAATGGAGCATGCACGCTCAACCCTAAAACGCTCTAGCGAAGAAGACTGTGGCACCGGCGTCTCGCCGGTGGGGACACAGGCGGGACGCCTGTGCCACAGTTTGGCTGCGGGCAAAGGCCGCCCTATGAGGCTGACCATTCTGCAAGCGAGCATGTGGCAATGAAGCCAAAGACGAGCTTGCCCGCGACTCCGTCGCGCGAAGGCATGACACCCGGCTTGCCGTTCGGCGGATCAACCGACGGGGTTGATCTGCGACGTCATCGGCCTCGGTTCAAACCAGGGGATTCCGGCAGGAGTCGGGAGAACTCGCTATCGGCGAGGCGAAACCACAAAGACGCACCACGCCCATGTGCCGTTCTCAATCAATGCGAGGGGACGCCAGTGAAGCCCACGGAAGGCTCCAGATCCACTCCGCCGGCCACGGTCGGGGGGCGTGTCGTCGCAGCATCTGCGATGTGGGTGATCCGCGTGGCGGCCTTGCGGTACCTTTTGGCAAACTCCTCCTCGCTGAGCTTGGCGACCGAGGCGAGCCTGGCGAGCATCACCCTGTCCTCGAGATCTGAAGTCTCGAGCCGGATCATGTAGGCCCGGGCAACACGGTAGCGGTCGGAGTTGATATCTACCGTTCGGATGCGCGTGCGGTTTGTCGTGGGGTCGATCATGTCGGCGAAGCTCATGGGGCGTATGTTCCCGTTCTGGAGCGTGACCATGACGCCACCCGCCAGATCCACTGATTTATCAAGCAGGAGGCGCACCGCTCCGTTCCCGAGGTCACGGCAGTAGGCCATGTCTCTCGGCGTCGGCGGGGCGCAGCGAAGCACGTAGCCGAGCATCTGCGGCACGACGGTGATCTTCTCGCCTCGAGCGGCAAAGCGCTGCATGAGTTCATCGCTGAGTATCTGTGCCAGCGGGATGTCAGCGAGCCGGATGTGCCCGGCGACGTCCAGTTGAACCGGTTTGCCGAGTATGCGCTCGATTTCCTCCTTGTCGCCGAGGCGGTATGCAAGGCCTTCGGCCACGACGGCGACGCCGTCGTTCCTGCCCATGGCCCTCCGCTTTATCATTGCCCCCTCGACGACGTCGACGATATTGTGGATGCTGGTCGTTTCGGGAAACTCCTCGGGGATGAGCGTGAGGGTTGCGCCAGTGGACTTGCCCGTGCCGAGCGCCAGGAAGCCGGCGTGCCGCCCCATGAGCACAACGATGTACCAGCGGCCCGTTGTTTTGGCGTCCTCCATCAGGTTGCGCACCAGTTCCGCACCGAGGTGCCGCGCGGTGTTGAATCCGAATGTGGCGGTGTCCCCCGGAAGCGGTAGATCGTTGTCGATCGTCTTGGGAACGTGAACCACGCGGATCCGGCCGCCGGTCCTCTCGGCAACGAAACGAGAGCTCAGGGCGGTGTCGTCCCCCCCGATCGTCATCACGTGCGTGACGCCAAGCTCGGTGAAGTTGCGCAAGACCATGTTGACCTTGTCTTCGTCCGGCCGAACGACGGTGGACACGCCGACGTGCGATTCATCGAGCAGCGTGGTGCGGGCGGTCCGGAGGATGGACCCACCGTCGAAGTGCACGCGGGCGACCTCCGGAATCCTGAGTTCGACGGTATGGCGCTCGCAGACGAATTTGTCGGAGCAGAGCCATTTGAAGCCGTCGTAGATCCCGATGACCGACATTCCGTTGTTGACCGCTTCAATGGTGGCCGCGCCGATAACACCGTTGATGCCCGGTGCGGGGCCGCCCCCGACGAGAATGGCGAGTCTGTGGCTGTTCATGGATTCCTTTCTCGGCCCTTGAATGCTTCTGCGACGCATTCCCAAGAAGTTGGGCAGTTTGAATTATGTATTTGACGGTCCCCGATCGTTCATGTCCAGGAGCCTTGTGGAGCGATGCTCTCCCGATGGCCTTGGGGTGCGGGTGCATCGCGTCGGGACCGAGACATCCAACCCCGGTATGGGCCCGTTTGGCGAGACCACGAGAGATCCTCCTCACGAGCGCCCTCGGCAACCGTGCATGCCCTACTTATCGGCCCGGCACGCACACGCGCCGTTCCCCTTTTCATCCAATCGTCGAAGAGCAGATGCCTGTTGAGTTCTCGTCGGGTGTTGCCTCGAGTTTGTCTGAGAAGGGCAAGAAAGCCGCCAATCGGCCTGGGGATTCGCCTTGTAAGCTCGGTGGCTCGCAGGCGGGGGATGGTGGGTCCGTGACACCTCCGGCGGCATTCGATTCTGGGTGCCACGGGCGGCTTGTCCGCCCGTGCAGTCTCTCGAACTAATGAGCGCGGGGGCATACGCACTGGCAGACAAGCTGCCAGTGGCACCCGCCCAAGCGGTCACGGACCCAGTGGCACCGGCCTAGTACCGCGTTTCACGGGAAACGCGACTGCGATTGCTGGACCGAGAATCCCTTCTCGGTCCTGAAGCCGGTGCCGAGAAAGGATTCTCGGCAGAGCGTACGGTCGTTCTATTTGTGAAACGTGGCACTAGACCCTGTCACGGACCCGGAAGCAGTTGTCTTGCGTTGCACTTCAGCCACCGTGCGCCGGTACATGGGCACTGGGCTTTGGACTGGAGAAGCGTCTGGTCCTGGCCGCGACGTTGTCGAGGACGTTCATGAAGTTGATGTAACTGTCGTAAGGAGACTCGTACGGATTGAAATACTTGTGGACGTCGCCGTCGGCGAAGTACTTTGTGCACATGTAGTAGAAATGATCCGACGTTTGCAGGCGGCGCCAATCGTCCAGCAGTTGCTCATCGCCCGCGGCCTTGATCGCCGACTCCAACGCGTAAAGCTCCTTCAGGGCATTGGACTGCATGGCGTTGCCAAGCCAGGCGGACAGGTCTCGCTCCGTATCGGCCCAACTGATCAAGTGCGGGGCATCGAATTCACCGACAGGTTCGTAGCTTTCAGCCACTTCACAGGGCTTCTTGAAGTCGTTGTCCGGGCTTCGCAGGATCTCGCTCGGCAGTTGATGGAAGAAGTCGAAGATGCCCGTGTCCTTCCACTGGTGTTCGCCCAGGGTTTCGTAATCCATGAAAAGATTGATCGTGCAACCGTGTCCGTTTATCTGATTGACCCACTTGGCAAACTTCTCCACGGTGAGCGGCCACTCGGACCAGGCGCGATTGCCGAATCGAAAGGCAATGTCGTCCGACAAGCGGAAGTTCTTGAGCAGCAGACGGATCGGAACGCCGGGTGCCTGATACACACAGTCCGGCGACCGGTAGCCAAGGATGTGGTCGGCCCCCTCGGCGATGACGGTCTTGAAGCCGAGTTGATGGGCGGCGTCGGCGAGTTCGTTGTTGTAGATCAACTCCGTGTTGCGAAAGGTCGTGCTGGTTGCACCGAAGAGCGACAGCGTCTTCTGTTGGTGCATGGCGATCTGGTCAACGAATTCCTCTCGCGAATAGAGGAACGCCAAGCTGTGGTAGTAGGTCTCGGCCAGGAACTCGACGCAGCCAGTCTGAGCCAGACGCTGAAAGCTCTCCAGCACCTCGGGGACGTGGGCCTCCAACTGGTCCAGCATCACGCCGGTGATCGAGTACGCGATGCGGAACCTTCCACTGTTGCGCTCGATCAGATCGTACATGCATTGGTTCGCCGGCAGGTAGCACTTGGCGGCCACCTTTCGACAGATCTCGCCGTTCCTGTGATCGTCGAAGTAGTCCCGGTCGGTGTCGAAGACGGAATAACGGCGCAGGCGAGACGGCTGGTGGACTTGAAAGTAAAGACAGACTGACGGCATGGCCAGGATCCCTCCGCAGGGCGATAGATGGCCGCATTGTAAGTCTGACGGCGGAGATGGCAACAACGATTTGGTTTCCGTGGTAGCTCGTGCGCCGTGGCGCCGTGTTCCCGGCGGCGTCACAGAGAGGTCTCAACATGGGCTCCGAGTCGTCAGTTTCCGCCTTGGGTACGGACCGCGGCTACTGCCGCCTCGTAGACATGGACGCAGCCCTGCGCACAGTCGCTCCACGTGAGTTTGCGAACCTCGAAACTGCCGTGTTCGCGCAGCGTGGTTTGGAGCGGTGGGTGCCGCAGGACGGCGACGATCTTGTTGGCCATCTCGTTGACGTCCCAGAAGTCCACCTTCAGGGCATGACCCAGGATCTCGGAGACGCCGGACTGCTTCGAGATGAGCACCGGCACATCGTGGGATAGGGCCTCGAGCGGGGCGAGGCCGAACGGCTCGCTGACACTGGGCATGACGTACAAATCAGCCATCTTGAAGACCCGGGCGACGTCGTCTCCCCGCAGGAAGCCGGTGAACACAACCTTGTGGCCGATGCCCATCTCGGCGGCCATCTCGATCGCTCGGCGAATCAGATCGCCGCTGCCGGCCATGACGAAGCGCACGTTTTGCTCGTATTCCAGCACCTTCTGCGCGGCGGCAAGAAAGTACTCCGGGCCCTTTTGCATGGTGATCCGACCAAGGAACAGGACGATCTTCTCGTCCTTGCGGATCGTCGGCGGCAACACGGTCTGATCGCCGTTGGTGTCGATCGCGTTGTACACCACCTCGACCTTGGCAGGATCGGCCGCGTAGCGGCTCAGGACGATGTTCCGCGTCAGGTGGCTGACGCAGATGACCTTCTGGGCGGCATGGATGCCCTGACGCTCGATGTCATAAATCCGCTGGTTCACGTGTTCCCCGCTGCGGTCGAATTCGGTCGAGTGCACGTGGATGACAAGCGGCTTGCCGGTAGACCGGGCGACGGCGATGCCGGCCGGGTACGTCATCCAGTCGTGGGCGTGAATGACATCGTAGACCTCCCCCTGGGCCAGCTTCACGGCGATGCGGGCGTATCGGTGGACCTCCGCGAACATGTCGCCGGCGTAGTGCTGGCCCTGCGAATCGGGGTGCGCGATTGCCCCGCCCAGGACGGATGTGGGCACCAGGGCATCAAGTTCTCTCTCCGGTAACAGGGCGTCGTGATCAACGCCTTCCTTGCCAACTCGATGGCCATCGACCCTCATGTCCGGCGCCGCATAGGCCTGCAGGGCCGAAGGGATGGAGCGAAACTCGACGTTTCCCAGTTCCTTCATCGTATAAGAAGCGTATTGATCTTCCCATTCCGACGCGGCCGACCCGGGTGCGGCGGACATGACGGAGACAGGCGACTTCAAACGAACGTGAGTGGTGTACTGGCTGGAAACGGGCTGCGGCAACACGAACACGATATGGTGGCCGAGCTCATTCATCGCCCGCGTCAGGCCGTAGCAGGCCGTGCCAAGTCCACCACTGATGAAAGGAGGGAATTCCCAACCGAGCATGAAGACATTCATCGTTGCAACTCGCAAGCGAGGTGGGACGTGCCCGGCAAGACGGCGGGTCCCCGGCGTTGACAGAAGACTCGTGTCAAAATCGCTCAAGCGCCCTGAACGCGCCTATCACTGCCGTCGCCGCCCGAATACCGGCAGCCGCCGCACCTCTACGCACCGTCCAATCGTACTCACTTCGTAAAGGCCAAGGTCGCGGTTTGCCCCTGGTACCACCTCGGCCTGCCACATCCACGTGGGTCCCGAAAGCGGCCGCCCCCTCTCTCTCTCAAGCAGTGGCCGCAAGGATCTTCAGCGGCAGAAACCGCCAATCTGTCTGATCGGTCGCGAGTATCCGGTTGGTCCGCTCCGCTGTCAATACACTATCGGGAAAAGATTTGCGGACATTTAGGGCTTCTTCCGGGTCGCCTGCTCGCGTTGGGAGCAGGTGGCCGGGAAGACGACGGCGGACGACGTCTGCCGGCTGCCGATCCTGGTCAATCGTTTCACCGCGAGTACGGCCCCACAGGCGGGTTTCGGGATAGGCCCTCACTCAGTTCGGCGTCGGGCGCGCGGCACCCCGAAAGTCCTCCGCCGCCGAGCGGAACCATGTCTCACCCGAGGACCGCCGGCCATGCAGGAACAAGGCACCGATGGCGACCGGGGCGATCGGTCCGCAGTTGCAGATGAACGGGACGATCGCGCCCGGCTGGTCGGGAAGCGTCACGATCTCGTCATGCTCGTCTCGGCACTCCGCAGACTCCCAGCGACTGCGGAGGACGTCGGCGGTCATCGCCAACCGGGCCTCGAACAGGAGCTCCGGCTGGTGGATTTCCGTGTCGCGGATGAGCCCAACGCAGCAGAGGTCCGCCAATTCGGCGCGCTGTATGGCCAACTCCTCGGTAAGTTCACGGCAGAGGCTGACGAAGGGGTCGATAGAGCCGTCGGCGGCTCGGTCCTGCTCCTCCAGGCCGCCGCCGAAGGTGTGGACGTACCCGGCGTGGAAGGCAACGCGGCTGGATCGTCGGCCGCAGCAGATCAGGCCGTCGGCGGTGACCAACGTAGCGGTGGTGCCGATGGGGTTGGAGAAGAAGTGCCAGTCGAACTCACCAAGGCGGTGGCTGTTGTAGAGGTTGGTGCCGACAAAATCGCGATAGCACGTGGGGCCGACGGTGAGGTGGAGCCACTCGCGGCCGTCGGGGCCATCGGGCCTTGCCTCGATATCGGTTTTGGCGCCCATCCCGGGGCCGGCAACCATCCCGGGGCCCGCGCCGGGGCCTCCTGCAGCGAGTGCCTCCAGCCCGCAATCTCCTATGGCGCCGGCCCCCGGCCCGGAGAATCCCGTGGCACGGGCCTCTGGCCGGCAAGGCCCGGGATGAGACACCGGCGAGACGCCCATGCCACAACCGCCGGTGCCACCTTCCTGGAGTGGGCCTTCAGCGGTAACCTCGTGCCGGACGTAGCGGAGCAGCCCTCCGTTGAAGAAGAGTTGGTCGCTCTGGCGGGCAAGGGCGGCCTGTCGCTCCCACTCGACGGCGATCAGCTCCTCAAGTTCCGGCGTCGTGGGCCGCAGCGCGGGGTCGTAGGAAAGCCGCACCTGCGATGGATCAAACCGGCCGGCGGCCTGGATGACAAATGGCAACGGCGGTTGGGTACCCTGGGGCATCGTCACCTCCCATGTGTCGGGTCGTTGCGGCTGTCGCGTACGATACACGAAAACCGCTCGGTGAATCCACCGGCGCAGGCCTAACGTGGACCGCCGGATCTGTGACACTTCCGGCGGCATTCGATTCTGGGTGCCACGGGCGGCTTGTCCGCCCGCGTGGTGTCTCTGGTGGACGCATTGGGCAGACGCACCGGCAGGCAAGCTGCCAGTGGCACCTGCCCAGACTGTCATGGACCCTGGACCGCCCTATCGTGACATCACTGGCGTGGCGTCACTACATCGTTCGCGGATCCTCACCCCACGCCCACCGATGGCAGGCAATCTGCCGGCCCATGAGCCAGGGGCTTCTGCCCGTGTGGGCCGTCGAGGACATGGGCGTGCAGGGGCGAGCGTGACGCTGCTCTCGAAGAGCGTCCTCCGAGCAGCCCGTGGGCCGGCGAAGCCGTGATTCCGAGATCGCGGCGGATGTCCAGCGCCCAAGGCGGCACCG
Source organism: Phycisphaerae bacterium (assembly GCA_016935885.1). The sequence continues at coordinate 14,060 of JAFGQA010000322.1, read as the reverse complement.
TCGTGCCAAGCGCTACGGCGTGGAGGAGGCCGGGGGATTCTCGCGGAAGAAGGCGAATTTCCGAGTCTGACATTGGCGCGGGTGTTGATATTGCTGGACAATCAAGGTGCCGAGGTAGATCCTCACAGGTTCTTGGGCTGATCGGGTCTGGCCGCGGGCCTGGCACTTCTGGCGTGGTCGGGGGCGGCATCTCGGCGAGATTCATTAGACAAGAGGTGGGAATATTGTGATTGGCGTCTCGAGTCGGCGCCATGAGGAGGTGGGAGGTGTGCGCCCGCGCACGTGGGAGGCGCCCATGAACGAAGTGGCCTGTCAAGCGGGCAAGGTTCACCAGGGCAGATACGGATGGACGTGCGTGAATACGGGAGGCAAGCTTCGATGGCGGCATGGGTAGTGCGAATGCATGGGTGTTGGGTGTACGCATCCGGAAGAGCCGGAATCTAGAAAGACGCGGACGGAGAATCCCGTTTCACTGCGGCCTTCCCCCACGTTGGCAGACCGGTTTGGGCGTCCACCGGCTCGTCGCAAAGCGCAGTTGAGACGGCCGGTCCAGTTCAGCGGCGCGGGCCAGAGCTTGTCTTCGAATTCGTGAATGACGGGATGTGAGTAGCGGCGACCGTTGTCGCTATCAAGAGAGCGGAATTGCCTCGTGGCTCAACCGTGCAAGCACAGGAGGCAACTGACGGAAGCTCACGGGCAACGAACCGGACAAAGGCCAGGAGCGAGACTCGCACCGACAGCCGCGTTAGGGCTGACAGGGACGGTGATCACTCAATCAAGGGTTTGAACGTACGAGCGCTGGTCAACGCGCTACCGGGATCCTAGCGCGCCGAGCCCGCGTGCCGAGCGGTCCGAGCCCGGCGCGGAATCCGGCGGACGGTGCGGAATGAGCCGCGGCGAGCGGTGCCGCTATGAGCAAATTCAAGTTGTTCGGTTGTTTGGATCAATCGTACACGAACAAAGGAGAAAGCCATGTCACTACGGACGATTCTCGCGTTCATCGCAGGCGCTCTAGTCACTACGACAGCCCAAGGCGCCATTGTTGATGGTCATTGCTATCTCGAAGGCCAAACGAACCACTGCCTTACAGTGGTGGAAATCACGGATGGGATCACACCGCACCTCGCGTACACGGATTCCACTGGGTACTTCTCGATGGAGGTTGTTAACCCTGGCTACATGTATACTTTTCGCTTCTCACACCCGTGCTTTGAAACACGGACGCAACAATTCTACGTTCCCGTTGGTGGCGTAACCCTGCCGGACATCACGCTGGAATCGAATCTTCTGTGCGACCCGGCGACTTGGCGTTTTTACCCCTATACGCTCCCCGGCGACCCTCCTATCCCAATCATCATGCCTTACGACGAGGGAAAGCACGATCCTACGTCGACCTACCATGTTGAGTGGTGGTACGTCAACTTCCATTTCACAACTGAGGACGGCACACCATACGCTGGTATTGTCTCGTTCTTCAAGCCCCCGATCATTGGCTTGCCCGGCATGGTGTTGTTCACCGTGATCGACCTCCAAACCGGCTTCACGTACGCGGACGCGAAGTACCCGCTCATCACAGACATGAACGATCAGTGGTTCGACATCGCGTTCGGTGCCCCGCCTCAGGACGATTGGTGGAACAGGGAGTGTGAAAGTAAACTCATGCCGTTCGAATATCACTTGTCCGTAAGCTGGGCGGATGAGGGTGTCAATTGGTTGGAGCTGGACATGGCGGCATGCAAACCACCACTGCCTGTCGGAGGCGACGGGTTCGTGGAGTTCGACGACATCGGTTGGTCGTACTATTACAGTCACCCCCATACGTGTGTCATCGGTACGCTTCACCTCCAGGGCTTCCCCGCTCTCGGCAAGCACGTGGAGGGAAAGGCCTGGATCGATCATCAATGGGCTGATTTCCCCACTGAGATCATCCGTTGGGAATGGCTCTCGATACAACTCGATGATGACAGAGAAATCATGGTTGCCGACGTCTTTTCAGACGGCGCGCCACTGGGGAGCTTCTCCGGCGGGCTTAACCTCTACGACGAGGATTGCTCGCTCCACGTGTTGCCCGACTACAAGATCACGCCGCTCGCGCATTGGTATGACGCTGTGACTGGAAGGACATTTGCAACGGCATGGAGAGTGGAGGAGCCATCATGGCAGATCAATCTCACCGTCACCGCCGACTACCAGGATCAGATGATGCGTACGACGGGTGACATCCTTCCCAGCGGCTTTTGGGAGGGCGCGTGCACCGTGTCGGGGACAATCGGTGGGCAACCCGTGACCGGCACCGCCTTCGCCGAGTTGACGCACTCACTGATCCCCGAAGCCTGCTGTCTGGATGACGAGAGTTGCCAGGAGATGTATGCGGATGAGTGCATCGCACAAGGCGGCATCTGGATGGGCTGGGGGACCGAGTGCGCGGGCATGGACTGTGTGCGCCAGGCCTGCTGTGACGACGACGGCAACTGCGAGGACTGGCCCCCGGATTACTGCGTAGGCTACTGGCGCACACCTCTCGGGCCGGGGACTGTCTGCGAAGATGGGTGTCTTGAGGCCTGCTGTTTCGATGATGGCACTTGCCAGGACCTGTATGCGGATGACTGCTTGGCCCAGGGCGGGACGCCGAAGGGGCTTGGAACAAAGTGCCTTGGCGACGGCGACGGCAACGGTGTCGACGACGCCTGCGAGTGCACGTGCTGCCCAGGGGGGCCGTTCGGTGACGGCTCGGATGGCGATGTGGTCATCGATCATAATACGCAACTCGCGCGTGATATGGATTACCACAATCTCACCGTGCTGCCAGGAGTAACGCTTGACACACGCGGCCACACGGTGTGGGTCTGTGGTACGCTGGAGAACAACGGCACAATCACCGACACGTATTGTGGTGGTCACGGCGGCAATGCGGGAAGTGGAGGCTGGGGAGGCGATCCCTGCGACAGCCCGTCGGGCAACCCGAAGCCCGACCAGTGCACGCCCGGAACTTGCGGTTCGGCAGGTGGACAAGCCCGCTGTACCGGAGGAGGCCAAGGGGGTGACGGTGGCGACGGCGGCGGTGGCGGCGGCGGTGCGATGTGGCCTCAACTAAGCTGCGATGCGGATGCCGATGGAGGCAACGGCGGTGACGGTGGCGCCAGCGGTGACGGCGGCGGAGTCGTCAGAATCTACGTGTTCAACCTGGATAATAGCGGTGGGATTATCCATGCAGACGGCGAAGACGGGCAACCCGGCTCCGATGGCGAAGACGGAGAGTGCTTCACCTGGGCACTCAAGGATCTGGGGGGCGGAGGTGGCGGCGGTGGTTGCGGCGGCGACGGCGGCGATGGTGGCACCGTCGAGATCCACTACGGCAGTCTGACGACCTACGGAACCATCCGTGCCCACGGCGGTGACGGCGGTGGTCGCGGCTACGGTGGGGATGGCTGCAACCTATCCTATGCAACGAGTCTAGGCAGAAAGCAATACGGCTGTTCGGGTTGCGGTTGCGGCGGGGACGGGGGTGATGGCGAGTACGACGCCACCTACTCCGAAGACGGCGAAAACGGCGGCACCGGTTCCAATGGAGTGAATGGAACTGTGTCCGTAACGGAGTTGCTCTTCAACGATTGCAACGCCAACGGCTGCCCGGACCAGTGCGACCTCTTCAACTGCCCACCTGATGTCGCTTGGTGTGACGACTGCCAGCCCAACGGTGTCCTCGACGTGTGCGACATCCTCAACTGTCTGCCGGGGGATCCGGACTGTGATGACTGCAACGGCAACGGCGTGCCAGACGGGTGCGACATCGACGACTGTCTGCCGGGAGACCCGGGTTGCGCCGATTGCCAGCCGAACGGCGTCCCCGACTGGTGTGATATCGAGTACTGTCCGCCGGGAGACCCGGATTGTGACGATTGCCAGCCCGCGGGGCAGCCGGGCCACGGCATCCCGGACTCGTGCGACATCCGCGATTGCCTGCCGGGAGATCCGGATTGCGACGACTGCAACGGCAACGGCGTACCCGACTGGTGCGACATTCATTGGGGAGCCAGCCTGGACTGCAATGACAACAGCATCCCGGACGAGTGCGAGCCTGCGTTCACGGATGTGAGTCTGTTCGTTGGCCAGTTGCTCGCGCATAGTCAGGATCCCGTCCTGGTGTGCATGTTCGACCAGAACGATGATGGCGTGCTGGACGGACGCGACATCCAGGTGTTTGTCGATCGAGTCCTTGCATCGCCCTAGGAGCGGTTAGGTGTGATTGTGTTGTGCAGCTTTCCTGTATAGGGGTACGACAGTGTTGAGTTTGCCCGGGCTGCGTCATTCAGGTGCAGCCCGGGCATTTGTGTTTCATGTGGCGGGAGCCTCGATTGGCGGTTGGGGATTACTGATTTCGGATTGGGGCGTCAGTTGATCGGGATCGCGGCGAAGAGGCGGCCGGCGATGTAGTAGAGGCAAGCGACCATGACGGCGCAGCCGAGGAGATTCATGAGGAAGCCGGCGCGGGCCATTTGGGCGATGCGGAAGTAGCCGGAGCCGTAGACGAGGGCGTTGGGGGGCGTGGCGACGGGGAGCATGAAGGCGAGCGAGGAGGCCATGGCGGCGGCGACGCACAAGGTGACCGGCGGAAGGCCCAGGGGCACGGCCAAGCCGACCAGGACGGGGGTCATCATCGAGGTGACGGCGGTGTTGCTGGTGATCTCGGTGAGATAGTCTACGAGAAGGACGATCAGGGCGAGGGAGATCCACGGGCCGGGGCGGCCGATCCAGGCGACGAACGTCTCGGCGAGCCAGTTGGTGAGGCCGGTCTTGAACATGGCGTTCGAGAGGGCGATCCCGCCGCCGAAGAGGATCAGTGTTCCCCATTCGACGTATTTGGCGTCGCGCCAGTCGAGGACGGTCCGCCAATCACGGCCCACCGGCACGATGAATAGCAGCACCGCGCCCAGCAGACCGATTTCGTAGATGTCGAATCGCTCCACGCGCGCGTAGAGGGCTTCGGGCAACAGCTTGTCCCAGAAGGCGTGTGTCACCCACAAAAGCACGACGACGGCGAAGGCGATGAGCGTGGCGGTCTCGTCGGTGCTGAGTCGTCCGAGCCTGGACCGCGCCTGACGGACCGCTGCAAGCCCTGCCGAGGTATCACCGAGACTGGGTCGATGGATCAGCATCAGCAGGACCCAGGCGGCTGCGAGACAGACGATCGTCACGGGGCCGCCGATCTTCATCCACTGGAGGAAGTTGATGTCGGCCACGCCCTGTTCGTGCAGGATGCCCACGACGATGCCGTTTGGGGGCGAGCCGATGATGGTGGCGATGCCCCCGATGGACGCCGACCAGGCGATGCCGAGCATCAAGGCGGATCCGAAGGGGGATTCGCCCGGCTGCTGGCCGAGTTGGCTGAGGATGGTCAGGGCGATGGGGAGCATCATGGCGGTGGTGGCAGTGTTGGAGATCCACATGGATAGGAAGGCAGTGATGGCCATGACGCCGATCAGGATGGTGCCGGGGCCGTGCATGATGGGCTTCCAACTGAGGATGCCGAGCGTGATGCGGCGATCGAGGCCGGTCTTGCGCATGGCGCCCGCGAGGAGGAATCCCGCCAGGAACAGGTAGATCACCGGGCTGGCGAATGAGGCGAAGGCGGCCTTGGCATCGAACGGGTACAGGTGACCGTTGCCCAGGGTGCCGGTGACGTGCAGTAGCGGGAAGAGCAGGCCGGGCAACAAGGCGGTGATGGGGATGGGGACGGCCTCGGTCACCCACCAGAGGACCATGATGACCATGACCGCGAGGGTCATCTGCATGCCGCGAGCGACCTCCACGACGTCTGCGTGGTTTGCGGGCAGGTTTATGCTGACGGCGGTGTGCTCGACGAAGGTGTCGAAGGTGGGCAGGGCGACGAGGACGACCATCCCGGCCAAGCCGAGGACGAGGCCGGCGCGTTGGGCTGTGCCTCGGGACGCGCCTCGGGGCGTGTTTTGCGGGGGAGGATTCAAGGCTCCTTCCTGAGTGCGTTCATGGGCGGGGAATCCAGGTGGGCCGCCAAACGGCCAGCCACACCGAGGCGTCCGTGTTTTCGTTGTGCACGTGCTACCGCTTCCAAGATACTCAAAGTTACCGATTCTTGATCCGTTTGAGAAGGATTCGAGTCGTCGAATCCTCGACCCATTGGATCGCTCTCCACTATGATGCGGCCATGACGGAGTTACCCGGGCAGGTTTGTGCGGACGGGCGGGGACAGGTTCGGCGCGGGCTGGTGGCGTTTCTGGTAGCGGGCCTGTGCGGGGTCGTCCTGCTGGGCGTGGATCTTCCCAGGGCGTTCTCGCCGGCGGGGCAGTGGGATTTCGAGACGTACTACTACGCGGTGCGGGTCCTGGACGCCGGCGGCAACCCGTGGGATCACGCGGAGTTGGTGAAGGCGGCCGGCGGGGCGGTGCACCATTTCATCTATCCGCCGCACATGTTTGCGTTCTTTCGCCTGTTTGCGTCCGGGGACCTTGCGAGAGGCAAGGACCTGTACCTGGCCGCGAAGCTGGCGTGCCTGGCGGCCCTGTTGGCTTTGTGGCTGGCGTACTTCGTGCGGCCGGGTTTTCGGGGGTGGTTCCTGGCCTTCGCGGTGCTGGGCTTCGATACGACGATCTGCCGCGATCTGGTCACGGGGAATGTTTCGCTGTTCGAGCAAACGCTGATCTGGTTCGGCGTGTTCGCGCTGCTGCGCGGACGCCTTTGGGCGTTTTGCCTGCTGATCATCCTGGCGGCGCAGTTCAAGATCCTGCCGGTTTGCCTGCTGGGTCTGGTGGTGCTGACCGACCGGCCGCGTAAGGTGTGGTACCTTGCCGGGAGCATCGCGGTGTGCGTGCTGCTGGCGGGCGGCGTGTACGTGTCGGACCCGGAAGCGGCGCGGACGTGGTTCAGCCTGGCGACCGAAGTGGGCTCGATGGAGCCTGGGGGCACGATCAATCCGTGCGCGATGGCCGCGATCCGGGAGGCTGCCGGTGAGGTGATGACGCGTTGGTCAGCCCTGCACGGCATGTCGCTCAGATCGGTGGCGAACGGGATGTACGGAATCTATGCGGTGGTGATCCTGCTGGTGTTTGCCTGGTTCGTGCGCGGCCGACGAGACCTGAGGATCGTGGCATACCTGGGGATTCTGACATACGTGTTGATCGCCCCGCGCATGAAGGACTACTCGTATATCATCGCGTTGGTACCGACGTTCGAGTTGATTCTGCGACGGATGCACAGGCCGGCCGGCTCCGATCGGCTATTGGTGTTTGTGGTGGCGGCGATGCTGGCGCTGCCGCTGGCAGGCGTGCTGTGGGGATACCGGTCATTGGTGCTGGCGGGCTGGGCGTGGGCCATCTCGCTGAAGCTGGACAAGGCCGGGGATGAGTCCGGGAGCGTGTCTCGTATCTCGTGAAGCGTATCTCGTGAAGCGTATCTCGTATCTCGTGAAGTGTATCTCGGATCTACTTGGTTTCGGCTCTCGTCAGTCGCCTTCATGATCGACGACCTCGGCGAACCGCCGCTGGGCCGGACGAGCGTTGTCGATCACAGCCTCGATTCGAGGCTGATCGGGGTTCACCTGGAGTGACTTGCGGAGGTGCGCGAGCGCCCTTTCACGAGCCAGTAGCTGTTTTGGCCCGCCTTGACGGCTGATTTGGAGGTTAACCTTCCCGCAGCCGTTGTGGGCGGTGCAGTTGTCCGGGGCGAAGTCCAGGGCGCGTCTGTACTCGGCGAGGGCGGACGCGTAATCGGCCTCGGCGAAGTAGGCGGCGGCACGCTCGGTGTGGAGCGTGGCGAGTTCGGTGTTGACGACGGCGGCGGTGGGATCGATTGTCTTGGCGTCTTGCAGTTGTGCAAGGGCGAGATCGAACATACCCAGTTGGACGTAGCAGCTTCCCAGCCCGACGGCGGCGTCGAGGTTGTCCGGATCGAGCCAGCGGGCGTGACGATAGGCCCGCAGTGCGGCATCGAGGATTTCAGGGCGATCCATGGAAGTCGCGGCTTGACGTTGAAGTGTACGGGCCAAGTCCAGGACGTGGTCGAGCTTGTCGGGCGCGGCCTTGACCGCGGAGCGATAGTGGTGGATCGCCTCTTCGAGTTTGCCGGCTTCGGCATAAAAGTGGCCCAGCTCGGCGTGGGCGGCGGCGTTTTGGGGGTCGTGGGCGGTGGCGCTTTGGAGGGCCTTTGCGGCGCCGTCATGGTCGCCCTTGTCCAGGCTGTGTTGGGCGCGTTTGACCTGCTGCCGGGCGATTGACCGGTGCAGCGGGTCCAGCAGGTTGGCGGTGGTGCGTTGGCATCCGCTCGCAAGGACGGCGACCACGGCGATCAGCGCGGCCCTGCTCAGCCGGCAGGCGGGCGAGTTGCGGCCGGCAATGCGACCGGTGATGCGCCGAACATGGCAGGCCTTGGTCGGCGCCCGGACCATTCTCTCGTTTGGCGTTTGCAGGCCGTGTTGCCGCATATCCCAGCACCGCCGTCAGGGGTGTTCCTGTCCCGCCCCCGGTGCGCATCAGGTGCGTGTCACTGAGCGTTTAGCAATGGCACGATGGACCGCGCGGGCTTCAGGCCCTCGGATCTTCCCCGCAGGAGGCGTTCAGTTTGAGTTCTCATCGCATATATCGGCAGAGAGGGTCCCAGGTTGCCGCAAACCACCCTAGAATGCTGTTTGGCAACGAGGTTCCAAGGATCGGCCTGTGAGGAGGGTCCGTGATGCGGGTGCTGGTTGCGATCCCAGCGTTCAATGAGGATCGGCACGTTGTGCGCGTGCTGTCGGAGGTGTTGCGGCTGGCCGACGACCTCCTGGCGATCACCGACGTCCTTGTCGTCGATGACGGCTCAACGGACGCGACGGCCGCCATTCTGGACCGGATGTCGCGCGTCCTTGTCATTCGGCATCCAGAGAACCGAGGCTACGGTCGAAGCCTGATCGACGCGTTCGACTTTGCGTGCCGGGGGGGATACGACTGGGTCATCACGATGGACTGCGATGGTCAGCACGAGCCGGCTCGGCTGCCGGCGTTCATTGAGCGGGCCCAGCAGGATGACGTGGACGTTATCTCCGGCTCGCGGTACCTCGTCGAGATGCCAGGCAACACGCCGCCGCCCGAAGACCGCCGCCAGATCAACGCGAAGATCAGGCACATGTTGAGGCAGCTTCTCGGCCTGTCCTTGACGGATGCGTTCTGTGGGTTCAAGGCGTACCGCGTCGAGGCGTTGGCTTGGCTGTCGCTTTCGACTGGGGGCTATGCGTTTCCGTTGCAGTTCTGGGTGCAGGCGGTCCGGCACGGGCTACGCGTCTGTGAGCTGCCGGTTCGCCTGATCTACAATAGTGCCAAGCGGCGCTTTGGTGGCGGGCTTGATGATCCTGAGTTGCGGTTGCGGCACTATGCTGAAGCCCTTTTCAACGAGCTGGCGAGGACGGCCGCTCCGCGTGTGGTGCCCACCAGGTCCGTGACAGTCTGGGCAGGTGCCACTGGCAGCTTGCCTGCCAGTGCGTGTGCCCCCGCGCCAACCAGAGAGACCGCACGGGCGGACAAGCCGCCCGTGGCACCCAGAATCGGATGCCGCCGAAAGTGTCACGGACCCGTGTCCACCAGTGTTGAGCCGATTGCGGTGGCTGGCCGCTAGGCTGCTCCGCCGTTTCTGACGGGCTTGCCAGTGACGGGTGACTGAGAGGCTGTCTCAGAACTGTGGCACAGAGCGGCCTCCGGCCGCAACCAAAGTGACACTTGACGATGTGCGATGACCAGGCGACTGCGGACTGAGATCGATGACCTGGTGGCGCCGGCGGGAGACGGCGAGGTGCTGGTATGGCCTGACGCCGAGCGGTTTCTGCGGGTTGTGGATGAAAACCGCCGGCGGCGCGGCTCGTTTCAGTTTGAGGTGTTGGGACGACCGGCGGCCGCGCTGGCGGATGCTGCCCTGGCGCAGGAGCCGGTGGTGATGACGGGGCATCAGCCGTGTTTCTTGCATCCGGGCGTTTGGGCGAAGATCGTCGTTGCATCGGGACTCGCAGAGAAACTGGGTGGCCGGGCTGAGTTCCTGGTGGTCGACAGCGACGCGTTGCACGAGTTCGCGCTGAGGTGGCCGAAGCACGATCCACCCGGTTGCTACGTCGGCAGCGCGTTGCCGTTCGCCGGTGCCGGAGACCTGTCCTACGGGCGGCTTCCGCGGATGCCGTCATGTCAATGGAGAGCGTTCTTCGCGAAGGCTTCGGCGGCGTCCGTGGCGCTGCCGGAGACGGCGATGGGGGCGTTCGTCGACGGGTTCGTGCGGAGTCGGGAGGAGGGCGAGCTGGATTACGTGGATGCGTGGGGCCGTGGCTTGGCGGCGGTCGATGAGTTGCTGGGTATCCGGTCACCACGTTTCGTACGGGTGAGTGATGTCTTCTCGTGCGGGGCGCCAAACGGCACGCCGGATCGAGGCGCTGCCGGACAGGTGAAAGAGGGGTGGACGGGTCCAACCGCCGAGTGTGGGGGAACCGCTCTGGTTCTCGTTGCGCACCTGCTGTTGAATGCCCCGACGTTCGCGGCGGCCTACAACGAGTCGATGGCGGAGTACCGGAGGCGACACGGGATTCGAGGGCACCGGCACCCGATTCCGGATTTAGCCGTTGGCGGGGGGGGCGTTGAGTTGCCGTTCTGGCTGCTGCACGATTCGGGGCCGCGGCGGCGGCTGTCAGTGTCCTTCGCGGAGGGCGGCGCGATCCGCCTGTGGGCGGGGGGCGAGCCAATCTGCACGCTGGCGCGAGCAGACCTGTTGTCGAATCCGGCGGAGACGCTGTCAGAACGTCTGGTCGGTTGGGAGGTCCTCCCCAGAGCGTTGACGCTGATGATGTACGCCCGGCTGTTCGCGTGTGATCTGTTTATACATGGTGTGGGCGGGGCGAAATACGACCAGATCACGGACGGCGTCATCCGGCGGTTCTTCGGCGTCGAGCCGCCGGCGTACGGGTGCATCTCCGCAACGCTGCGATTGCCGCTTTCGGTTCACGGCGTGACCGATGCGGATCGCCGGGCCGCTGAGTGGCGGATTCGGGATATCCGATCCAATCCGCAGCGGCATGTTCCGGGCGGTGCGTCGTGGCAGGCCATGATGGCGATTACCGAACGCGAGCAGGCGATCGCCGAGTCTCGGCGGCTTCGTCGGGAAAGCCCACGGGATCGCGCGGCACGTCGGGCCGCGTTTGCGCGGATTCGGCGGGGAAACGAGGCGGTCCTTGATCTGGCGCCGGGCCTGTTGGCGGGAGCGAAGCACGATCTGGCGGGGATTCACGCGCGTTTGGCACATGATCGGGTCGCCCGGTCGCGGGAGTGGTTCTTTGCGATGTATCCGGTTGAGAAGCTCCGTTCGTTGCTGGAGAGGTTGCCGTTCTCGCGAGGTTGAGCTATGCCGTAGCAGAAAGGACCAAGGCACGTCAATGCGTGCCGGTCTTGAGATAAGAGGTGGGCAATAGCCACGCAAGGGCGCCGCCAAACCGCAAGCTGGATCGAGGTGCCGTTGGGAGTCGTCGTACACTGGAAGCCATCGGTGCGAGGGAAACCGGTGTAGTCAGTGGGGGGGCGCAGCCAAAGGGAGCATGATTGAGCGAGTCTGTTGCGAGTCACGTGCCAGTACTAGCAGAGGCGGTCGTGGAGTTTCTTGGGGGGGGCTCGGGCGGTGTGGTTGTGGACTGCACGGTCGGGTTGGGGGGACACGCCAGGCTCCTGCTGGAGCGGGATCCGCATCTGAAGTTGATCGGGCTGGATGTGGACGAGGGGAACGTGGTCCTGGCGCGTGAGCGGCTGGAGCGGTACGGGGACCGGGTGCGCCTGGTCCGGGCGAACTTCGCTGATCTGGAGGCGGCGCTGACGGGTTTGGGTGAGCCCCGTGTGGCCGGCATTCTTGCCGATCTGGGGGTCAGCAGCAATCAACTCGCAGATCCTGGCCGGGGGCTGAGCTTTGAGGCGGACGGGCCGTTGGACATGCGGCTGGATCGCCGCGGGGGAAAGACCGCAGCAGACTTGTTAAACAGCCTGCCGGAAGGGGAGTTGTCCGACCTACTTTACTTTCAGAGCCAGGAGCGGCACAGCCGAAGAATTGCTAGGCGCATTTGTCGAGAGCGACGGCAGGGACGGCTTAATAGTACAGCGATGCTGGCCCGGCTGGTGGCAGCCGCAGTGGGTTCGGATCCGGATTCGCGTCGCGGCCGGATCCACCCGGCGACGCGGACGTTCATGGCCCTGCGGATGTCCGTGAACGATGAGCTGGCGTCGTTGCGCCGGCTGCTCGAACAGGTGCCGGGACACCTGCAGCCAGGTGGGCGCGTGGCGATCATCAGCTTTCACAGCATGGAGGATCGCATCGTCAAGGAGGATCTCCGAGGTCGGTCGCGCGCGGGTGTGTATCGCCTGCTGACGAAGAAGCCGATCGTGGTGGGAAGTGCGGAGCGGAGGGAGAATCCTCGAAGCCGTTCGGCGAAACTTCGCGTTGCCGAATTACGACCAGACGCTTGATATTGCGTCGCAGCTTGTTACACTACACCGTTGGCTGGCACACGGAGGTGCTTAAATGACCAAGGAAACAAAGATCGGTCTTCTGGTCGGACTCGCCTTTATCATCCTGTTCGCGATCATCCTCTCCGAAAAAGGTGCGACACGTGGGACAACGGCCCCTTCCGGGCTGAGCGTGGCCGACGCAACCGCCGAGGGTGAGCGGGGCGCAGGCGTCGAGAAGCCGTTTGGCGATGCCGGACGTTTGCCCGTCGAGCCGCGGTTGCGACCAACCATGGAGGAGAAGGCACTCTCTGTGGACAGCGTGGTGATGGGTAGGGAGTTGATGGGTCAGCCGGTACCTGAGGACGGTGAGCCGTTGGCGCCGCTGTCGGAGTCTGAGGTTGCGTACCTGAACCAGCCGGTGGAGGGCGAGGAGGAAACGGAAGGGGGGCCTGGGTCGGAGGACGAGGAAGCGACGGTTACACTCGCGGAGGCCGTTGCCGGGGCGCTGGGCACGAAATCGTCAGGGTCGGATTCGGTTGGTCAGGATTCGGCGGCATCGACCGCGAGTCATTTGGCCAGCGTGGCCGCAGCCGAGGAAGCGAGGGCGAAGACTGACGCGACGGCGTCCAAGGCCACGAGGTCGGAGCCGAATGCGCAGCCAGCCAAGCCGGCGCCGAAGGAGGTGGTTGCGATTCAGGCCGTGCACAAGGTGCAGCCGGGCGAAAACCTGGGCAAGATTGCCGCGAAGTACTACGGCAGGGCGACGCCGGCGCGGATTCAGGCCATTTTCGATGCCAACCGTGACGTCTTGAGGGAAGTTCACGTCGTTCGGGCCGAGGACGAGTTGAAAATCCCGGCAATAGGAGGACGGGACGACGTCGTATTTGAGTCGGCACCGGGTTTTGTTGTGACGAGCGACATCACGTCGCCACGATCGTTGCGACGGAACGGCCCCGCGAGGATTCCCGTTCCGCTGAGCGATGATGCCAAGGTCAAAGAGACCACATCGAAGGCCGATGCGAGAAAGGTAGCGTCGCGTTCCTCCCCGACGCGGTCGGAGGATCCGGCCACATTCCAATGGTATGAGGTCCGGAAGAACGACACGCTCAGCCGGATTGCGCAGCGCGCACTGGGCAACGAGAAGCGCTTCCCTGAACTGTATCGCCTGAACCGTGATCTCATCAGCGACAAGGACCAGATCAAACCGGGCATGAAGATCCGCATTCCCATCGCCGCGTCGGTGGCCACGGATTCACAGACGTTGGCGTCTTCACATGGGCGCGGGACTGGCGAGCCATAGGACGTTGGGATATGACGGTCATTCGCGGGCTGTTCGCACTGGGCATGATGGTTGTGGTAGCGGTCATCGTCGTCGCGTTGCGGACGGAGTCGGCCAAGGCGGCCTATCGGGTCCAGCGGTTGCACGAGCGAAAGCTCGCCGTGGAACAGTGTCTGTGGGCGCGAGAGATGGAGTTGGCCCGGCTGAGAAGGCCGGACGAGATTCGTCGCCGTGCCAGCGAGCTTGGTTTGGAAGTAGTTCCGCCGGCGGCGCGTCAGGATTGAAGTCAGGAGGTGTGCACCGGGAGAGGT
>JAFGQA010000321.1 GCA_016935885.1 Phycisphaerae bacterium | reverse complement strand
GAAACAACTTAAGCGGTTGATCCGCCAAACGGCAAGCCGGCAGGCCGGCCAAGCGGCGCAATCGATCATGTTATTTTCGCGCGACGCCTAAGCGAGACCCGGTGATGTTTGAGCCGTTGGCAGCCACCGGTGCTACGAGCTGCTTGTCTGCGTACGTGTTGAGCGGTGTGGCAGGGGTAAGCGGAGCCGCCAGCGGCGGCGGAGCTTACCCATGGGCATCCATTTGAGCCTGTTCTCACGGGTAACGAACGACCGGCCCCTGTGGGGCGTGTCGTTCGTTACCCATGCCACCCCGTTTGAACGTTAAACACGTACTTGTCTGCCCGCGCGTCCATCACGCGTGCGGGCACTGGCGGACAAGCCGCCACTGACACCCCCACTGTTCAGACATCCGCAGAACCGGCTTAGGAGGAACGTGGTCCTTTGCAACGACGCAAGAACATCCTTTTCTTGACGAACCGTGTGCCGTTCCCGCCTGACAAGGGGGACAAGATCCGGACATTTCATCAATTGGATCACCTTGCCCTGTCACACAACGTATATTGCGCGTGCTTCGTGGACTCGGCCCGGGATGCGACACACGCGCGGGCGTTGGATCGCTGGTGCGCCGGTGTGATCGCGTTGCCGTGGGGCAAGCGCGCGGCGGTGATTCGCGCGGCTCGAGGATGGCTGGCAGGATCGCCGTTGACGACGGCGGTCTATCGTGACAAGCGGATGCTGGTGAGTCTGTCGCGATGGGCGGCCGCGGTTGAGTTCGACGTGGTGGTGGCTTTTTCCGCAAGCATGGCGCCGTACGCGCTGGAGTTTCCGGCGAAGCGGCGTGTGCTTGATCTGTGTGACGTGGACAGCCAGAAATGGCTGGACTACGGCCGCGACGCCGGCTTCCTGATGTCGTGGGCCTACAAGGGCGAAGGAGGTCGGCTGCGGGCGTTCGAGAAGGAATGCGTCAGGAGGTTTGACGCGACGGTGTTGATTGCCGACCGTGAGCGGGAGATCTTGGATCCCGGGGAGCGGTGTTCCAGACTGCACGTCATCCCAAACGGGACCACGATGTGCGCGTCGAGGCCTGCCGCGCCTTCTGATCAGGGGCCTGTGGTTGGTTTCCTTGGAGCGATGGATTATCGGCCCAATGTGCAGGGTATGTGCTGGTTCGTCGAGGAGGTTTGGCCGCGGATCCTCGCGGAATCGCCGGAGGCGAGGCTATTGATCGTCGGCAGGCGTCCGACGTGGCGCGTGAGGCGTTTGGCCCGGGTGGCGGGCGTCTGCGTGACGGGTGAGGTGGACGACCCGCGGAAATACCTTGCCCGGTTTCGCGTGATGGTGGCGCCGCTACAGATTGCCCGGGGGCTACAGAACAAGGTCCTGGAGGCAATGGCCATGCGTCGGCCCGTTGTGGCGACACCGGCTGTGGCGGGGGGCTTGCAGGTCGAGGCCGGGCACAACATTCTGGTGGCCGGTGAAGCGGATACGTTCGCGGAGAAGGTCATCGAATTGTGCCGTTTCGACGGCCTTTGCGACAAGATCGGCGACGGGGGCTACCGCTGTGTGGCCACGTACTACGGCTGGGCGGAGACGTTGCAGCGGTACGAGAGGGTGGTGCTCGGCTTGCCCGTGCCCGCGGCGATCGGTTCGACGACATCGGTGTCGCGCTCAGAGCGCAAGCTTCGGCTCGGCCGAAGCACGGATGAGGCACGGTCTGGTTCGACCACACGGGCTGGAGCGACAAGCGCCAAGCATGACGCCACCGGGGAGCAACGTGGTGTCCGGTCTCCCTTCGCGGTGATGTTCAGGGGGGATGTCCAGGCTTGGCGGGAGTAGCGAGCGGTCGTGGTGGGGGCGCCAGACGGCGAGCCGAGCTTTGGGTTTTGTTCCGAGGCCTCCGATATCACTTCAGTTTGGACTTACCCCGCTCGATACAAGGGATGCGGCCGGATATGGGACATGAGGGAGATGCGATTGTCTGGCGTGGATGTTCAACGCGGTGAAGCCGAGGCTTCCATTGAATGGGCGAGCGGGATCGGCGCGCCGGTGGTCGAGGGCGGTGCAGTCGAGCGGTTGCACGATGGCCGGGCTACAACGGCACGGGCCGCCCAGACACCGGAGCTGGAGGGAAGACCGCGCCGAGCAGATGCCGAGAGGACGGTGCTGGTGTTGGCGAGCCGGTTTCCGCCCGTGGCGTCGGTGGGGGCGATTCGGGTGCGGAAGTTCGTCAGGTACGTCTGCCGGTTTGGGTGGAAGCCGGTTGTCATCACGGGGGCGCAGCGACAAGGCGAGGTCTCGTCGCACGACGTTCGCAGGGCCGCGGACCTGGACAGCCTGTCAGACCTGCCCGACGGGTTGGCGGTCCATCGTCTGGGCCCGGTGGTGGATCATTGGCCCGGGTATGTGGCCAGGTACTGTGCCATGCGCCTGGCGCGCGTGACACGGCGGCTTGGCCTTGATGGGCGGTGGTGGACGGGTGCGCTCGAGTGGCGTTTTCAGCGTTTGCACGATCGGTTCGCGTTTCCGGACCGGGGCATCTGGCGTTTGCCGGCGGTAGTGAAGTTGGCGTTGTCGCTGCATCGGCAGTATCGGTTTGACGCAATCTTCTCGAGCGGCATGCCATTCAGCGACCACATGGTCGGGTTGGCGTTACAGTCGATCCTGCGCCGGCCGTGGCTGGTCGATTTTCGCGATCCGTGGGTGGAGTACATCCACTGGCGGCAATGGCAGACGGACTGGGGCCGCAGGCTGGTTCGAGCAGCGGAGGCGGCGGTGGTTCGCCGTGCGTCTTGCGTGATCAGCGTGAACGACTATATGACGCGGCGATTCGTGTCGCGATACGCCGACGCGCCTGCACGCAAGTTCCTGACGATTCAGAATGGTTTTGACGCGGCTGATTTTCCGGCCGGGTGTGTTGAGGCGCCGCGGAATCAGTTTTGTTTGCTATATGCGGGCTCGTTGTACAAGACGCGCAGTCCGTGCACGGTTCTCGATGGTTTTCGGCGCTTTCTGGACGAGGTGCCTGGGAGCCGGCAGCACACGCGGTTTGATTTCGCGGGTCGGCCGGGGCCTCACGTCGATGAACTGAAGCGACCGTCGGACAACGGCACGCTGCAGTACGTGGGAATGCTCTCCCACGCGGCGGCGATGCGTGCGATGGTCTCGGCGGATGTGAACGTCATTATTCTGCCTCGCGTTCCAGGCGGCGAGAACGACACGACGACGAAGGTCTATGAGTGTCTGGGTAGCGGTAAGGCGGTGCTTGCGGTGGTACCGTTGGAGGGTGCCGCGGCATGTGTGCTTCGCCGGTTTGGCGGTGTGTGGCTGTGCGATCCGGAGGACGTGGAGGGCATTGCCCGTGCGCTGAGGGACCTGTACGGGCGTTGGCTGGCGGGGACGTTGAAGGCGAGCCGTTCCGCAGAAAGCTTGCGAGAATACACGCGGGAGTATCAGGCGGGACAGCTTGCGGCGTGTCTTGACTCGGTCGTGTCGACGCGAGCGGGATGCCCGTGCCACAAGGCTCGTCGGGGCTCCTTGTAGACGGTGGGTCACGGTCTGTGGGACGTGAAGGTGTCGCGGTGAAAACGCTGCTGGCGAGAACAGAGTTCAACACGTGGACGGGACAATGGGTGCGGCGTCTGCGCCGACGACGCAACGATTGCTGCATCAACATCGTTGCGTACCACAGCGTTGCCAGGCGGGAGAGTGTTTTCACGGCGGGGACAAGTCTGCGGCATGATCCGGCGGTAATCGAGCGGCAGATCGAGTATTTGGCGGAGCACTACAGCCCGATCGGTCTGAGCGAGCTGGTGAGATTGCTTGCCGGTGGCGAGCGGCCGCATCGGGCGGTAGTGGTGACGTTTGACGACGGGTTCGGGGATTCGATCCGGCAAGCGAGGGAGATTCTATACCGGCGCCGGATTCCGATGACGGTGTTTCCCGTGACGTCTGTCATTGGCAATACGGACTTGATGTGGCAGCACAAGCTGGCGTGGCTTATCGCCAACGGGCACGAAGGCAAGGTCGGTGACGCGTTTGAGGCGGAGGGATTTCCACCGCGCGGTGCAGGCGAGCCGTTGGCGGATTACGCAAGGCGGCACTATCGGGCGGAGATACCGGATATCTTGGAGGATGTGCTGCGGGCGACCGGCCGAAGCGGCGCGCGGTTGGCAGCCGCCATGCGGCCCTACCTGGAGGCGGAGGAGGTCGCTGAGGCGGACCCGACCTTTGTGGAATTCGGCAATCACACGCACACACATGCGGTGCTGTCGGCGCTGACGGCGGAGCAGCAAGATCGTGAAATCACGACGGCGCGTGACATGCTTGTGTCACTGACGGGCCGGCTGCCGATCGCGGCGGCGTACCCGTTTGGGTTGAAACGCCATTACAACGCTGATTCGAAGCGAATCGTCCGCGAGACAGGCCATCGAGCCGCGCTGGACATGCGTCGCCGGATCAATGCGGGCCGGGTCGATGCGTTTGAGTTGAGCCGCAAGCCGGCGCCCTGCGGATCGCAGATCGTGTTTGAGAAGATGATGGAGGATTGGCCGGCCAATGCGAGAAACCCGTCAACACGGGCGAGAAGCCCGTGCCGGGGAGTGGCGAACTTGCCGGGAGGTGGGCGATGAGTGCAGGCGGCGAGACGCTGGTCGTCGTCCCGTACGTGGGCGAGTTCGGCTGGGAGTTGATGAACTGGCAAGGCAGGGTCCGCTGGTTCATGGTTCACGGGGGCTACGAGCGGGTGATTATCTGCGCACGGCCTGACCGACGAGCCCTGTACGCCACGGCATGTCACGACGGGCGTGTCGCCTTCTGTCCGGTGCCGCGGCTGGATCTGCTCGGCCGGAGTAACGACGACCATCGCATCGACGAGGACAACCGACCCATTCCGTCCGCGGAATTGCGGTGGATGGTGGAATCGGTGGCTCGACGGGCCTGCGAAGGCGCAGGTATCGATGTCGACGACGCGACGATCCTTGCGCCGGAGTACCGTTCAGCGCTCTGGCCGACGACGCGGGATCATCAGCTTTTTGCGGAGCTTCGGGTCCGGGTGCCGATCGCCGCGGACGTGGTGCTGGTGCCGCGTGAGCGAGAGTTGGCACCGCAGCGGAATCAGCCGGTCTCGTGGTGGGAGGATCTGGCGGCGAACTTGGAGGGCCACCGCCTGTCAGTCGAGTTCTACACGTCGCGGCTCGATGAGGCGATTCGGCAGTTGTCGCGGGCTCGGCTGGCCGTTGGGGCGTCCACGGGGGGGCTTCATCTGGCGAGCCTTTGCCGATGTCCGCACTACGTCTGGGGCAGCGGGCCCGAGGCGAGGTGGACGCGTCTGGGCATCACAAACCGACAACGGTACGAGACGATCTGGAACCCGTTCGGCACGCCGTGCCGCTATGACGAGTGTGGCTGGCAGCCGGGCATCGAGCATGTGACGGACCAGGTGCGACGGTCGTTGGACTCAATCGGTCTGGAGCCCGGGAGCAGCTTGCCGTCGTGGTCGCTGAAGCCACGTTGGAGGATCAAGCGGGGGCTGGCCCGGCTGATGGGGTCTGACCCGTCGCGGAGGCTCGTGCCTTGGCGGGTCCGTGAGCTGGTGAGAGAGCGGATTGTCTAGCGGCCTGTGGTAAAGAGGGAAAACGGCGGCTCGGAAGCGCCGTTCCTGACCGTGAGAACCGCCGGCGGGACGCCGGTGCCACAGTTTTGCCACGGGCTGCTAGGAACATGGGGACACCGCGGTAACTGGACTATGGCATTACGGAACTTGCTGTTAGTGACGTATCAATTCCCGCCGATCGGTGGGAGTGGCGTACAGCGGGCGTTGAAGCTGGCGCAGTACTTGCCACAGGTTGGATGGCGAGCGCACGTCGTTTCCGCCGGTCACACACACTACCCGTTGCTTGACCCGACGCAGCGAGTCGGGGACGGTGAGGAGTTGGTCGTTCATCGGATATGCGGCCTGGAGCCGGCGGGGGTTGCGAGAACGATCTGTCGGCACTTGGCGCAGGACGGCGCCGCGCCGGAATGGCTCAGGGGGCGTCCTAAGTACCTGGTGGCGCGGTCGTCCCGGCGGTGCCGCCCCAGCGGGCGAGGCGCCCGTGCGACGGACGTTCCAGGACGGAGTCTTACTGCGTTGGAAGATCGGCTGTACTGGCGGCTGGATCGAGTCTGTGAGGGCCTGCATCTGCCCGAGGCGGAGATGTTGTGGATCCCGGCGGCGATTCGGCAGTCCAGGCGGCTGGTTGAGCGTCACGGGATTGAGGCGGTCGTGACGACGTCGCCACCGCATTCGGCGCATCTGGTCGGTTTGAGCCTGCAACGGCGGCTCGGGCTTCCTTGGATCGCCGACCTTCGGGATCCCATCCTGGACAACTTCGCGTACCACCCGCAAACGCGTTTGGCGGACCGGTTCTGGCGATGGCTTGAGCAGGCCGTTGTGAGCAATGCCGACCACGTCGTGGCCACATGTCCGGAACTGATCGACCGCCTCCTGGATCGCCACGCTCGCCTGGATGCCAATCGGTTTTCGACCATTACGAACGGGTTTGACCCGGCAGACCGCCCGAAGGACGGAGTTGGCGCGGTGCCCGACCATGCTAAGAGCCCGTCGCAAGGCGGCGGTACGGGCGTCTTGCCTGTGGCGCAGCCGGCGGCGCCAGCGTCTGGCGGCGGTTGTGGCGTAAGGTCCCGGCCGCGCCTTACGAAGAGCCAGCGGTTCACACTTGCATATGTGGGTGCGTTTTACCGCGAGCAGACGATTGGGCCCGTTCTCGACGCAATCCGAAGCCTGCGGGCAAATCGCGGCGATATCGCGACGGATATCGAGTTCCGTTTGATTGGGAGCCTGTCGGCCTCCCAACGGCGGCTTCTGGGCGCTGACGATGCGGCCTTCTTCAAGGACATGGGATACCGCTCGCACGAGGAGGCCATCCGAGAAATGGCGCAGGCGGATGCGTTGCTGTTGGTGACGCCGGCCAACGATGGCGGCCGCCTGTGCATTCCGGCCAAGGCGTTCGAGTATTTGGCGTTCGGCGGGCACATCCTCGGCTTGGTTCACGAAGGCACGGCCTTATGGCGGATTATGGCGGATGCGGGCAATGTGACGTTGCTGGATTGCCGCGTTCCCGGTGGACTCGTGCCCGCCATTGGACGGCGCTACGACGCCTGGCGGGCGGGCACGCCGAACGGACAGCGAAACCAACAGGTGGTCGAGCGGTTCCGCCGTGACCGCCTGGCGGCGCGGTTTGCCCGTGTGGTTGAGAGGTGTGTGGACGGCGTGTCGCGCTTGCGCGTGGTTCGAGACAAGGCGGTTTGTAAGGGGGCCACCGCGTGAGGATCGTCTGGCACATGCCGACCTTGCGGCGGAAAGCGTGTGGGCTTTCGGCCCGTGCGTTGGCACTGGCGAAGCGGCTTGGCCGGTATGGCAACGCGATCACCTTCGTGGTTGATCGGGACAAGACCGATGTGACGAATGATCAGATTGAGGGGATGCCGTTGCGTCGGGTATCGGTGGGCACGTGGCGACCGGTGCACTGGTGCGCCCAGGCGCGGGCGCGCAGGCGTGCGGCGGCGTCGGCGGTCAGGCAAATGGATACAGACCATGGTCTAAACCATGATCTAGTGATCTCCTGTCAACCGGAGGCCGTGCTCGCCTATGCGGCCGTGCGGAATCGGCGTCCGGTGGTGTACGTCTGCGGCGGCACGACGGTCTTGCACGACGGTGCTGACCGGACGCGGCAGGCGTCGTTGCCGGCGATCCGGCGGTTGCCGTACGCAGTAGATCGGTACCTGAAGCGTCGCAACGAATCACAGGCGTTCGCGGCGGCGGACATGGTCGTCTTTGACAGCCTGCACACACGGGAATTGGTCATCGCGAGTTACGGTGCTGAGGCAGCCCGGTGCCATACCGTGCACGGCGGTGTGGACGAGGATATGTTCCGGCAGGAGTGCGAGGACGTCCGGAGTGCGGCACGGAGGCGATTGGGCATCCGCCCGGGCGGGATCGTGGTTGTTTGGACTGGGCGCCTTTCCCCCGAGAAGAACGTGGGGCTGCTGTTGAGATCGCTGCCGCACTGCCGGCCGCGACCGGACCGTGTGCTTCTTGTTGGCGACGGTCCGGAACGCGATGTGCTGGTTGACCTCAGCGACGCGCTGGGCCTGGACGACATCGTGGAATTCACGGGCGAGCACGACGACGTCCGGCCGTTCCTCCGTGCGGCCGACATCTTCGCGTTTCCATCGTGTGGTGAGTCGTTTGGTGGGGCGCTGGTCGAGGCGATGGCCTGTGGGCTGGCGAGCGTTGCCCTGCGGCCGGATGGGCGCGGCGTCTGTAATGCGAACCTCGAGATCATTGAGCACAATCGCTGTGGCTTGTTGGTTGATCCGCCCACGCCCGCAGCATTTGCGGAGGCTTTGGATCACCTCGCGCGTGACGACGGCCGGCGACGCCGCTTCGGTGCTGCCGGGCGGGAGCGAGCCCGCAGACACTTCACGTGGGAAGCGGGCGCACGGCGGCTGAACGAGTTGATCTCCGAGTTGACCCAACCGGAGACGCGACCGCGTATTCGCGCGAAGGAGGTGAATGCCGAAGCGTACGTTGTCACAGGGTTAGGGCGGTAAGCGAGAATGTATTCGATGCGTTTCCTCCTATATATTGCAATCCTTGGTGCCATTCTGCCAATCGTCTTCACTCGCCCGTTTTTTGGGTTGTGCATCTACTATGTGGTGTCACTGCTACAGCCGAAAGTGCTTTGCTGGCGGGGAGACTTCCAGGATGCGGTTCTCGTGGGTGTGCCCATGGTCGTCGGGGCCATCGCGTTTGGTACGTACAGGATCGTCGTCGAGCCCATAAGAGATCGCGGGACGCGGCGAATCGTCGGGGCGACCAAGAAACTTGTGCGGAGCCCGTTGTTTGAGTTGGCCTGGCCGTTTGCGGCGTTCCTCGCGCTCATCATCTACATTGCCGTCGTGCGGCTGTTGGTGCCCTATCCGATGTCAAACACGTCGTACCAATTCCGCGGTCTGTGTAAGGTGATGCTGGTCGTGGTGCTGTTGACCGGGCTGGCATCGGACCTTCGCCGGTTTCGGATTTTGTACATCGTGGTGGCGATGGCGGCGGCCTTCTGGGCGATCAAGGGGGGCTTCAAGGTCATTCTGCTGGGACCTCACCAGGTCTACGGCAAGACGTACGACAACAACCTGTTCGCCTTGGTCAGCGTGATGGCCTTGCCGATGATGTTCTACTTCGCCTTGTCGGTCAAGCACGCGCGGTGGCGTCCCTTGCTGCTGTGTCTTGCCGCCTTGATGTGTTTGGGGATCATCGGATCCAGGTCGCGCGCGGGATTTGTGGCGTTCGCGCTGGTGCTGATGTGCATGGCCTGGAGCAGCCGGTACCGGCTCAGGGCGGTCTTCGCCGTCGGCCTTGTGGCCGCGGTGGCATTGACGATGTCCGGGCAGGAGATCCGCGAGCGCGTCGTGTCGATTCTGGAATACCGCGATGACAAATCGGTGGAGGGCCGCCTCTACACGTGGGAGGTAGCCCAGAAGTTGTTGCGCAGGCACCCGGTGATCGGCGTGGGGTTCAACAACTTCGAGGTCGCCAAGGACCGTCTGGCTGGAGGGCGGAAGGCGGCGCACAACATCTACCTCCAGAATCTTGCCGAACTGGGCCTGCTGGGGCACCCCCTGTGGTTGATCATCATCTTCGGGACGATGATCAGCCTTTATCGGTTCATGAGACGGTCGCGGCGCCTGCCGCCGGACATGCGTTGGGCGTATTACTGGTCCCGTGGGCTGCTGCTGGGCTTGGCGGCGTTCTGTATCCACGGCCTGTTTCATAATGAGGAATACCTCGAGCTGATGTTCGTGATGGTCGGGCTGAACATCGCATTGCAGACGGTGGTGCGCCGGGAGCTGCGTGATCGAGGGCTGCTTGAACTGGCGGAGAAAGCGACTCGACTGAATCGGCTCGACGGGCGATCACGCCGGAGGAGGCCGTCCGTGCCGCACCACAGAACGATGTTCGAGCCGCCACGACAACGGCGAGCGGCTGGTTCTCGTGGCCCCGCCGCGGCCTTCAGCCCTGGCTCGGGGAGCGGGCGTCCCTTTACGTATTAGAGCGTTTTAGGGTCGAGCGTGCATGCTCCATTGACGCTTCGTTGTAGCGTCGGCCCCCTGTGGCCGACGGGGATGACCACTTTGCCGACTTTCCTCAAGGG
>JAFGQA010000320.1 GCA_016935885.1 Phycisphaerae bacterium | reverse complement strand
TCTCCACCTCGCCCATGTGGGCGTCGCTACCTCCAGCAAGCCCCTCGTCCCTTGCAGCCAGTCGTCCAGGCAACAGCAACGAACTAGGGACGGGCGAATTCTGATACATTCCATAAAATACAATGACCCAGCTAGCATTGCGCATAGGCAGTATTTTAGACAACTGCGGCGAGAGCTGGCAGGGTCTTGGCGGAGGTCCCCGGGCCTGGGCTAACGTGTCATGCTCCTCCGGCGGCACGACAAAGAGGGAACTACCAACAGGGCACAATTCGTGACGGGCAACACTCCTTTGAAATCCATCGTAATAATCGTAGACTACTTTGGGGTCTGGCCTGAGTGGTTGCAGGTGTTCCTTGCCAGCTGCAGGCGGAATCCGACCATTCGGTGGCATATGCACACCGATTGCCCGATCCCCAATGATCAGCCGCCCAACGTCGTTTTCTTCCCAATGAGTTTCGGTGACTACAAGCGGCGTGTTGGCGCGGCCCTCGATCTATCGCTCGGCTCTATTGATCCATACAAGATCTGTGAAATCCGCACTGCCTGCGGAGTCGTGTTCGAAGATGAAATTAGAGGCTTCGACTATTTCGGCTACGGCGACCTGGATGTCGTGTATGGTGATCTCCGGCGCTTCTACGACGACCACGTGCTCACGCACGACGTCATCAGTACGCATGAGTGGTGCACATCCGGACACCTCCTCCTCATGAGAAACGCCCCTAAGCTGCGGCGGGCGTTCGAGCGCGTGCAGTGCTGGCGGCCACTCTTCGCCTCCAAGAGGCGGTACAGGTTTGATGAGGATATCTTCCGCTGGGTATTCAGGCGTCCAGAGCAACTGGGTGTCGGGACACTTTCGTCTAGCGAGTGCGACACGGACGATGCTAAGGCCCGCGCATACGTCACTGCTCGCGGGACGCCCTCGCCTGGCGAGATCGACATCGACCCGGCGCTCCAGACCAACAACTACTTCAAGGAGCAGTTTTCGACGCCGTTGACGCCTTTCCGATGGCACGATGGTCGTCACCGGCATCCAGAGGTCTGGTTCTGGAAGGACGGACGGGTCACGAACGCTTTGGATGGGTCGCGCGAGTTCCTTTACCTCCACTTCATGAACTACGTGAAGCCGAAGGCGCTCGCAACTCGTTATGCGGACGCCCCCTGGAGTGGGTCTCGGATCATGCACATCGACGAGAAGGACATTGATAGTTGCGGCGTCCGCATAGACTTTGAGGGCATTCACCCGCTCGACTCCGCATAGATTCGATACGCACGCCGACGGTGCCGGGACGCGGCAACTCGGGGCCAGACAGTCGAGGTTTGAGCCTGAAGGTTGGTGCCTGTTGGGAACTCAGGAACGCCCTCCCAGTCGCACCTGCGTGGCCGCTCCAACAGGTGGGCGTACGGCGCCAACCGCCTGCCCACTAAGGCGGCTTCGGCTACACGTGGCATGAAGCGCGCGCGAATTCGATCGCGCCGGACAACATGCGTGTTCAGCAGAGCTCTCGGGCGCCCCGCGCTGTGTCGAGGCTCCCGAGCCGCAGGCCGGGCGCAGTTGCAGGTTAGATGTACAACAGTGATGACGTGGTGCACGCTCGTGCCTCAGGACCACCCTGCAGTTAGATCGATCTTCATGCGACATCCAGCGGTGCAGGCTGGGAGTCGAGCCCAAGTCGGTCGGAATGGTGTTGGGTCGGGGCGCGAGCGATAGCCGAGGAGAGCGAGGAGGGCCCCGAGCGGACGGATGGCGGCACAGAGCGGATAGGCCAGGCGGGCCTTGGGGAGGCGGGCCTCTGATGAGGGTGGCGGCGTCAGCGATCAAGGGATACTGTGAGCCACGGGCGGTACCGGTGCCGGCCGCTCCCCGCAGCGAGGTTTCCCTGAATCTGTGGGCCGCCCGCTGGCGGTCGTGTCTGCACGGTGTTGGACTACGCGAACCTGCGAACGCTCCTGGGCGTGAGGGCTCTGATGGGCAAGGCGAAGCGAAGACACCGGTTGGTTGAGGCCATCGAGCGGTCCCTGGCGCCCGGGACCTTCATATCCTACGGCCGCTCGGCGGACTTCGTGCGAAACCTGGAGCAGGTCAAGAGCCAACTCGACGCGCTGGCGGCGTCCGGAGATGTCCGGGAATCAGTCGGCCTGTACGAGACCTTCCTGGCCGGTTGTTACGACAAGGCCGGAGAGGTTGACGACTCCGGTGGAAACCTTGGCATGTTCTTCCAGGAGCTGTTCGTCTCCTGGATCGGGGGCCGGCAGCAGGCGGGGGCGGCACCCGCCGACACGGTTCGATTGGTGCTCCAATGGATAGACCACGACGAGTACGGCTTCTGCCACGAAATCGAAGGGGATGTAGCGAAGGCCCTGAACAAGCGAGGGCACGAGATATTCGCGTCGCAACTTCAGAAGCGACTCGAGGCTGCGCTGGCGCCCCTTGAGGCAACTGGACGCCAACGAATTCATGATTATCCCTACGCGGTTCGCAAGCTTTTCGGTGCGTTGCGGGCCACCTATCTGGCCGTGGCCGATCTCCACTCGTATGTCCATCTCTGCGAGAGGTTCATCCCGAGCCCCAAGGATTGCGAGCACATGGCTACGCTGTGCAAGGCGAAGCGCCGATTCGCGGATGCGCTGGGGTGGGTGGAACGTGGTCTTCAGGCTGAGGGCGAGCGGGGTTGGGGAAACGAATCAAGCCACGGGCTGCGGCTCCTGCGACAGGAACTCCTCGCCAAGCTCGGTCGTCGGCGGGAGGCCCTGGAATCCGCGTGGAGCAACTTCGCCCAGCACGCATCGGCGTGTGGCTACACAGACCTGATGAAGTACGTTCCCAAAGGTGAACGACGAAGTTGGCACGAACGAGCGCTGCAAAGAGCCGAGAAGGCTGACCTTTGGGGCTTCATCGACATTTGCGTTGAGACCAAGGAATGGCAGAGATTGGCGGATCGTGTCCTTGCCGTGGACCACGAGGAGCTGGAGAGCCTCAGCCACTACGTCACCGAGAAGGCGGCCAGTGGCCTGGCGCGAAGGCACCCGGCGGCGGCTGCGAAGATCTACCGTGCACTGGCGCTGCGCATTCTCAAGGCGGGCAAGAGCAAGTACTACAGCTTTGCCCTGGCCCACCTTCACGGGGCCCAGCGCCTGCATGCGAAACTCGGCGACCATGCGGGGTGGCAAGCGATCGTCGACGAAATCCGTCGCGACCATGCTCGCAAACGTGGATTCATGACGAGTTTCGATGAGCTGGTTTCAGGAGGTACGCCTGAACGGCTTGAGTCATTCGCTGAGCGAACGCGGCGGCGTTGGCGGGAACAAACCTCCCCGAGAAGCCGACGATAGGCCGTCACGACGCCGTGCAGTCGCAACGCTGGTAAGTGCCTCCCGAACGCTTATGACGGAAGGGCGCTCCCGTTTGACGCCTGATCGATCGTGAGAATCGAGGCTCCACCCTCAGAACTCGTAGCCCATACCAATCCAGTAGTGCCAATCCTCGGCCGCGAGCTTGGTCTGAGCATCAGTATCGCGCGCTGGCTTCAACTGGGAGAGTGGCACCGCCAAGCCCTCCTTTTCCCATCGGATGGTGACGAACATCTCGTGGGCACATTCATCCTCGCCCGGCATCCCGACCACTTCAACCTCGTCCTTGATGCGTAGCGGCGAGATGGCGCGCTTGGCGACGCAGGTCGCGATGAAGGGAAACCGGAGTCGGTCTTCGAGATAGTAATACCACCCCATCGCTCGCTCGTCCGGCCCATAAGCATCGACGACGATCTCCTCCGAGATCCGCTGTTCGCGCTCTTCATCGCGTCGTGATCTGCGCTTCGCCACGAGACAGCTCCATGCCCGCGTTAGACTGACCGCCGAACTTCAACGGCTTCGACCCGCAACTGCTTTCCGCCGGACATTCGGATGGCGCGCGCCGGAAGGACCCAGACCTTGCGAGTCGCCGACGCTAGGACCGCGTACCCCGGCCGTCCGCCGAGCGCCGCGAGCACCTGCTCGATCTTCACAGGAAGCTCCTGTTGCAGCCAGGCGGCCGGATCGTCCGCGGGAATCGAGGTCGCAGATTCGCGAAACCGACTGGTGATGCCGCTCATCAGGTAATCGAATGCGAAGGCAACCTCCGCTGGGGGGCTGGTCGGCTTTCCATCGCTCGCGAGCACGGGGTACAGCCATACGCTGGGATGGTTCGCCAGCACTCCGAGGACGAGCGGCTCAAGGGCAATTGTACTCTCCTGCACGTTGCTCGGTCGTGCCTTAGTTTCTCTCCGCCGCACGGACGCTTCGTTAGCCTGGTTTCCTTTGCCAAACTCCCGCACACGTACCGGAAGGACGAACGGTTGATCCGGAGCACTCCAGAAGTAGCAGTTGCCGGGAATCGGCTCTGATCGTATCACGCCGAGGATGTCCTCCGCGAAATAAGCGTTGTGTCGTTTCAGGGTGGCCAGGTCCGCATCGTTCAGCAGGTGCAGGACGAAGAAGTTGTCGCCCTGGCTGATGATCTGGTCCGCGATGGCGCCGGGCTGTTGCGTGACCAAAACCACGCCCAGCTCGTACTTGCGCCCCTCCTTTACCCAGCGTACGAAGATGTTGCGGTCATCTATGTCGCGAGCGCTCAAGACGGCCTGCGCCTCTTCGATGATCGCCAAGCAGCGCACCACTGACCGGGTGGAATCCGTGAAGTGCCGACGATTGAAATCGAAGAGGCGCTTCAGCAGAAGCCCGCTGACGGCGAAAGCCTCCTCGCTCCCAAGTAGCGATGTGTCGGCGATGACTATGCGCCCCTGGCGTAGCTCCTCAAGTAGTCTCTGGCCAATAGTGCTACCCGTACGATGCAGCCGCCGAACTGGGGGAACGAGGTTGTTCTTGATCGCGGCGAGAATGAC
This sequence comes from Phycisphaerae bacterium, assembly GCA_016935885.1. Next base: position 5,668 of record JAFGQA010000320.1, on the reverse strand, counting down.
GTCACCGCGATCAGGCTTGGCCTGCGACGTATATCGCAGGATTCGAGCCATTTGGCGATCCTCAGCCTGAAACTCCTTCTCCGCGAGATAGGCAACGAGTTCCTTCCACGCCTCCCATGGCAGGCCACGAACCAGGTTGGCGAATACCATCTCCTGCTTCTCTGCAGGTAGAAACGCCCCAATGATGTCTTGCGGTGGAAAGTCCCCGAAATCCAGGTGCATGTCGCCCTTCTTCAGATGGGCGAACTTCTCCGGCACCACGCGGTCCGTGTACAGCGACAAGCGGTCGGCCAACGCCGGGATGTTGGCCATGCCCGGACGGCCGGCGGCGTCGGGCAAAGCGTATTCTCCCTCCACGTCGAAGATCAGAAGCCCGACGTCGGGCGGCGAGCTATAAAGCTGCGAGACCAGGTACTTGATCAGATTGCTCTTGCCATAACCGGCGCGGGCAAACACGAAGCTCCGGCGCCCTTTCAAGCGGTCAACGCTGAACTTGATCGGCACATCGGTCAACACTCGCTGGCCGTAAACCAGTTCGCCGAGCACTGCCGCACTCGGATCATCATCGAGGTTCACGTTGCACAAGTACGCCAACGCTGCGTCTGAGGGCTCACGGACCGGACTGCCGAACGTCGCGAACTCTCGATCGCCCACGCGGAACTGGAAGCCGTCTGCAATCTCATGGAGTTGGCCTAGAAGCTGCAGTTTGACCGTGTAGCGGAGCATCTGCCGCACAATCGGTGCTGGGGGGCGCTCCTCGGAGCGGGAAAGATCTGCGAGGTAGCTGTCTCCCTGGTCGGACATCAGCCGGCCAGCGGCCCGGTACTGGCAGACCCGGCCTACCATGGCACGACCGGGGCCGGCTTCAACCATAAGGAACTCTCCGAACCCGGGCAGGCCTTTATCACGGTGAGGTACAACGACATCGATTTCGAGCTGTAGGCCACTCTGCGAGAAACCGCGCAGAAGACCGACCACCTCGTTCCGATAGAGACTCGAGTTCGACATGTCACTCTTCATCCAGATCCTCGACCATTCTCCGACCTAGGAGCATCAAAGCACTCGCCTGCTGCGCCACGCTCGGCTCTCGCGCCGCTAGCTCCCGCACAAGCTCTGACTCCAGCATCTCGATCTCCAGCGAGCTCAACTTCGCGTACTCATGGGCCATCAACAACTCCTGTGGATAGCCGCGTCTGGGAAAGCTCCCGCGCGCTGATCGGCACAGGTAGCGCATCGTGTCACCGATACGGTGCTGCTGCCAAGCGGCCACGTCGATGGGCAACACAGGAACGTCCTCGCCTTTGTCGAGCTTGGCTAGGTGCAGCTGCCCCATGGCTCGATCGCCGATCCAACGGTATTGAGCCGGGGCCGCCTCACGCTCGAGTTCTGGTGGTATGCAGACGTAGGCGGGGAAGGTCGCTTGAAACGTCTCGTTAACGCCAAACGCGACAGCGAGGTAGCTCACGACGCTGGACCGCTTGGCGGCACCAACCAGCAAATGGCCGTGCTGCATCGTGAGTTCTTCAAACCGCGCGCGCAAGGCCTGGAAAACCCGGTCCCGAAGCATGACGCTGCGCAGCAACCCATCGCGAAGCAGCATAGTTGGCTGCTTCTGCGCAGCTAGTTTAAGCAGGGCCGCCCATTCCAGGAGCTCCCGGAGCATCGCGAGAAGGTGACTTCGCTGGAAGTCGCTTTCCGGAAGCAGGTCGTCCAACGACACGCCGAGGTACCGCAGAAAACGCTGGAAACGCTCGTCGGAGGCGAAGAAGTACCTCATAACCTCGTCGGGGCGTAGCGACTGCGGGACGAACTCCTCGAAGTGCACGACTCCGCGGTTGTCTGCTACGCGGACTATCTGGATGGAGATCGGCGACAGATTCAGGCGCCCCTCTCCGCCATCCGTCGCAACCGTTGCTACGATAGGCATGTCCGTCGCGACAGGTTCGTCGAGTATCCGAACCGCCGGCAACGTGGCGACGCGTTTTCTGGTGCGTTCGAGCTGCGGCCACTCGTGGTTCATCGCCAGGGCCAATGAGCGTCGAATCCGGTCATGTCGTTCTTGATCCGGGAGCATGATCAGTACGCCCCGCGCGTCAGCGCCAAATGCGATTACAGGAGGCCAACCGGGATCGCGGAGAATCTCTCGCTGAGGGGCAGCCGCTCCCGGCACAGGCACACGACGCCACCTGCTGACGATTTCGGCTTGAGACGGTCAAGTACCGCAAACTGCTGAGCCCACTCGCGCCGCGGGTTGGCGGACTTCTTCACCTCCACCGGATAGATCTTCCTGTCTTTCAGCAGCAACAGGTCGATCTCTTTGCCGTCCTTGTCACGGTAGTAGTAGACTGGCGCCTCCTTTCCGCGGTTCCACCAGCTCTTCAACACCTCCAGGAGCACGTACGTCTCCAACATCGCGCCGCCCATTGCGCCAGCTTCCAGCGTCTCGGGCGATGACCATCCCGTCAGGTAGGCGCACAGCCCGGTGTCGAGGAAGTACAGCTTCGGCGTCTTCACCAGGCGCTTCGTGACGTTTGTGTAATACGGCTGCAACAGGAACACCTGAAAACTGGCTTGCAGGATCGACAGCCAGTTCTTCGCCGTATTGACAGCCACGTCTGCGTCGCGGGCCAGATCGGTGAGGTTGAGCATCTGCGCCATGCGGGCGGCACACGCCTTCAGGAAGCGGACGAACGCCGCCTCGTTGCCGACCTGGGTCAGGTCTTTCACGTCGCGCTGCAGGTAGGTCTGAAGATACGAGCTGTAGAAGAGGTCGCGGTCGCGAACCTGCTTCGTGACCAGGGCCGGGTAGGAGCCTAGCCAGATGTCCGCGAACAGCCGCTTGAGGTTCAGCTTAGGCGCGGACGCTTCGCGACCTTCCAGAACTTCGTCCGTCGGCAAGAATGGCGGCAAGGATAGGTCGGTCCTTCGTCGCTCTCGACTAGAAAAGCCGGGCAAGGACAGGATCGCGACGCGTCCCGCCAGTGTCTCCGACACGCCCTTCATCAGATGAAACTGCTGCGAGCCCGTGAGCCAAAAGAGCCCACGCTTCCGTTGGCGGTCCACCGCCATCTTGATCAGAGGCAGAAGCTGGGGCGCGTACTGGATCTCGTCGATCAGTACGGGCGGCTCATAGCGCTGCAAGAACAGGGCCGGATCGCTTTGGGCCAGCTCGCGAAGCGTGGGGTCATCGAGCGTGGCGTAGCGACGGTCTTTTCCGGACAGTCGCTGCAGGAGCGTCGTCTTGCCGACCTGCCGCGGTCCTGTCAGCAGGACCACCGGGAACTGGTCCGAGGCGGCCAGGCAACTCTCGCTCATCGTCCGGGGGTAGAACATCTGTGTCCGTCCATTTTGCAACGATACTGCACAATAGACGATTCTGCGGTCACCGTCAAGCCCTAATCCGGCTGTACGCGTCGGGCCTCTTCCGCCCAACGCCTGGCACGTGCGCAGGGGGAACCGGCTGGCTGTTACCGGGCAGACAATCCCGGGGCAGTTCGGTGCGGGGCCGGGCCTGATCGCCGAGCCGGTTGTTGAAACCGCCACTTTCATTCCACCGCTCTCCAAAGGCGGAGAGTTCGCAGGCGATCGGCTTTCGGGCGCCCGCCAGGAGACTGGCCATGCCAACCAAGCTGAACAAGAACGATCGGGAACTACTGGTCGCGCTCGCGGAGTACCGGCTCTTGACGGTTAGCCAGATCGCGGCGCTCTGCGGCATCGGCAAGGCCGCTGCGAGAAACCGCGTGGGCAAGCTCACGCATGCCAGCTTGACGGTGCAACGAACGCCGGGCATGGCCCAAGGCCGGGGACGGCCTGAGCGTTGGGTGTCCCTGGCGGATCGAGGCATCGATTTGTTGCAAGCGGACGGAACGCTGGGACGGAACGTGCCCAGGGACCAAGTGGCCGCCGACGGGATTCGCTGCACTGAGCATCTGCTTGCGATCAACTGGTTCCGGATCCATCTGGTACACCTTGAGAGGGTGGTTCCGCGATTGAAGGCGACGTTCCTCTCGTCCACATCCCCGTTCCTGGAACGTGGCCATGACGGTCAACCCCTTGTCTCGGACACGGCTCCCGCAACCGACGCGGATGGCGAGCCTCTCCGGTTCACGCCCGACGGGGTGTTCTCACTGGGAGACCAAGAAACGGGCAAGATGCTGCTGTTCTTTCTCGAAGTGGATCAGGGAACCGAGACGCTCGCAAGCGGCCGGCGCGGCGCGAAGGACATCCGGCAGAAGGTCATCAACTACCAGCGCTACTTCCGGCACGCCGGCTACAAGCGCTATCAGGATCTCTGGGGTGGCACGCTAAACGGGTTCCGCCTTCTGTTCCTAACGCACACTCCTGCTCGGCTGGCGGCGATCTGCCGGCTCATTCGCGAGACCCCGCCCTCGGACTTCGTGTGGCTCACGGATCAAGGCCGCATGTTTGCTCAGGGCGTCGCAGCGGGGATCTGGGCGCGTGGGGGAAAGCTCGATGCTCCCCTGCAGTCCATCGTCGGTCCGACCATGTCGCTCGTGGCGCCGCTGTCCAGTGATCAGCGCGAGGATCCTTCCCAGTCAGAAGGTCGCTCCTGAAGCGCGCGGAGCGGTCGTTGTACGGGGACGTTCACTTCCATACGGTCGCCGCTTTGCCACAACACACGCGGCTCGGCAGGCGAGGTCACTCTCAGTCACCGGCGCTGTCCATCGGCGTCCCCGCTTGGCGCAGGCTCCAGCAGCCTCCGTGCGCCACCTTGATGCGCGAAAAGCGTGCGTTAAGTCGCCGAGAATCGTGCCATATATCCGCGAAAACCGTGCCGTAATTCGAAGCCGGGAGGCTGAAAATCGGCGATTTGCGCAACGGCGACGACACGATTAAGTCATTGCCCAGAAGCAGCTTACGTCCGGTTGCGAAAATCGAATTATATCCAATATGAACTTCTGCCTGGGGACAGGAGGGGGCAAAGACCATCTCGCAGAGGCGTGAGAGCGTTCCGGTTCGGTTGCAGGAGGCTTCAAGACCACGGGCTCAAACCAAGGTCGCTGCCGCTCCGGGCGGCGCAGACCCCTCATCGTAAACCTTCCCCCTGCGGGTCGGCTTCGCCTGAAGGTTTATCGAAGGGTCCGCTCTGATGCCCTCCGCTTTGGCTCTCGGCGGTTCGCGGGGAAACGGGCGAACCGCCATGTGAGCGGTTCTCGTCCGGAGGTGTCAGGATGGTACGTGACGACGCAAGAGCGATCTACAAATCGATCAGGACGGAGGGGCCGCCGGAATTAGGTGAGGTCGAGAGTGCGGTGGTCAAGGCGCAGGGTGGTCCCTGTGCGGGGCTGTTTCGCAAATAGCGCCTCAGCGATTGCCGCTTCGGGCCGCGCAAACCCTTCATCGTAAACCTCCCCCCTACGGGTCGGCTTCGCCTGAAGGTTTATCGAAGGGTTCGCTCTGAGGCCCTCCGCTCTTGCTAATGGCGGTTCGCGGGAAAACGGGCGAACCGCCACATGTGCGTGTGTCGTCCGGAGGTATCAACATAGTAAGCGTTCACTGAGTTTTGGGCACTCAAGTGCGATCAGCTTTCGTCCGATAAGTTTGATATGAGCAAGGGCGCGAGTAATTGATTAGCGTGTATTCCCAGTTCGTGTGGCTGGGTCAGGTGGGAGTGAGCAGTAGGCGCGGTTGTTGGCCACACAGAAGG
>JAFGQA010000319.1 GCA_016935885.1 Phycisphaerae bacterium | reverse complement strand
TGATCGGGAGACCGGCTATGTCCACTACGTGGATCGTGTTTGGTTTGACGATAGGGTTGGTGGTTGTTCTTGCGCCAGTGCGTGCTTCCGGGGGCGAAGCGCCGCAAAGCCGAGGTTCCGAAGGCGGAAGCGGCCGAATCGGCGTCTTGGCGAGCCGGGAGGCCGGCTCGGTGGGCAAGAGCAGGGGCAAGATAGGCGGTCTTCGCTTGGATCAAGTGGCTCGCCTGGGTACGATAGCGAGTGAGGTCTGACAAATGGGAAATCCCGGATTATCGCGGCAGTACGAGGAGAATGCGATGGAAAGCGTCGATTACGTCACATACGGCTGGGTCGGTGTAATCACGGCGATCATCTGCGGGAAATGGGCAATGGAGCTCGGGTTCCGACAGAGCCGGCAACTGCTCTGGATGATCGCAGGCTTCGTGGTTCCACCGCTGGTGCTACTGGCGCTTTACGTCCGCCACATTCGCCAGTTTCGCCAGGAAGGCAAGGCCGGTGGGCGCGTGTAAATCCAGGTGCTAACGCGTATACGTCGCGAGGCGATATGAACACGGGCGCCGAAGCCCATTGAGTCGACGGAAAGCAACAAAGCTTGAGTCATCATTACACGAAACGTGACGCTCTGTAACAGACAATCGGACGTGCGAGCAGGGTCTGTTAGTGCAGAAAACCCAACAACATCAGCCCGGGTGAAAGATGGGCCTTCTGCCCATCGACATCTCAAAGTCACCTTCACACAACGTGAAGGCGATGGTGTGGTCTCGAATTCCCATTTTTCACCTCCCCCGGCCGCCTTAGCCGGGCTTCATTCATTCAGCGGGCCGCTGTTGGACTTCCGCGGCTTGACGCGCTGCTCCCCGACGAAGCCGGATGGCGTCATCGCCATGCGCTGCCGTATCGCCTCGCACGCCGCTTTGGCTTCCTCATCCGGGCCGTCTGCCGTTCCGCAGCTCCGTTGTTTGGCTGTAGCCTCCTCCACCAGAATGTCGGTGATCGCATCCTCCAGCTCGTAATACTCCGTGCCGTACAGGCACGCCTCTTCTTCCCTGCCCTCGCGGTCGTCCGACGGCACGATGATGTCCTTGGAAGCCAGCAACTCCTCGAATTCATCGAGGATGTGGAGGGCGAGTTGCCGCAGCGGATGGCACGCATCCCCGACATCGGGTCGGTCACCGTTACGTGCGCCTGCTCCAGCAAAAGACCGACAATCGCTGCCTGCAAACGGGATTTCTCCTCGCCGTACAGGCGTGCCTCACCCGGCAGACCTTCCCGATCATCGGAGGGCACCATGATCCCCTTGGCCGCCAGCAACTCCTCGAACTCATCGAGGATCCGGATGGCGATCTCGCGGGCTTCCTCTTCGTTCCTGTGTGTTCCTCCGGCACGACCGCTCTTGTTGGCGGTTCGCCCAGAAAAAAGCGAACCGCCAACCAGCACGCTGCCCACAGACGAATTCTCCCACACGAACGTGTGAGCAGAGCTTCCGTGTCCCGAGGAGAGGATGACTTGCGATAGAGGGATTGGCGTGTGGCAGAGCGACAGGTCGTGCCGATTGCCAAACCTCGGCTGCCCCGACGGTCCCTCCGATAAGCTGCTGCCCGGTTCCCCTCCAGGACAATCGCATGTTCCAGGGCCAATCGCGTTTGTTGCGATGCCAGCAGCGTCAGGCGACCGGGGAGCTCCGTCGCGAGCACGGTTGTTGAGGCGTTCAGGTGGGTTGACACCGAACATGCGATCACCCTGGTTCCCCTCCCTGCGGGCGAGCATGCATGTTTGGAGGGCCAGCACGGCGTTGGTAGAATGGCGCGATGATTGGACTCTGCGTTCCTTTGCTTGGGAAGGATCGTTGGACACCGTCACGAGCCTCACGCTCCTGGAAGGGTTGACCGACCCGCAGAACAAGGCCGCCTGGCAGCGGTTCATGGGACGCTATCAACCCATGGTCCTGGCGTTTGCCCACCGGCTGGGGCTGGACGACAACGATTCCCAGGATGCGAGCCAGGACACGATGATGGCCTTCGTGGAGGGCTACCGTCGAGGGGCGTACGATCGCAAAAAGGGTCGGCTGCGCAGTTGGCTGTTCGGCATTGCATACCGGAAAGTACAGGATGTGCAGCGGGCGAAAGGCAGAGAGCTTGTGATGTCTGACAAGTCGGACGCCACTGCGTTCCTGGATTCGGTCAAGGCGCCCGAGACCGCCCAGGAGGTATGGGAGCAGGAATGGCAGCGAGCGGTCCTCCGCGAGTGCATGTCGGAAGTGGAGAAGCAGTTCGATTCGACAACACTACAAGCCTTTGGGCTCTATGTGCTTGACGAATGCCCTGCTGAACAGGTAGCCGAACGCCTGGGGCTGTCACGAAATGCCGTGTACATTGCGAAGAACCGCGTGACGTCGCGACTTCGCGAGCTGCGACAGCGGTTGGAAGAAATCTGGTAGTGCCATGCCGGAATGTCCGACCATTGAGGAGCTTGAACGGCTGGCCGGCAACGAGATCCAGGAGCGCGAGGCCGCTCGGATTCGGACCCATCTAGCGTCATGCGTACGATGCCTGCAACAGTACGATGAATGCGTGACCAACCGGCGCTTCGCACACGAGCTCCGAGGGGCCTTGGGGGACTCGAGGCGATTGTCGTTACAGAGCGGAGTCGCACGCGCTGCATCGACTCCGGCAAGGTCGTCCACACCGTCGATGCCGATGATCGAGGGTTACGATCTTGTTCGCGAGATTCATCGTGGCGGGCAGGGGGTCGTCTACGAGGCCGTCCAGACTGCCACGCGCCGACGCGTGGCCTTGAAGGTCCTGCTCGGCGGCCCGTTCGCAGGGGCATTATCCAAGCGGCGCTTCGAGCGGGAGGTGGAACTCGCCGCGAGCCTGCGCCATCCGAACATCGTGACGATTCACGATTCCGGGATCACCAGCGGTTCGTACTATCTCGCGATGGACTACGTCGAGGGGCTGCGCCTCGACCAGTCTGTCTGTCGGCCGAGGCAGGCGGCCGCCGGCACGCCCAATGTGGCCGTCCCTGAAAGCGGGGGAAAACCGCCAGCTTTTCCCGCAGTCTCCGATATCCTGCGACGGTTCCAGACGATCTGCGAAGCCGTCAACTATGCCCACCAACGCGGGGTCATTCACCGAGACCTGAAGCCGTCCAACATTCTGGTAGATGCAGAGGGTCAGCCACGCCTGCTGGACTTCGGCTTGGCCAAACACCTAGAGGAGGGCAAAGCCGAGATCAGCCGCGCCACGGTTTCGATAGAAGGCCAGGTCATCGGCACGCTGGCCTACATGTCGCCTGAGCAAGCCAGGGGCGAGACCCGCGCCGTGGATATCCGCAGCGACGTGTATTCCCTGGGCGTGATTCTGTACGAACTGCTCACCGGAGAGATGCCTTACGAAGTCTGTGGCCCGCTTGACGCGACCCTTTCGAACATCGCGTCTGCCGAGCCGAGGAGGCCTTCCGCGATTTCTCGGGAGATCGACGACGAAGTCGAGACGATCGTCCTAAAGGCGTTGGCGAAGGACCGCGAGCGGCGCTACCAGACGGCGGGCGACCTGGCCCGCGACATCGGCCGCTACCTTGACGGGGACACGATCGAGGCGAAACGGGACAGCAAGCTGTACGTGCTCAGAAAGGCGCTTCGCCGCTATCGCGTGCCGGTCGTGGTGGCAGCCAGCTTCGTCATTCTGCTCGCGGTAGGCCTCGTTGTGATCTCTGGTTTGTATTTCGAGGCCGATGTGGAGCGGGCCCGGGCGCGGCAGGCCGAGCGCGATGTGTTGTGCCATGCCTACATCGGGAACGTCGTCGCTGCCGCTGGAGCCTTGTCCGGAGATGATGCCGGGCGGATGCGCCGCCACCTGGACGCAGCGCCCCGGCAGCTCCGCAATTGGGAATGGCGCTACCTCAACGCGCAGGCCGACGTCAGTCTCGTTGTGATTGAAGGACATGAGGGCACCGTTGACTCCGTCGCGTTCAGCCCGGACGGCGTCTTCATCGCATCAGGTTCGCGCGACAAGACCGTTCGGATCTGGGATGCGCTCACCGGTATGGAGCTTGCCAGATTCGATGGGCTTGAGGGAGAGCGGATCGACTCGGTGGCTTTCAGTCCAGATGGCAGGCGCTTGGCAGGAGCGGGGGAAGGTGCCGTGTGGATTTGGGATGTCTCGACACGCGAGCCCGTGCACGTGTTGCGAGGACATGCGAGCTGGATCGGCTCCGTTGTGTTCAGCCCGGACGGTGCCATATTGGCCTCCGCAGGAAGAGACGCACTGATTCGACTGTGGGATTCCTCCACCGGGAAGCTGTTGCGCCACTGGAGAGGAGGGCGTGGGCAATGGATCAACTCCGCTGCATTCAGCGCAGACGGCGCTCTCATCGCCACGGGATCGGAAGATAACCATGTGGGCCTTTGGGATGTGCGCACCAGTCAACTCGTGAGATACCTGACCGGTCACGGTGGCTTTGCCCAAGCAGTCGACGGAATCGTGGAGTCCGTGGCCTTCAATCCCGGCGACGGCAGTCAGATTGCCTCCGGTTCGCGCGACAGGACCGTCCGGCTCTGGAATGTTGCGGACGGCAAAGAGCTTCGCAGATTCGAGGGACACACCGGCTGGGTCTTCTCGGTCGCGTTCAGCCCTGATGGCCTTCGCATCGCATCCGGCGGTGCCGATCAGACGCTCCGTGTCTGGGACGCGGGCAGTGGGGAGGTTCTGACCACGCTGCTCGGTCACACCGATTGCGTCAATGAAGTCGCGTGGGCTCCGACAACTGAGAACACGGCTCCGCACCGAACGCGCTTGGCGTCGGCAGCCTCCGACGGAACCGTTCGGATTTGGGATGCTTCGCTTGGCCTCTGGCTCACGCGGCTGCACCATCCGCTCCCCGTCATGTGTGTGGCCTTCAGTCCGGACGGAGGCCGCGTGGCGACGGCCGGCGGCGATGGTGCCGTTCGCATTTGGGACCTCGTGACTGGCGATGAGCTCGCCGCGTTGTGCGGACATGAGGATGTCGTAGATTCCGTGGCTTTTGGACCGAAGGGCGCGCTCTTGGCCTCTGGCTCACGCGATGGCACGATCCGAATTTGGAACACCCTCACAGGGGAACACTCCGTTGTCCTGTGCCCCCCCGGGGACGGGTGGATAAACTCGGTGGCGTTTAGCCCCGATGGACTGCGCCTGGCCTCCGCCTCAAAGGGTGGAACGGTTCGCATCTGGAGCGTGACGACATGGCAGGAGTTGGTGACGCCGAGAAGGCTCGAGCGATGGTCCACTGTGAAGTTCTGCCCGGAGGGCAAGCGCCTTGCAGCAGGTGCCAATCCGCTGCATATCTTGGACGCGCTTACCAGCGAGGAGATCACTAGCTTCGATGGCCTCGAGTCATACTACGGTCCTCCGGCCTTCAGCCCGGACGGGACCCGTTTGGCCGCGCCATCGAGGGATCAGACGGTCCACATTTGGGATCTTACAACCGGGAAGCTGGCGAGCGTGCTGCGTGGACATATGGGCTGGGTCCAGGCCGTGGCATTCCATCCAGACGGTACTCGATTGGCCTCGGGGGCCAGAGACGGCGCTGTGCGCGTGTGGGACGCCTTGACGTCCGAGGAGTTGCTGGTCCTGCGCGGGCACAGCAACCATGTCTGCTCCGTGGACTTCAGCCCGGACGGTACGCGCCTGGCCTCCGCGTCCCAGGATGGAACCGTGCGCATCTGGGACACCCAACCCTACCGAGTCCGTCACGCCCAGCGCGAGGCGGCACTGGCGGCACGAGCCGAGGCCAAGCCGATCGTCGATGGTCTCTGGCAGGAATTGGAGAATGCGTCGTTGGTCGTGACACGCCTGCGCAAGGACACCTCGATGGCAGAATCGGTCCGTCACGCCGCACTTGATCTTGTCCTGTTGCGATCGGCGGCCTTGCAGCAACCCAGCCGAAATCGCTCGCTCGATGCGAGCGCAAGGGGCCAGCATCCACAATCCACAACGCGCTGAACACCCCCGGGCGGCGTCGGACCGTCCCAAGCGTCGCCGCCGTTTGCCCCCCGCTTCCGAAAAATCCTCCGCCATAGCGATCCACGTGAAAGATCCTGCCCCCTGGCCCGAAATTGGGTTGAGCTGAGGCGAGGTCCTGACATGCCGGGGCCGTCACAGCCGCTTACCGGGTTGAGTTCCGACGGACCCGTGATGCAGGCCGGTACCGACAGGATGATCTTCTCTTCCGCGCCACCGCAGGTACAGCCAAGACAAAATGATGCAGGAGCAAGCCATGTCTGACAGAACGTTCCAAACAGCGTCGGTGATTGCAGCCTGGTGGACCATTGCCATCATGGGGCTCTGGGGCTTGGCCGTTCTCCCAGCCAGCGGGAGCGTGATCACGGTTTGCTGGGACGGGAGCGGTGACTATCTGACAATCCAGGGAGGCATCGATGCAGCGACCGACGGCGATGAGGTGCTGGTATGTGCTGGAAGATACGCCGGCCCGGGGAACCGAGACCTGGACTTTCGGGGCAGGGCGATCGTCCTTCGCAGCATAAACCCGGATGATCCAGAGATCGTGGCCGCGACGGTGATTGACTGTCGGGGCAGTAAGCAGGACCGGCACTACGCCTTCCGCTTTCATAGCGGGGAGGATTCAAAATCCGTGGTCGCCGGATTCACCATTGTCACAGACGGGGCCGCCAACGGCGGGCCCATCCGCTGCGACGGCGCCTCGCCGACGATACGGGACACCGTGATCACCATTGGCACATCGAAGGGTCAGGGAGACAAGGTCGGTTTCGAGGACGAGCCCCCACCGCCGACGCAGAATAACGAAGCAGCCGGCGGCAGCGGTGATACCGGCCGCGGCGACGGGCCCGCTTCGGACGGCGCAACACGAGACGGGAAGGGTCTCGCAGGGCGCTTGTTCGATGGCGAAGCAAACCCGCGCGATCCGGTGGAATCCATGCCACCGGTTCCCGACCCGCTGTGGGCGGTCCATGCCTTGTTCGATCACAACGGGCAGTCCCTCGCAGCTCACTACTACCTTCGGCTTCGCCGGCTGGAGAAGGCCCCATGGCGAACATACCTTGAAGAGATGGCAGGGCTCCCAGGTAGCGGTGGGAGGCTCCTTACCAAGGCCGAGCTACGAAGACCGATTGAGCAGTTCCTGCGTCGCTGCAAGAAGGACCCACTGGAGGCATTAGACGGTCTCGGTGAGTTTCTCAAAGTGAATCCACAATCGATCAAGCTTGTGCTTCAGCACAAGAAATGCCGTAGTGCCATTCGGGAGGTCCTCAAGGGAATCGAGTCCGGTTGTGCCCACTGTCTTGGGAAGGGAGAGGTTCCATGTCATGCGTGTAAAGGTCGAGGCCGGCGCGTCGAATGGAGGACGTGCAAGGCCTGCAACGGGTCCGGCGGTAGGCCCTGCCCGGAATGTAACGGCACCGGCACGATCGTGTGTCCGCGATGCAAGGGCCGCGGCACCGTGTTCAAGTGGGTGAACTCCCATAATCGGATCCTGAAGCGGCGGATCGAGGTGACCTGCCCAACCTGCGGCGGCTCAACGCGGCTGGACTGCCCCAAATGCAAGGGCGGCACCCTGGTTTGTACCGAATGCAAGGGTACGGGCAGGAAGGAATCCATCGGCCCGTGCTCGGTGTGCAAAGGCCATGGTCATCTTCCGTGTCCCACGTGCCATGCGTCAGGCCGGCGAGAGGACATGATCGCGACTGAGCGAGAGAAGATCGAGAAGAAACTGGCCCGTTTCCTGTCGGCACCGGCGGAGCCGGACACGACGCTGGTTCGCCGCGGCGAGGCGCCCGCAGAAGCAACGGCCGAAAGTCGCGTCCGGCCCCGCTAGAGGGCCGTACTGTTCCTTATTCCCGCGTGGCCGGGGCAGTCTTAAGGCGTCCCGGCCTGGGTAATGTCACAGCGTACACCTGTCCGTTCGGGCCAAGTGCTGAGGACCACTGTCACTGCCGGTGAGCGGCCGTTTCGTACGCAGCGCAAATACTTGGAGGAACGTAAGTCACGAGCGTGGTTCAACGCTAGCAACTGGATCACAGGCGTCGATCCCGCGCGTGGACGTTGGCAACAAACGTGATAACCGCCAGGTGGCTTGGCGGCGTTGCCGGGCGGCGGCCTATTATGAAATGTCTGATGAAAGGAGAAAGGAAATGGCTTGGTATAAAGGTGTGTTTCTGAGCGTCGTACTGGGATGTGTGGCGCCGGTTCTGGCTGATGCCACCACCAACGACTACCTGGTAATCTCCCGGTCTTATGGCACCGTCTATACCATCGATCGGACAACCGGGTGGATTCGCCGTTTGGTCTCTGGGTTGGAGCTGCGCGACCAGTCGGGGGTGGTCCGCGGCAATGGGTTGCCTCTGGATGGCTCGTTCCGCAGTTCGCTGGCGACTTCGGCCGACTGCCCGATTCTAGCCCGGTTCGGGCAGTCGGCGCCGAGCTACGGCTTGGCGTGCATCGATCCGATGTCCGGAGACCGAGTTCTTTTGCCCGGGTCCGACAGTCCGCTGTGGGACGAGCTCGGACACCTGATCCTCTCCGCCGACGGGACAATCATCTCGACCGCCGACAACTGGTCGGCCGGTGCCGACAGTGACGGCATGATTCTCCGATATGCCCAGAGCGACGGGACGACGACCGTGATCACCGGCGGCGGCGTGGGCGACGGGCCTGTTCTCAAGCTGCCGCGCGCCCTTGCCCAGTTGGACGAGAACACGCTGCTTGTCGTGGAATGGAAATGGAACAACGCTCCGCCGTCGGCCGGGGCGGGTCTATATACGGTAGACCTGTGGACTGGCGACCGGACCTTTCTCAGCCGCTTGGTGTGCGACCCGTTCGAGCGACCATTGGTTGTCGGCGGGCAGCCGGCCGGAACAGTCATGCTGGGCGACGACGAGGGTGGCGATGGTCCGGTTTCAAACTTGCAGGCCCGTTCGGTAGCGGTCATCGACGGTCGGATCTTCGTCGGTCAAGCAATCGGGCTTGTGGATGGAAGCTACAATGGAGGAATCCTCGAAGTCGACCCGGTTACCGGAGACCGCACGCTGTTGGTCGGTAAGGCGTTGGAGGATGATGGCACCTGCCAGACAGTGGCCACGGCGCTTCCAAGCGGTTGGACCGACGTGTTTCTTGATGCTCCAATGGGGCTGATGGAATCGGACAATGGCCGGCTTGCGTTCGTGTGCCTATTTGGCCCCGATTCTGTGTTTGAATACGACCTCGCGACGAACGAGCTTTTCGAGATTGCGGACCTCGACGCGCAACTTGATCCAGCGTTTATCGCGGATGTTGAGTTCAGTGGGCTCACGCTCCTGCCCATCGAGCAGGGTGACTGCAACGGCAACGGTATCCCTGACGAGTGCGACATTGACTGCGGCCCGCCTAATGGTCCCTGTGACGCGCCCGGCTGTGGTCATTCGTCGGACTGCAACTGGAACGGCGTGCCGGACGAGTGTGAGTCGATCAGCCGTGAGTGTCCGTATCAGGTCGGCGATGTGAACAACGATGGTGAAGTCAACAGGCGCGACCTGATTCGGTTCATCCTCGTACTCGTTGGCCTCGACCATCTCGAATGCCATGTCGCAGCAGCAGACATCAATGGCGACGGTGCCGTCGATTGCCAAGACATCTGTCCTTTCATCCAACTGTTGCGGTGCAATCTGTGCCTTCATCGCGTGGACCAGCATGGGATAGGATCGATTCGTGATTTGATGTCGCTGGCTGAAGAAGTCGGAGTCGAACTCGATGCGCGGTCGGCGCTGAAGGACCTCATGAAGAGGAACCTAACGCCCCGCCAGCAGCAGGTACCAGCAATGAAGCAGTGACATAGCTGCGGCCCTATCGTCCCCTCGACCATCGCGGCAAGGACATGGAGGCACGCCACCACCAGAGTCCATCGGGCGGCCCACCTCACGTTGAGTGGGCCGCCTTCCTGGCTAGGCCACGGCAGTTCGTGGTACATTCGCAGTACGTGTTCTTCCAGATGGCCGAAGTGCCGGTCCCGCGAAAGCTGTTCGCCGCCATCCTGGAGCGCATCGACAACCTGTATGCCGTGACTGACATGGCACGTTCATGATGGCGCGACGAGTTGCTCAGACTGGCCGGATTGTGATCGTTCAGGAGAATGCCCTGCGCACGGCAGAGAAAACGGGGCGTGGCTGGGGGCTGCCAATGGTCGATTCCCGAAGCGAGAATGTCTTGGGAGCCCGCGGAAGGGAAAAAACGCAGGAGAAGTGGTAGCGCAACATGGCGCTGTACAATGGCCGAACGCTGCCTGGCAGCGTAGCCGGGCAAGATCATGAGATCATAAGCGAAATCTCGGGTTGAGCTTCGACGAACGGAGCATCCCGGTCAAGCACGACTCGCAAAGACGGCGGCGGAGGCATTTCGTCATGAACGGAAATCCCACTCTGAGAACGCAGGGGCTCACTTGCATGCTGGCCATGCTTCTGGGCGTTTCAAGTGGCCTTGTGTGCCCCGTCCGCGCCTGGGGTGGCGGAGACGATCCACCCAAGAAGCGCGACGAGAAGAAAAGCCGGTCGGACGAAGCTCGCGGACGCAAAACAGAGAAGAAGTCAGCCAAGAAGCGTCGGAATAGGAAGCGCCGGCCCCAAGCGGATCTGTCGCCGCTACCGCCAAACAGCGAAGACGAGAAGCGATGGCGAGACGATGTTGGCTCAGGTTTTGAGCTCGTGCGAACTGAGCATTTTGCGATATTGCACGACACCTCCCCCGAGGCTGTCCGAGACTTCGGTGAAACGCTCGAAAGAACCTATCGCTCATGTCAGACGTACACGGCTGAGGTTGGGCTCAAGGCCAAGAAGCCGGAGAAGAAGCTGCTTGTCATCTACTTCTCAGGACAAGCAGACCACCGCGATTATCTGGAGAAACTCGGTAAAGAACGGCTGGCCCCGCTGGAATACGGTGCATATTACCATGACCTTGGAGTCGGCATCTTCTTCGACTTTCACAACACCGATAGCCGGAGGAAGGCTGGGCACGGACAAGCGAACGACCCGCGATCGCGTCTTCTCGGCAAACGCGCCCAGGAAATCGGTGACAAGCGAGACGTCTTGGTCATTCAGCGAGAAGCAAGCCTTCAGGTGGTATGGAACAATGGTTTCCTCAACAGCAGGGTGCCAACCGCCAACCCGCGCTGGCTTGTGGAAGGCACAAGCGCGATGTTCGCGAGGATACGTGCCGGCGAAAGTAAGAAGTACGGCATTATCGAAGATTCCACAAGGTTCCAGAGGTTTCGCTCCCTTGAGAAGCAGCAGAAGCTGCTGCCCCTGCAAGATCTCATTTCGTCTCCCGCGACCGTCGCTGGGCCCGCCAACGACGATCGCGGCGTCGCCTCCACGCAGAGTTGGGCGCTCGTTCACTACCTCAAGAATGCCAGAAGGAAAAGCCTTGGCAGATACCTGACATTGATTAACGAGCGGACGGAGGGCTACGAGAGTTCGCCGGAGAGGGAACTCGCGACGTTCGAAAAGGCCTTTGGCGAACTGGACAGCAAGTGGACTAACCGGTGGCTCAAGTGGATGAAAAAGGCGGCGCAAACGCGCCCATGAGAGTCACAGCGAGCCGGCATGTCGGCCTCGGCCTACCGACCCAAACGATAGGCCGACGGCTCAACGGCCTATTGCAGGACACTTCTCGGCTTTCTCCGCCCGCACTTTGCCATATTCCCCCATCAACACCCCCACAACCATATCCTCCAATTCGTAATACTCCGTGCCGTACAGGCACGCCTCTTCTTCCCTGCCTTCTCGGTCATCCGACGGCACCATGATGCCCTTCGCCGCCAGTAGCGCCTCGAATTCATCGAGGATTCGGATGGCGATCTCGCGGGGCTCTTTCTTCGTTCATGGCGCCACGTCGCTCAGCCCAGGATCCTCGACCTTGGCGTCGCGCGGATCACCGACGGCGACATCTCCCTGGCGGATGAGGATGTCTCCTGCCCAGACGACGGCCTTGACGCTCGGCCGTTCGTCAACGTCTTACCGGCGTCGTAATCCGATCTGCCTTGCGGCCATGTGTCTGGGATCCGCCGCTACGATACGGGGTCCGTCAGCCAGGTGCGAGAGACGGGTCGGAATCGGGCTTCTCGGACGACCCTGCTGAATCCCCCGGCTTGGCGGATTGCGAGGCAAGCTGCGCCAGGCGTGTTCGGACTCGCTCGATAGGTATGCTCTGATGCGCCTGCGCAGCGAATATACGCTCAGCGTCGCGCAAAGCGGAGAGCGCTTCGGCGTTGCGGTTGGTCTCGGCCAGCAATTCGGCGAGGCTTTCGAGCACAAAGCCCGTGTATGCTGTTTCCTCACCGAGCGTCTGCCGGTAGGTAGCGAGGGCTTCGCGGAGCAGGGCTTCAGCCTCGTCGAAACTGCCACGGGCAGTCAAAACCAAACCCAAACGGTGGGCGGCCCACGCGGTATTGTCGTGGACCGGGCCCAGTAACTGGCGAAACGTCGCGAGGGCCGAGCGCAAGATTGGCTCGGCTTCTTCGAGGCGTCCTTGTTCGTACAAAGCCTTGCCCAGGTCGACCCGGCAGCCGGCAACATCGCGGTTCGGCTCGGCGACCAGCCGCAGCCGCATCTCCAGCGCCGCCCGGAAGCATTTCTCCGCCTCGGTGTAGTCGCGTAGGTTGAAATACGCGTAACCGAGGCCGGTGAGCGACAGGGCGATGTCGGGATGGTCGGGTCCCAAGAGTCGCTGTTGAAGGTCGAGCGTTTGACGGTGCATAGCCACTGCCGCTTCATACTCCTCCCGGGACTGCAGCACGATGGCCACATGGTGCATGCTTTCGGCGACCTCGGGGTGCTCGTCGCCCAGGAGGCGACGGCGCATGGCCAAGGCTTCGCGAAAAAGAGGATCCGCCTCAACTCCGCGGGATCGATCAGACAGCAGGCAGGCGAGGTGGGTCAGGCTGGTCGCGACTTCACGGTGTTCGTGACCATAGAGGGCAATCCTGGAGGCCAGCGCCGCGCGGAGCCGGCGCTCGGCCTCTTCGTACAGGCCAAGCTGCTGGTAGGTGCGACCGATGGCGTCCTCGGCCTCGGCCCAGGCGGCGAGGCGGCCGCTCAAGTCCGCCTCAGCGGTCTTCGCGGCCCCATCCAGAACTTCACGGCGCAGGGCCAGATCCGCCCCTCTTCCAAGCTCTGCCACGTTGGTCATGAGGTGCCCGAAGGTTCGCTGCAAACCCTGTGATTCGTCTCGTGCCGCCGTCACCTCGGCCAGCAACCTCCCCTGCCGCGCGTACATTACGCTAAGCGTCGCGGCCCAAGCAGCCAGCAACGCCACGCCCGCCGCGGCGGCGATCAACGCGAAACGATGACGCCGTAACAGCAAGCGAATCGCGTAGCCGCGATGAGTGTGGCGGGCCTCGACCGGCTCACCGGCCGCGACGTGCCCCAGGTCCGCCGAAAACGCGCCCACTGACTGGTAGCGCTGGCTGGGCTCTTTGGCCAGAGCCTTCAGCACGATCGCGTCGAGGTCCGCGCTTACGTCGGGCGACCACCGTGAGGGCGGCGGCGCATCTTCCGCTCGTATCGCGTCGAACAATCCGGCCAGGCCTCCGCTCTCCGAGAACGGCAGACGCCCGGCGAGCATCTCGTAGAGCAGCACGCCCAACGCATAGATGTCAGTGCAGATGCCGATCGCCGCGCGGTCGCCGCGAACCTGCTCCGGAGCAGCGTAGGCGGGAGTGCCGACGAATTCGCTCGTCGCGGTGAATCGCTCGGTGAGCGGCCCATCATCGGCGAGCACGGCGAGACCGAAGTCGAGGACCTTAGGGCACGCCCCCGAGGAGCGAGGGATCCCCAGGACAGAAACGGAACTCGCCTCGCGCTTCTCGGTCGCCGCCCCTCCATACCCTCCGACCGCTTCTTCAACCACGAGAATATTCCCAGGCTTCAGGTCGCGGTGGATCACGCCGTGCTGATGAGCGTATTCGACCGCGTCGCAGATCATGCGAAATACGCCGAGGATGTCATCGAGGCCCTTCCGCGTGCCTTCCGGCCGGGTCCAGCGATCGAGTGTGACCCCGTCGATCCACTCCATCGACAGCAGCGGTTGGCCGCCGATGATCTCGTAGCGGTCGATGGAGACCACATGCGGATGGCGCAGCGCCGCCGTGGCCTCCAATTCTCGTTCAAATCGCCGCTGCTGCCGGGCCGTGGCGAAGCGGCCCGCGGTCAGGCGCTTGAGGGCTACCACGCGGTCCACACGTGTGTCGCGGGCGCAATAGACGATCCCCTGGGCACCGCAAGCCACTTGGTCCAGCAATTCGTAAGGGCCGAGTCGTCCCAATCCCAGCGGCTGCACCGCGGCTCGAACGCGCCGCAGCCAGGCGTCGTCCGGCAGAAGCTCACCGAATCCGACCGCGTCGCCCGAGCCGTCCGCAAACGGCTGCGTCCCGTCCGAAGGTTCAGCCATCGCCGCCATCCTCGTCGCGCACTTGCTGTCGTATCTGCTCCGTCAACCGCGCGCGGATCCGCTGCCGCACTTTGCGAATCGCCTCGACGGTCATCTCCTGCGCGTCGGCAACTTCCTCCACGGAACGACCCGCCAGCAACTGGTTGAACACCGCCATGCTCTGTAGCTCAACCTGCTCCGCAACGGCCGCCAGGGCCAGGCGGAAGTGGTGGTCCACCCATTCCTTCTCCCACAGGCGGTCCGCCTCGGCCCTGTCGAGGGGTTCCGACCTCGCCAGCACATCAGGGTCTACTGCCCGAATGGATCGATCGGGACACGCCGCCCACTCGTGCAGCGCATTTCGTACCGCTGTGCCGAGGTAATCCCGGAAGCGGCCGCGCTCCCGCGCGTATTCGAACGTCGGCAACCTTCGGAACAGCTTGGTAAGGACGATCTGCCGCACGTCCTCGGCATCGCATTGTTGCAGGCCTCGGGCGCGACCGTATCGCACGATCAGCTCGCCATAGCGCAATTCAAACTCCCGCCAGGCAGCCGCGTCGGCCGGATCTCGCAATCGCACCAGCAGCGACGGACGTGTCGGTTGGGAGTCCATGCGTTGACCCCTGCGGCTGTGTTTACCGCGACCCTAACTTCCTCATTCTACAGACGTTGCACGCTGAGAACAAAACCCGCGGCCTCATCGCTTTCCAGCATGTAATCCATCATGAGAATCGCGATCGGCTTGAGCCTTCGGCCGTGCGAGGAACCAGATCGGGAGTCGCACGGCAGGCGTCTGCAGCCGGAGGGCTGGCTTGGCAGAGCGCCGGGGATGCCAGTGGTTCCCCCTTCGGCTGCGACTTGTGCATCTTCCCCGTGTCCAGTCCGCCGAGCGAGCGTGGTATCTAAAAGCAGAATCCTCGCGAGATACCGCGACGGGCTGGTTGCCCGGAGCGGCCGGTGCCGGCATGTTCACACAGGCTAACCGCTGCCGGTGCCGGAATCTGGCGACATCGTAGTGTTCCGACGCCCCTGGCTGGGGGGCATCTGCCCGTCGAGGATCAGAGAACCAGTAGCATGAGAGAACAAGGAGAAGATCCATGAACAGACGAACGGTATTCTGGATTAGTGTCATTGCACTAGTGTGCTCGACCGGCTTGTTGAAAGCCCAAGCCCCTGTCGGCACGGCGTTCACGTATCAGGGCCAACTCAAGGAAGATGGCATCCCGGCCGTCGGCGCGTACGATTTCCGGTTCTGGCTCTATGACGCGGCCGTTGGCGGAAACCTGATCGGCGGCCCGATCGACGCGGCGGACTGGGCGGTCGAGCAAGGCCTGTTCACCGTGCAGCTCGATTTCGGCAGCGTCTTCAACGGACAAGAACGCTGGTTGCTCATCGGCGTGCGTCCGGACGACAGCGCGGGAGACTTCACACTCCTGTCACCGCTGCAACTGCTGACCGTCGCCCCCTACGCGGCTTACGCCCTGCAAGGCGGGACAGCAACGAACGCCGACACGCTCGACGGCCAGCACGGATCGTTCTACCAGAACGCGTCGAACTTGAATGCCGGCACGCTCCCCGATGCGCGCCTGTCGTCCAACGTGGCCTTGCTGAATACGGTCCAGACCTTTACGGCCAACAAGTTCTTCTCCAGCCGGGTCGGCATCGGGACGAGTAGTCCCTCGACGCCTCTGGACGTAATCGCCAGCAACGAATTAGCGGCGATAATCAACCGATCTGACGTCGCGGACAACACCACCGTGGATGTGATGGACCTGCGCGCCGGCACCACCGGCACGCCTCTGCCCGGGTTCGGCGGACGCCTAACCTGGCGGTTGGTGGCCAGCAACGGCGGCTCCGCTTCCGTCGGCACAATCGACGCAGTTTGGATCGATCCGAATATCGCCACCGCGAAAGCAGACATGCTCTTCAAGACGCGCGGCGGCGGCAACGTCTTCGAGCGCCTGCGCATCACTGGGGATGGCGACGTCGGCATCGGGACGACCAACCCGGCAGCCCGGTTGGACGTCACCAGCAGTGATTCCTCCTACCCCACGATCTACAGCACGCACACCGCGACCACGAATGACCAGCCGGCCATTCTCGGTGAGCACGCCGTGACGGATAATTACGGAGTTGGCGTCAAGGGCGTCGGCGGCTATCGCGGGGTCGAGGGTCGGGTCAGCTCGACCGGATCAGGCACCTACACCAGTCTCTACGGCTACGTCACCGGCGGGACGGGCAGTAACCGTGGTTTATACGCTTACGCCAGCGGCACAGGCGCGTCGAACTACGGTGTCTACGGCTATGCGACCGGCGCCGCCACGACGAACTACGGGGTGTATGGCTATGCCGGCGGTGCCACCACCAACTGGGCCGGCTACTTCAGCGGCGATGTGCGCGTCACCGGCGAACTCGGCATCGGCAGCACGCCGGAGGTCAAGCTGCACGTCACCGGCGGCACGGACGCTTCGCTGGCCGGCGGCGGGTACATCGTCGCCGGAACCACAACGAGCACCAACATCGTGATCGACAACAACGAGATCATGGCCCGCAACAACGGGGCCACCTCAACCCTCTACCTGAACAATGACGGCGGAGATGTGCAGGTTCCGGTCTTGGTGATCACCGGTGGAAGCGATCTCGCCGAGAAGTTTGACGTAACGGAAGAGACCAAGCCCGGGATGGTCGTGGCCATAGACCCAGCGAACCCCGGCAAGCTGTGCATCTCCCGGGGCGCGTACAACCGCCGCGTGGCGGGCGTTATCAGCGGGGCGAACGACGTTACCGCCGGGATGATCCTCGCCGACCTGCCGGGGGCGAAGAACTCCCAACCGGTCGCCCTCACCGGTCGAGTCTGGACCTTCTGCGACGCGTCGGAGCGCTCAGTCGAGCCGGGTGACCTGCTCACGACCGCTGACCGGCCGGGTTACGCCATGCCGGTATCGGATCACGCGCGGGCCCAGGGGGCAGTCATCGGTAAGGCCATGACCGCGCTGGCGAAGGGTGAAACAGGGATGGTTCTTGTGTTGGTCAACCTGCAGTAGCTCCACGCCGCAAGTCAAGCTAGCGATGAAAGGAATATGTCATGAGACACAAGACAACCAACCGAATAACGTTGCTGATCGGCGGCTTGGTCTTCACTCCCTGGGCTGTCGCTCAGTCGCCGCCAGCACCTTTCGTGGACGGCATCCCTGCGCCTCCCACGACCGTGCCCCAGTTGCAGCTTGCGGCCCGCAGCCTCGGCTTGCCAGACGCGTTCACGGCAGAGAACACCGAAGTCCTCCCTGCGGTAACCGAGATGTTCGATCCAACCGCCCAGAATCCTCCGGTGATCGGGCGGGTCTACGAAATCGATCTTCGTGCCAGCCTGCGCGGAAGCTGGACGAGTCTTGAGGGCGGGGGCCAACTCTGGACCATGGCGGTCTACTCCCCGAACTCGCCTTCGTTGCGCCTGCGATTCGAGCCGTTTCGACTGCCGGAAGGCTGCGAACTTGTCATCTACAACGCTGACGAACCACAGGAGATCCACGGCCCGTTCACCGGCAGCGCTCGAACGAACCTGCCTCTGTGGGTGCCCACGATCTTCGGTAACGAAGTACGCGTCGAACTCTACGTGCCGGCGCGGATCGAGTTGGGCGCATGGGTCGAGGAAGTGAATATCAGCGGCGTGGCCCAGGACTTTCTGCCCGGCCCCGTGGGAGAGCGCGGCTGCCGCATCGACGTCACCTGTGATGCCGCTTGGGCCAACGAAGCCCTGGGCGTGGCGTACATGCGTTTCGTTAGCGGCGGCCTCACCTACACATGCACTGGTTCCATTATCAACCGCATGAACGCGGACTATGCCCCGCTTTTCCTCACCGCGGGCCATTGCATCAGCACCGAGGCGGAGGCGAATACCCTTGAGGCTTATTGGTTCTACCAGACCTCGACGTGCAACGGCGTGGCACCCGCCTGGAACACCCGTCCGGTCACAAACGGCTCGACGCTGCTGGCCACGCACAGCACCGCCGACAACACCGTCCTTGGCCTGACCGGGACGTATCCCGGCGGCTTGTACTGGAACGGCTGGGACTCTGGGGCCATCCCCAACCCGACCGACGGCGTACTCATACACCACCCGAGCAGCGACCGAAAGTCCATCTCGTACGGCGTGTACGAGGGGCGAGATGACGGCCAATGCACGGCCCCCATCGACCTTAACTACCGCCTGGACCTGAGCGACGGCGGCCAGGAACACGGCTCGTCCGGCGGGCCGGGTTTCGACCCGGCGCATCGGATCCGTACCGTGGCCAGTTGCTCCGACGATCCCGGTTGCGATCCCGGAGAGGATACCTGGGAAGGCTCGTTCCCTAACGCCTACTCGACTCTGTCACCGTTCCTTGATCCACAACTGAATGTCTGGGTTGACGGCGGGTACGCTGGTACCGAGCGTGGCACCGAGGCTCAGCCGTGGGATACGATCATCGAGGGCTACTTCGGCGTGCGCGGCGGGGGCACGATCCACATCCTCGCGGACAACTACCCGGCCGTGACGTTGCGGGGTTTGCGCTCCATGACGCTGACGGCCGAAGGCGGCAGCGTCATCATCGGAAGGTAAGCAAGGGAGAAAGCCATGAAGCGGAAGTTTCGGATTCTACATACTGCGGCGATAGGCATTGTCGCGACCAGCTTGAGCACTGCAGCGGGCGACTACATGCTCGACTGGTACACGATCGACGGCGGCGGAGAGATGTGGAGCACCGGTGGCGACTACGAACTCAACGGCACGATCGGCCAGCCTGACGCTGGCGCCGTCATGACCAGCGGCGGCTACGAGCTGACCGGCGGTTTCTGGGCGGCGCCGCCGTGCTGGTGTATGTCGGACGTGAACAATGATGGCCTGCGGAACGGGCTTGACGTTCAGGGATTCATCGACTGCATGCTTGCTGGCGGGGTCAACTGCGCTTGCGCAGACCTTTACACGGACGGGCACTTGGACCTGCAGGACATCGCCACCTTCGTCACCGACCTGCTCACTGGAGGTGAATGTCCATAAGCATGAGTGGGTGGTGCGCGATCTCGGATGGGAGGGAGATTCTCCTGCGCGCCGCGGACCACTGTGAGCAGGCTCGCCACGCCCGGCTCCCGACCAACCTCCCCCTCAACACCCCCACAACCGCATCCTCCAACTCGTAATACTCTGAGCCGTACAAACACGCCTCTTCGTCCCTGCCTTCTCGATCGTCGGAGGGCACCATG
>JAFGQA010000318.1 GCA_016935885.1 Phycisphaerae bacterium | reverse complement strand
TTCGTCGCGGGTGATGAGACGGAGGGGGATGTCGGCGGCCTTCTGCTGTTGGACATAGCGGCACATTCGTTGGTTCACACACGCCTTGAAGATCTTGCCATCGAGCAGGAGGTCCTTGACGCGGGCGTACTTGTCGTTCCGCAGGATGGGGCCGTCCTTGATGTTACCCATGTCCGCGACGTTCTGGACCATGCAGCAGGGGTCTAACTGTCCGTCCCTGCGGACCCAAACACCGTTGATCCAGCCGCAGCGGCTCAACGGGGGCCCCGTCGCGGCCCCGTTGCTCGCCGCGCCGGCGACTGGGCCGGCGCCGGGTTCGTGTTGCAGTCGTTCGGGCAAGGTGAATTGGATGTTTGCCCCTTCAGCAAGGCGGCGGGCCCGCTGCACGAGATGGAAACATCGCGGATGATCGGTGGCGACCTGGTTCTCGCTGTCACCGCTGCCCCAGCCGATCAGGTCGTCCACGAATACCCGCGTGGCGCCGAGGCGCCGCGCCATCTCGACGAACGCGGGCAATTCCTGAATGTTGTCAGCCATGGCGACGAAGGACAGCGAGACCCGCGGCAAGTGAGACCCCGTATCATTCTTCATGGTTTGGAGTGTCTCGATCTTCTTGACGACGCGCGTCAGGTCTTCGCCACGGATTCTTCGGTAGGTCTCCGGCGTGGCCGCATCGATGGAGAAGTTGACCATCGAGACGGTCTGTGATTCGACGATTCTGCGGCAGGTTTTCACGCCGAGGGGAAGGCCGTTGGTGAAGACGTCGAGTCGAACGTGATGCTCCGCTGCCATGTCGATGACCTGGACGATGTCCGGGTGCAATAGCGGATCGCTGTCGCCGGAGCTGAGGGTGACGCCGGTAATGGTCGGCGCGGCGGTGAGCAACCCCCGGAAATCCTCGGCCGACATGTACGTCAGTCGATTGGGATGGTCGGGGGCGTTGGCGCCGACGCACATGCGACACTTGAGATTGCACTTGCCCTTGACGAATTCGAGGTTCAGGAAGCAGGGCATGAAGAGCAGCCGTCGATATTGTCGGACCCACGGGAAGTCGTCCCAGTGTTGCAACAGGTGTCCTCGGACGGCGTCGAAATTGGCGTCTCGTAGGTGCTTGTGCAGGAGCAGTGCGGCAACAAGATTGTGGAAGGCGGGGCGGCTGCCGGGACATAGGTCCAAGGCCTCCTGGAGCAGCCTGACGGCAATCTCGAGATCACCGGATGCCAATCTCACGACGGCCAGGTCAGCGAGAGCGGTGGCGACTTGCTTCGCCGCCAAGTCTGTGGCCTGGTCTCCGTGGCGAGAGGCGATTTGTTGACGGATCTGCGGATCCGTAGTCTGCAGTCGATCCAGATCGGGGCAGGGCGGCCGGTGCGCATCCTCCTGGTGTTCCGGCTGCCGGCAGACGCTGTCAGCGTTCGCGCGAACGCCCAGTTGCGGCTCGGGTGGGCTGACTGGCTGTTCCGTCACGGACATGGCCGATAACGCCTCCAAATGGTCGCGAGATCAACACCACCGCATGGTCCAGCAGTGGCCGTACCTGTGCCGTTTCGGCATGGTAGCCGGGGCCATGTAGCTATTTCCTCGCAATCGGCGGAGGTCCTGGCAGCGGCGGTCGTTTCGCCGGTGGGCGCCGCGGCATAGAATCCAGCCCGCAGGCTCGACGGGAGGAATCTCCTAATGAAACAGGCGTTCTTCTGGTGCTATCCGTGGGACATTGAAGATGAGGGCACGGAGGCGGCCCTGGGGCGGATGGCGGGCGATATCGGCCTAGACGCCGTGTCCGTCGCGACGACGTGCCGCGACGTCAAGGCGTTCCGCGCACGAGCAGTATCTGGACCGAAGACGATTGAACGTGATGCCGCGGCGCATTTTCGGCCGGACGGCAAGTGTTACGTCAACACGCGTCTTCGCCCGGTCGCGGCCTCCTGGATGAAATCCCGCAACCCGTTGGAGAAGATCGCACGCGAGGCAGACAAGCAGGGCTTGAAGCTGCGAGCCTGGACCGTCTGTTGTCACGGAAGTGCGATGCTGTCGCGATATCCCACGGCCTCATGCACGGACCTATTCGGCGACCCGTCCAGCACCTGGCTGTGTCCGTCGAATCCGGACGTCCGCGAGTACGTGGCGGCCCTGGCGGAAGACCTGTCGACGAACTATCCCTTGGAGGCGGTCGAACTGATGGACTTCGGTTTCAGCGGCCTCCATGTCCATCGATATGTGCAGATGGGTTTTCTGCCGGGAGATGTCGAGACGACGCTTCTCGGTTGGTGCTTCTGTTCGTCGTGCCGGCAGCGGGCGATGGACGCGGGCATCGACGTGGAGGCGGTCGTCGGATCAGCGACCGGTCACATCGATCGGATGCTGCGCGTCGAGCAGCCGTTACATGCGTCCTTCCAATCGCTGTTGGCCGATGATGACCATCTGTCGGCCTACCATCGGATGCGCGTGGACGCGGTGACGTCGTTGTTGCGGATGGTGCGTTCTCGGACGAGGGCTCGGTTGCTTATCGATGTCCCGTCCGTTCCGGGAGGATCTCGTGATACGGGCGTCGAGCCGGCGGAGATGGGACAGCACTGTGACGGCTTCCTGCTTCCGTTTCCACGCGCCGACGCGCCGGATGAACGGCAGTTTTTTGGTGCACTGGTCAAAGTAGCCGGCGGCGCAGATCGTATCGATGTATCAATGGCCTGCTGCCCACCGGGCGTGAAGGATGCGCAGACATTGGTGGCCCAGGTGCATCGGGCATCCCGGGAGGGGTGCCGCTCGATCGGATTCTTCAACTACGGATTGGCCCCCGAGCCCTGTCTGGATTGGGTGCGTCAGGCCGTTCGGTTTGCTCGACGGGAGTCCGAGGCGTAGAGCGACGGCGCGGTTCCATCGGCGTGGCCGCCGGTGGAATCAGGAGGGTCCGAGGATTGGAGGATTCGAGGGTCGGCGTCGCGTTGGCACGCTTGAATAGTCTGATTCCCAATGCCCTGGAAGCAGAACGACGGGACCGAGGGGTGAACCTCGGTCCCGCCGCGTCGTTTCCTGAACCCCACCAGACCCGGGCGCTGGGCCCTAGAACTACTACCGCAACAGTGAGAGGATCTGAGCCGATTGCTGCGAAGCCACGCTCAGGAGGGAGATCGACGACTGAAGGAGTACGTTCTGCCGGCTGAGCTCGGCCGTCTCGAGAGCGTAGTCCACGTCGTCAATGACGCCGCGGGCGTTCACGAGGGCTTCCTTTGTGGCGTTCAGGCTGTTGATCGACGTTTCGACCTGGAACTGCTGGAAGCCACCGATGCGTCCGCGCTGTGTGGCGACCTGGTTGATCGCCGCCTTGGCAATCAGGACGGCGTTGTTGGCATCGTTGGATAGGTCGTTCGTACCACCGCTCTTGAGCTGTGTAAGGTAGCCGTAGGTGTTGCTGCCCAACAGGTGGCCGAACATGCCTTCGATGCCGATCGTGGCCTGCGTGCTGCTGCTGGTCCCGAGCTGGAAGGTCATGCCACCGCCGGAAATGTCGAGGTTCCCGGCGCTGCCGGCGACGTTTCCCGCCGCCGTGAGGGTGAACTCACCGCTGGTCCCGTTGGAGTTGAACGCAATATCCAGGCCGTCGACGAACGCGTCCTGACCGTTGACGGTGACCTGGGCGTCGGTACCAGCAGTGTAGGAAACGCTGACGAAGTCGGTGTCGCCACTGATGTGGGATGCCGAGACAAAGGCGTCATCACCGTACTGCACACTTTGGATGTGCAGGTTTCCGCCGCTAACGGAGGCGGAGACGCCGGTTTCATCTTTCGAGGCGATGATCTTGTCTCTGATTTCGGCCAGCGTGTCGCCGTCGTCCACCGCGATCGTGGCCGTGCCGAGGGTGCCGGCGACGCTGAACTCGGCCGCACTGACGGCAGCCGGGGCTGTGGCCAGTGTTGCGGAGGCGACCGTTCCGGCCGCACCGACGTTAATGGAGAAACTCTGCGAGGAGGACGAGGTCGGCCGCGAGTAGACCTTTACGTCGGTAACCTTGGCAGTATCCGACGCCGTGGCCCGGATGGACTGCTGCCCATCGAGCAACTTCTTTCCGTTGAAGGTTGTTGTCTGGATAATGCGGTTGATGGAGTTGATCGCGTTGTCGACCTGGGCTTGGTTTGCGGCGATCTCGGCGGCGCTGAGACCACCGGAGCTTGTGCTTTGGGCGGCGAGCGATTCGATTTCCGACAGCAGGTTCCCCACTTCGATTAGGGCGCTGTCCGCCACGCTCAGCATCGAGTTGGCCCGCTGGCCGTTCGTGATGGCAGCATCCACGCCTGTCAGCTCCGCGCTCAGGCTCTGAACGGCGATCAACCCGGCGGGGTCATCCGCGCCCTTGTTGATCATGTGACCTGTTGACAGCCTCGTCAGCGAGTCTGTCTGTGCCGCTGTTGTCTGGTTGAGGATGTTGAGCAGCGACAATGTGTTGACATTGTTGACTGTAAGCCCCATGACGTCATTCCCCTTCTTGGCGGCGAGGTTCAGTTTGACTTATACACCTAAGCTGGTGTCTCTTAGGAGACCAACGCCGTTGCCAGTGTTGGCATCCTTGATTCGCCTATCAGCAGCAGAAACCTAAGATATAATTTTCGCTGGGACAAACGCGAATCCGCGTGGGAAACGCAGTACCAAGCTATTGTCAAGAATGAGGTTAGGACTGACGGTCCGAGAGTAGTTTGTGGTCGCACTCCCTACGCCGCCAGTATTGGCAGGGGTGCGTCCGCATTTCGACACCATCTCAAGCCCGTGTCACCAGCACCGGAGCCGGTGTTTCACCGGACCACGGCACCGTGTCACGAATACCGGTGCCCCCACAAAGCCCTATCCTATGGTCGTCTTACGGAGCGAGCCGGACGGGGCGATTGGCGGCCGCCCTTGGCGTGTCCGGCGTTTGCGCGTCGTCGCCGTCCGAGCCAAGGGGTCCGCCTTCAGCGGGTGCCGGTTGGGTGGCAGGCTGGTGAATCGCCTGGAGCGTAGCCAGGACGTTGTGTGGTATGGGTCCGATGCGCCACTCGCCGCTTTCCTTGACGATGGCGAGCCGGCGCCGCTCGCTCTGCTTGCCCTCTGTGGCGGCGTAGTCTTCGACGTCGTACTCAGCCAACATAATGTAGACAGGGTGATCGAAACCAGGCACGTTGGAGAGCTTGTCGATGGCCAAGATGCGAACCTGCTTGAGGGCGTTGAACATCGACTCGAACCGAGAGGCTACGATGGGGTCGCCGGCCCGGCTGCTCAGCATGAGCCGAAAGTCCGAGTACTTTCCGTCCATGCACACACGGGCGAAGCGGTCGACGAAGCGATTCAGCGACAAGTCGAATGTCCGGACTGACTCCGGGAAGACGAACTCCGGCCGTTTTGCCGGGTCCACAACGACCGGGTCCGGGAACGCCTCGTCCGCGTCGATCATTGTATCCTCGGTCGTCATCACGACGACGACGACGCTGACCATCGTCACGGCCAAGGCAACCAAGCCGATCAACCCAGCTCGCCGGGCGTTCGGATTCATGTGCGCGCTGAACATCTGGAGCGTACGATATCGGATGTCCCGGCAACTGGATAGCGCAAGACGCCGGTGTTGAGATCCGAATACGCCTGCCTCCAAAGGT
The DNA here is from genome assembly GCA_016935885.1 of Phycisphaerae bacterium. The sequence goes on along the minus strand of JAFGQA010000318.1, from coordinate 10,581 downwards.
CACGCGCCTTGGACGGGGAGGACCGGGTACGCCAGCGGTCTCCGCGATGGCACACGGGTAGGTGTTCAGCGTTCAAACGGAGTGGCACGGGTAAGCTCCTCCGCCGCTGGCGGCTCCGATAACCCATGTCACCACGGCATACGCGTGCGCACACGATGTGTGCCCGCGTGCCCTCGCCGCCGAGGCCGGGCGATCAGAGAATGGCCGGCGAACCCCATAACTCTTTATGCAGAATATGGTTACGTCCTGCCGCGTCGTTGAGCACGTTCCATCTCTCGCTCGTCCTGTCGCCTTCTTTCGCCCTGTCGCTTGTCTTGGTGCGTCTTCCCACGGGCGAGTGCAAGCTGCACCTTGGCCATGCCCCTGGTGTTGAAGTAGATCGTGAGCGGGACAAGCGTTTGCCCCCGAATTTGAACTTTGGCCGCGAGCTTCCTGATCTCACGCCGATGTAAAAGGAGCTGCTTCGGGCGTTTGGGGTCATGATTGAAGCGGTTGCCCTGCTCGTAGGGCTGGATTTGGAAATTCAGGAGGAGAACCTGGCCAGCGTCGATTCGGGCGTAGGCTTCATTGAGACTGGCGTTGCCGAGTCGCAAGCTCTTAACTTCAGTGCCTTTGAGTGCGATTCCGGTTTCGACCCTCTCGAGGATCTCGAAGTTGAACCGGGCCTTTTTGTTGACCAGGCGGGGAGACTTGGGGCTTTTTGACGTATCTTTGGACATGGCATGATTTTACATCTTCCTCCGATCCTCGGCAATCATCAGAAAAGATGCGACCCCCGTTGCCCAATACGGTATAATGAATGGGTAGAGATGGACAATCACGACGCACCCGGTGAGCGGTTGCCGCCGCTCCGCGAGCGGCAACTAATAGAAAGGGCGCAGCGTGGGTGCGCGGAAAGTGCCCACGCGCTCGTGGTAGCACACCAGGCGCGTCTGCACGCGTTCGTCTGGCGAATGGTCCGTAATGGGCACGATGCAGAGGAGATCTGCCAGGACACGTTTCTGCGGGCGTTTCAAGCGCTGGACGGGTTCGACTTCTCGTACCGGTTCAGCACGTGGCTGTTCACCATCGGCTATCGGCTGTGCTTGAACATCCTGCGACGCCGGAAGCGCTACGTCAACGACGTTGACTGGAACACCGTGCCGGGCGGAAGAGCCGGCGAGCGGACTTCGGCCCCTGGGGACGACGTCGCTAACAGCGACGAGGCCCGCCAGTTGAAGGAGATGATCTGGGAATCCGTGGATGAGCTGACACCGAATCAGCGTGCGACGGTACTACTATTCTATAGAGAGTCGCTAAGCTGTCAGGAGATTGGCGAGATTCTGGCTATGCCAGCGGCCACGGTGAAGAGCCATCTTCATCGTGCGCGGAACGGGCTAAGGAGGATGCTGGGTCCCCGGCTAGTGAACGACTGGCCCGAGGTCCGGTTCAGCGAGACAGGCAGCGTTGCCTAGTAGGTCTCGCGCGATGCGCGGCGTGAGCATCGCGATGTTGGTAGTCGTCTGAGACGAGCAGACGGCCAGGAGTGAATATCGTGTTGATGACATGTCGTCACGTTCGCCAGCTTCATGGCGAGTTTATCGACGGTGAGTTGTCACCGAGTCTGATGGCCGAGGTGCACGCGCACCTGTTGCAATGTCCGGAATGCCAGCGGCAGGTGGAGATGCTCCGAGCCTGCGGCACGATCATCAGGACGGACCGTTCCGAGCCACCGATGCCTTCCGGCTTCGCCAGCCAGGTCGTGGCGATGCTCCCGAAGCGCGCGCCGGGCGGGGGATCAGCGGTGGAGACGCGGAGGGCCCGGCGTCAGCGGTTGTGGCGCGTTGCGGTCAGTGCCAGTCTTCCGGCGGCGGCAGCGGTGCTGTTCTTCAGTATTCTGATCTGGCCTCCGGCCGAAACGACGCCGAGACTTGTCGCTGGTAAGGCGGTAGAAGCCTCCGGTGTAGAGGGTGTCGTGAATCCGACGTTGGGGGCGATGGCCGACACAAAGCAGGCCGCCGCGAGCCTGAGCCAACTCCTGACGATTGCTGGCGACGAAGCGCGTCGGGATGTCGAGGCGGGGCTGCATAACGTGAAGGCGCCAGAGATCACACCTTGGGAGGAGTTGATCTTCGGGCCGTTCACAGGATTGCTTGATCCGCCCGAATCGTACTCAACCGAAGACGCAGACGACAAAGACTTGGTGCGATTCTAGGATCGCCTCACAGGACCTTCGTGGCTCCACCCCGAAGGGCGATGTCGACACGGGCCTCGGCACCCGTGGCACAGAAGACGCAGGATGCACAATAAGAGCGCGTCATCCAACCGCGTGGGCCGTATCGAGCGAGGCCTGCGCGGTTTGTTCTTTCAAGTCCGGCTGAGTGATTCGAAACCAGGACTGCACTCATGAAGCTCTGTGATAGGGGAGTTGCCAGCGTTCTGGCAATCCTACTGTGCTGCGCGGCAAGCGTGGCGGGTCAGCCTACTGGGGACGAGCAAGACGGAGACTCCGACTGGTTGAGGTTTGCGCCGGGGGACGCGGGGTTCTACGTCGAATTGCACGATCTGTCGGACATACGGCGGCAGTTCCGCACACTCGGCATCTGGAGGACTGTTCGCGAACTAAGTGAGAAGGACGCACTCCGGACAACGACGCAGCCCTGGCAACGAAGGACGGTGGGGCTGTTGGGGTTGGACCCGGAGGCAGCGATCACACTCTTGTTGGGCCGCAGGGCGGCGCTGATCGCAGCCAGTTCCGCGCGATGGCAGGACGGCGTGGTGCTGGCCGAGTTGGCTCACGCGTCCGACCAGGCGCAACTGCTCAAGAGGTGGAAGGCGAGGCCGCAGCCGAGCGAGGGACCGGTCCGCCGTTACGTGCTTCCCGCGGGCATCATGTTGGCGGTGCGGGACCGGATGCTGGTGTTTGGTCCCGCAGGGGATCCCGACGGACTTTGGGGGCGGACCGTGCTGTTGCTGTCGGGGCAGCGGGGGCCGACGCTGAGGGCGCGATCTGACTTTGCCGGGCTGCGATCCAGATTGTCCAGGGAGTATCCTTGCTTGATATACACGGTGTGGGAGGAGGGAGACCCGACGGCATTGGAAGGGTGCAACCGGTTGTTGATCGGCGTCTCGGTGGAGACGTCGGGGATGAGGTGTGAACTCCGGGGCCATCGCCAGACGGCCGCAGCAAGACTGCCGTGCATGGACGCCTCTGTCATCGAGGGTCTGCCGGCCGACTCCGTGGCGGCCTGGACGGGTGGTTTCGACTTCTCGACGCTGGCAAGCCATCTGGCTGGCGGCCAGGGCGCGGACAGAGACCCGCTGATTACGCTTTTTTTGGGGGCGTTCAGCAAGGCCGGTGGAGGATCAGAGAGCCTGCTAACGAAGTTGGGCCCGGCATACGCGCTCGTCGTGGGGCTCGATCAATCGGCTTCATCGGTCGGTATGACCGTGCCAGCCGTGACGGCGCTGGTGGAGGCGCAGGACGGGCTGGTCTATGTTGAGCGTCTTGATCTGATCATGGAGTTTCTTGCCCGTGTCTTTGGCGCGCTGGCGGCGCCTCGCGGAGGGCGAACGGAGGAGGTGGCGGTCGTTCGGACGCGGATTGAGGATGTGGAACTGCACCGAATCGAGATCGGTCCGCTCCTGGCGCGGCGGACGGGGCTGAGCTTCTTGAACGGCGTGCGGCCATGTTGGGCTCTGCTGGACGGCCGACTGATGGTCTCAACGTCGAATAGGCACGTTGAGAAGATCGTGCGGGCGGCTCGTGGTCGCGCCCCGCAACTGAACGGCAGCGAGGAGATGATGGACCTGCTGCCACGAGAATCGGATGGCGAGATCGTGGCTGAATGGCTGTTCCTACGTGGCAACGTGTTCTCATCGATGCTCTCAAGCTGGTTGGGCTACGCCAAGCGGGAACATCCCGAGGCATTGAGCCGACGGTGGTGGCAATCCTGGGCCGCCGAGCGTTTGGAGCGCCGTGGACAATTCGGGGTCGCGTTGGTGAACGAGACCGCGAACGAACGTGGGGCGGTCGTGCGTGAGGTGCGGCCGAATTCGCCAGCCGCAACGTTCCTGCTAAAGGGCGACGTCATCGTGGGTGTGGGCGGCAAACCGCTGACGACGACGCAACCGGCACGCGAGGTGGCGGATCTGTACCGTGCACGGGGCGGCGCGCGTGTGCTTAAGTTACAGGTCTTGCGGAAGGGCAAGTCCATCGTCTTGAGCATACCCGTTTCTCCACGACCCCGCATCGATGTCGGCAGTTTCGATCCCGTCCTGGCGCTGCGGCAGCTCATTACGCTGTCTCGCCGGGCCAGGGCGGTGACGGTGTGGCGATATGACACGGGGCCAGGTCGATACGACGCGCGGATCCTGGTTCGGTGGGGCCAGCGGGAACGAAGGCAGACACATTCACTTCCATAAGCAAAGCCAGTGGCACGCTCCTGGCGTTGCCCGGCGAACGCGGCCCTCAAACCACCTGGGACAGTCAATTCTAGCGGACGCACCGACGGCACCAGCCGTGGGACGACTGAGATTATCGTCCCTGCGTTTACCAGTAGCTGGTCGCGTTTCGCTCCGTTCATCCATATGAGACCGCACGTCGCGGCCACGATGCCCCTTCTTACGATCTCCATCCTTGTGGTCTAACGTCGGGGATTGTGGGACCTTGGCAAGGCCAACGCCCGGCTTGCCATCCGTTTCAATGCTGGGAGTACCAGGAATCGAAAGTGGCGGAGTCCATCGATCTTGCCGAGTAAGCGATGTCTGGCAAAGAGAACGTGGCGCCTCGGCGTGCTTGCGCCGGCCAAATGCATCGTTGGCGCGTGCGCTTCGGGGACGTCGAGTGACCAGCCCAAATGGGAGGCAGGTCGATGTTTGGAGGCTCCTGACATGACGGGTTGTACAGCGCAGAATCCGTGTTCTGGCACACGCTTGTTTCTTCGGGCGTTGAGTTTCTCCCTCTCCGCGGCGTTCCTTATTGCAGCGCTTTTGTGTCCGGTCCCATCGAAGGCGGATGTAACGTCAGACCAGGACGCGCACAGAGTCGTCCAGGGCTGGCTCAACGCGGATGCCAGCCCTCTGGGCGCCGCCATTGGCTGGAGCATCGGCGAGGTGCTCACCTACACGAACGAGTACGGAGACCCTATCTATCACATTGTCTACTTGAATCCAACTGGATTCGTTGTCGTCGCCGCGGATGATCTGATCGAACCGATCATCGCCTTTGCGGATTCGGGCATATACGATCCATCCCCCGACAACCCGCTCGGCGCGCTCGTCAGCTCGGACATGCTCGGCCGCGTCGAGGCCGTGCGCAGCTATGGAATAGAGCAGTTGTACGGGACGGCGCAGGATCCGGCGGCCGCGCGAGCCAAATGGGACCAATTGCAGGACTACGCCATCTATCCTCCAGATAGGGGGGGGCTGTCAAGCGTCTCAGATCAGCGCGTCGCGCCCCTGGTTCAAAGCGAGTGGAGCCAGGGCCAGGTCAGCGGGTCGGATTGTTACAACTACTACACACCGAGCAATTATGTATGCGGTTGCGTCGCCACGGCGATGGCCCAGTTCATGCGGTTCCACCAGCATCCCACGAGCGGCGTTGGGACGTCCAGTTTCACTGTCTATGTCGACGGATCCCCGACAAGCAGAAGCCTGCGCGGTGGCGACGGTTCCGGTGGGGCCTATTCGTGGAGCGACATGGTGCTCGTTCCGAGCAGCGGCGTCACTGTGACGCAACGCCAAGCGATTGGGGCGCTCTGCCACGACGCCGGTGTTTCGGTCAACATGAGCTACACGGCCAGTGCGTCCGCGGCGAACACGCTCGACGCCGCCGATGCATTCTTAACCACCTTCGGCTACAGCAACGCGAAACGGGGATACAACAGCGGGAGCAACATCGGCACGCCGCTAAACAGTATGGCCAACCCCAATCTTGATGCCGGTTATCCCGTCTTGTTGGGCATCACGGGCGACGGCGGCCACGCCATCGTCTGCGACGGATATGGCTACAACAGCTCGACGCTCTACCACCACCTGAACCTCGGCTGGGCCGGCAGCGATGACGCCTGGTACGCCCTGCCGAGCATTCCCACGACCAGCTACACATTCAATTCTGTCTACAAGTGCGTCTATAATACGTACACAAGCGGAACCGGCGAAATCATCAGTGGTCGTGTTGCCGATTCGGGCGGCACGGCGATCTCCGGGGCGACCGTCTCCGCCAACAGCGGCGCCTACACCGACACAACCGACAGCAACGGCATCTACGCCCTCGCCAAGATCCCGGCCAGCACATCCTATACCATTGACGTAACCAAGACCGGATACAGCTTCACAAGTCAAACGGTTTCCACCGGCACTTCCACGGACAACACGACCACGACGGGCAATCAATGGGGCATTGATTTTACCGGTGGCTCGGGCGCCGCGGCAGCAATGACCACTCCTGCTAGCGATGGGGCGACGCTGACGGGTTCGAGCTTCACCTTCGAATGGGACAGCGGCACCGGCGTGACACAATACCGCCTGTGGGTCGGCACAACGTCCGGCGGCTCGGACATCTACAACCAGTCCACCGGCACCACCCAATCGGCTACGGTAACCGGTCTCCCCACCGATGCGAGCAATGTATACGTTAGACTGAATTCATACATCGGCAGCGCCTGGTATTATAACGAGTATACCTACATTGCTTCCGGCACGGCGGTCGACAAGGCCGAGATGACGACGCCCGCCACCGACGGCGCGACGCTAACCGGTGCTTCGTTCACGTTCGCGTGGGATGCGGGCACGAGTGTGTCGCAATACAGGCTGTGGGTCGGCACGACATCCGGTGGCACCGACATCTACAACCAGTCCACCGGAACAACGCAGTCCGCCACCGTGACCGGTTTGCCCACGAACGGCAGCAGCGTGTACGTGCGGCTCTACTCCTACATTGACAGCACGTGGTACTACAACGCCTACACGTACGTCGCCGCGACCGTGGCCGACGACCCGGCAGAGATGACTTATCCGGCCAGCGATGGCGACCCGTTGCCCGGGGCGACGTGTACATTCACCTGGGACGCCGGGGCGAACGTGACACAGTATCGGCTGTGGGTCGGCACGACGTCCGGTGGATCGGATATATACAATCAGGCCACAGGAACCACACAGCAGGCCTACGTGACGGGCATTCCCACCGACGGTGGTAATGTCTACGTGCGTCTCAATTCGCGTATCGACGGCGCGTGGCAATACAACGCGTATACATATATTGCAGCTTCGGCTGGGACGGCCACCCAGCTCGAGATCGAGACCCTCGCGAACCAGGCTGCCGGCGTGGGATTTGACGTCGTCGTGAACGCGGTTGACGCGGCTGGCAGCGCTGCCAACGTCACGCAAAGCTCGGCGATCAGTCTGTCGCTGAGCAGCGGTTCGGGCACGCTGGGCGGTACCACGACGGGCACCATCACCAGCGGAACCAGCACCGTCACGATTTCAGGCGTGACCTACAATACCGCGGACTCGGATATCACCCTGGCGGCGACCCGGACGAGCGGCGACATCCTCGCCACCGCTACGTCGAACGCCTTCGATGTCTCCGTCGGCCCGGCGGATCGGCTATCCATCGACACCATCACCACGCAAGGCGCCGGTGACACCTTCGACGTGGTCGTGCATTCGACGGACCAGTACGGCAACGCGTCCAACGTGACGGCGGACACGGGCATCTCGCTGAGCGTCAAGACTGGCACAGGCAGCGTCGGCGGGACCACCACGGGCACGATCAGCTCGGGCAGCAGCAGCGTGACGATCTCCGGCGTGACCTACGACACCGAGGAGAGCGGCGTCGTGCTGACCGCATCGAGGACCAGCGGCGACAGCCTGACCGCGGGCGATTCCAACGCCTTCAACGTCACGGCCGGAACCGTGGACCGCCTGTCGATCGCGACCATCGCCGGCCAGACCGCCGGCACGACGTTCGACGTCGTGGTCACCTCGACCGATCAATACGGCAACGCCTCGAACGTGACCTCGAACACGCTGGTGACGCTGACCGTCAAGACCGGGACCGGAGCACTCGGCGGCACCGTCACGGGCACGATCGCCGGGGGAACGAGCAGCATCACGATCTCCGGCGCGACGTACGACACGGCCGAATCCGGCGTCGTGCTGACCGCCACCGCCAGCGGCGGGGATACACTGACTGCGGCGGATTCCAATAGCTTCACCGTCTCGGCCGCTAGGGCAACGACGCTCGCCGTTGACACCATCAGCAGTCAGCAGGCCGGCGTGGCGTTCAGCATCGTTGTGCGTTCGACCGACGACTACGGCAACGCCGCCGCCGTCTCGGGCGATACGGCCGTCGAACTCAGCGTCGACACCGGCACCGGCAGCTTGGCGAGCGGTACCACGACGGGCACGATCACCGGGAGCGCCAGCAGCGTCACGATCGCCGGCGTCAAGTACGACACGATGGAAGACGGCGTCGTCCTGACCGCAACGAGGACCAGCGGCGACAGCTTGACGGCGGGCGATTCCAACAGCTTCAACGTGGCCGCCGGACCAGCCAACAAGCTGGCCGTCGCGACGATCGACACACAGACCGCAGGTACCGCGTTTGACGTCACCGTCAACGTGACCGACGCGCTCGGCCATGCCGCCGGTGTCTCGGCCATGACACTTGCCAAGATCACGCTCAAGACCGGCACGGGAACGGTCGGCGGTACCATCACCGGCGTCCTCGACCCGGGCGAATCCACCGTCACGATCTCGGGAGTCACGTACAACACAGCCGAGAGTGGCGTCGTCCTGACGGCATCGGCCCTCGGTGGCGACACCTTGACCGCGGCCGATTCCAACGGTTTCACCGTCGGCGCCGCCACCGCCACCAAGCTGGCCGTCACCACGATCGCCGGTCAAATCGCCAACAAGACGTTCGACGTGATCGTCACCGCGCAGGATGTTTATGACAACACGGCCACCGTCTCCGCCGACACGACCATCACGCTAAGCATCAAGACAGGCACCGGCAACGCGGGCGGCACGCTGTCCGGCACGATCTCCAGCGGTGGCAGCAGCGCGACCATCTCCGGCGTCACCTACGACAAGGTTGAAGCCGGCGTCGTCCTCACCGCCACCGCCACCGACGGCGACACGTTGACACTCGCAGATTCCAATAGCTTCGACGTGACAGCTGACACGATCGACCGCCTGGCTGTCGATACCATCGCCGCACAGCAGGCCGGCCAGACGTTCGATGTCGTCGTCCGATCGACAGACGCCTACGGTAACGCCGTCGCCGTCTCGCAGGATACCGACGTGTCACTGTCCGTGAAGACCGGTACCGGCACACTGGGCGGAACCACCACCGGCACGATCGCCAACGGTACCAGCACCGCCACCGTCTCCGGCGTCACCTACGACACAACGGAAACCGGCGTCGTCCTGACTGCCGCCAGAACAGGCGGGGATGTCCTGACATCCGCCGACTCCAACAGCTTCGACGTCTCGGCAGGACCAGCCGACCGCCTCGCTGTCGCCACGATCGCGACGCAGGGCCAGGATGTTTCGTTCGATGTCACCATCAACGCCACCGACGAGTACGGCACAGCCTCGAACGCGACCGCCGACACCACCGTCACGCTCACGGTGAAGACGGGGACCGGCACCCTCGGCGGGACCGTCTCCGGCACACTCAGCTCCGGAACCAGCAGCGTCACCATCTCCGGTGTCACGTACGACACCGCCGAAACCGGCGTCGTCTTGACGGCAACCGCCAGCGGTGGCGACACCCTGACCGCTGCCGACTCCGGCGCCTTCAACGTCGAGGCGCGAACCCCCACCAAACTGGCCTTCAGCACCATCGCCGACCAGGGCGGAGGCGTTCCGTTCGACGTGACCATCAGCGCGCAAGACGGCTCCAGCAACTCCGCAAACGTGACACAAAACACGACGATCACCCTGTCCGTGAACACCGGCACCGGTACGCTCGGCGGAACGGTCTCCGGCACGATCACCAGCGGCACAAACAGCGTCACGATCTCCGGCGTCACCTACGACACGGCCGAGACAGGTGTCGTCCTGACGGCGACGGCAAGCGGTGGCGATACACTGACGGCGGCCGATTCCAACAGCTTTGACCTCACGTCAGCCGCTGCCGTTATGACCACGCCAACGAACGACGGCGACTCGCTGACCGGATCGAGCCACACGTTCCAGTGGAGCGCCGGCACCGGCGTATCGCAATACCGCCTTTGGGTCGGCACAAGCGCCGGCGCGAGGGACCTCTATAACCAGTCCACCGGCACCACGCGGTCCGCCACCGTCACCGGATTGCCCACCGATGGAAGCACCGTCTACGTCCGGCTCAATTCCTACATGAGCGGCAGTTGGCAGTACAACGACTACTCCTACACCGCCGCCACCGTCGGCACCGCGATGAAGCTGACCGTCAGCACGATCGCCAGCCAAACCGCGGGCACCGCCTTCGATGTCGTCGTCAACGCCGTTGACTCCGTCGGCACCGCCACGAACGTCACGCAGGATACGGACATCTCCCTCGCCCTCAAGACCGGAACCGGCTCGGTCGGTGGCACCACCACCGGCACCATC
>JAFGQA010000317.1 GCA_016935885.1 Phycisphaerae bacterium | reverse complement strand
GACCGCGCCGGCACCCTGTGGCACGGGCGTCCCGCCTGTGACCGCGCCGGCACCCTGTGGCACGGGCGTCCCGCCTGTGACCGCGCCACCGGGACGGCGGTGCCACGACCCCCCGAGACGGGTCCTCGCTTCAGACCGAAGGTACTTGGCCGTAATCGAGTCGGGCGATTCCAGCAGCGCATCGAGCGGGCCGTTGACCAACACGCGGCCTCCGTGCGCCCCGGCCCCCGGCCCGATGTCCACGATCCAGTCCGCCGCGGCGATTGTGTCCACGTCATGTTCCACGACCAGCACCGTATTGCCCAGGTCGGTCAGCCGGCGCAGCGTGTCAATCAGCTTGGCGGTGTCTCGCTTGTGCAGGCCGATCGTCGGCTCATCGAGCACGTAGCAGACGCCGACGAGCCCGCTGCCCACCTGTGTTGCCAGCCGGATCCGCTGTGACTCCCCACCGGACAGCGTGTTGCTGGCGCGGCTCAACGTCAGGTAGCTGATGCCGACGTCGATCAGAAATTGCAGCCGCTGGCGAATCTCTTTCAGGATCGGCTCGGCAATCCGCGCTCGTTCATCATCGACCGCCAACGACGAGAAGACACCGGCCGCCGCGTCGATGCTCATGTTCACGATGTCGTCGATGTTAAAATCGCGTCCTGATACATCTGAGGAGCGAGCGTCTTGCCCGCGAATCCACCGCCGAGACGGCGGTGCCACAAGGGGTACGAGACCCGCTCCACGTGCGCGATCCTGGCTGCCGACATGGCCGATCTTGACCGCCAAGCTCTCCGGCCGCAACCGTGCGCCATGACAGGCCTTGCACGGACGCTCGGACAGGTACGCGTGCAGTCGGTTCTTGACGGACTCGCTCTCCGTCGTTTTCCATCGACGGTCCAGGTTCGGGATCACGCCCTCGAAGTGACACGCGTACTCGCGCTCGTCATCGGGCGTCGTGCCCCACATCAGGATACTGCGCAGCCGCTCCGGCAGCGATTGATACGGCGTGGCCGGCGAGACCATGAACCGCGCGCAGAACTCGCGCAGCAACCGCGAATGAATGGCCGCCATCCGCTTGCCCCCGCCGCGCCAGGCGTCGATCGCGCCCTCCTCCAACGACGCGCTCCGGTCGGGCACAACCAGATCAGGATCAAACTCCGTCACCGTGCCGAGCCCGTCACACGCCGGACACGCCCCGTGCGGCGAGTTGAACGAGAACATCCGTGGCTCCAACTCGGGCAGGCTGACGCCGCACTGTATGCACGCGTACCGTTCGCTGTAGATCGCATCCCGCCACGCGCCATCACCTGCCCCCCCAACAAGAGCCCCCAGCCTTGGCCGGGGGGCAGCATCCCCTGATGCGCGGTCGCCGGGCGCGCTGCTGCTGCTGCTGGTGCGAGAATCCCTTCTCGCACCCTGGTCCGCGGCCGGATCCTGACTCGACACCACGACCAGCCCATCGGACATCTTCAATGCTGCCTCAATCGACTCCGTCAGTCGGGTCCGCAGATCGGGCCTGATGATGATCCGATCGACAACCGCCTCGATGGTGTGCTTCTTGTTCCTGTCTATCTTCGGGTGGTGCTTGACCTCGCAGACCTCACCGTCCACGCGGACACGAATGAAGCCCTCCCGCAAGACCCGCGCGAACACCTCCTTGTGCTCGCCCTTGTGTCCTCGGACGAGTGGCCCGAGGACCATCACACGCGTCCCCTCCGGCAGTTCGAGGACGCTGTCAACGATCTGCGTGACGGTCTGCTGATGCACACGTCGGCCACACTTGGGGCAGTGCGGCGTCCCCACGCGGGCGAACAGCAGCCGCAGGTAGTCGTAGATCTCGGTCGTTGTCGCCACGGTCGAGCGGGGGTTGCTCCGCCCGGCCTGTTGGGCAATCGCGATCGTCGGCGGCAGGCCGGTGATCTGTTCGACGTCCGGCTTGACCATCTGCCCGAGAAACTGCCGGGCATAGGCCGACAACGACTCGACGTACTTGCGCTGGCCCTCGGCATAGATCGTGTCGAAGGCGAGGCTGCTCTTGCCGGACCCGCTCAGGCCGGTGACGGCGATCAGCTTGTCGCGTGGCAGGCTCAGCGAGATGTCACGGAGGTTGTGCGTTCGTGCGCCACGGATGTGGATGAACTTCTGACTGTCGCAGGACATGGCGCCGGAACTCCCTATGTCGCCCCGCTAGACACGCACCTGCTCACGGAGCAGCGCCACACATACCGATCTTGGTATAACCCGTCAAATCAGTGTTGTCGGGGCAGTCGTGCTTTGTCGCGCGTTGCTTGAGGCGTTGGCCTGGGTGCCACTGGCAGCTTGCCTGCCAGTGTGGATGCCCCATGCGCCCACCGGGGAGACCGCACGGCCGGACAAGCCGCCCGTGGCACCCTCGTTCACCGGCAATCTCTCGTTCGACGTGCGACAGAGCACTAGTACCGCGTTTCACAAACAGAACGACTGTACGCTCTGCCGAGAATCCTTTCTCGGCACCGGCTTCAGGACCGAGAAGGGATTCT
>JAFGQA010000316.1 GCA_016935885.1 Phycisphaerae bacterium | reverse complement strand
GACGGTGTCGGTGGGCACGGTTCACTACATGGCGCCGGAGGTGGGCAGCGGCAACTACGACCGGACGATCGACATCTACGCGTTGGGTGTGATGCTGTATGAGATGCTGTTGGGGCGTGTGCCGTTTTCCGGTCAGACGATGGGCGAAGTATTGATGAAGCACCTGACGGCGCAGCCGGAGGTGGACGAGTTGCCAGAGCCGTTCCCGCGTGTCATCCGTAAGGCGCTGGCGAAGGATCCAAAGGATCGATACCAGACCGTCGGCGAGATGGTTGGTGAAGTCTTCGAGGTCGAAGACCTGGACAAGTCCGTCGCGACCTTCGAGCCTGCGAGCCTCTCGACGGTCGCGGCCCGTGTCGCGGAACGGGTCAACGTCGCCGTAGTCGCCCCGGCAGGGGGCGGAGGCGGCGTGGGCCCGTTCGGCACGGGCAGCAGCAACGTCGGCCAAAGCGTGCCGCCGCCCGTGATCAACCCCACGTCGCTCCCAGACAGAATCGGCAACGCCGCGCGGGTTGAGATCCACGGCTCCTGTTCCCGTGGTCGCTTCGGCCGAATGCACAACCGAATCGGCTCCCGCGTTCATCGCGCCGTCGGGCGGATCGACAACAGCCCGATCGGCCGGCAGGTCGCACAGGCCTCGCAACGGCCCGCTCACTGGGCGGAGAGGATCCTCATGGCGCTGCTGGTGGCCGGCGGCATCTCCTTCGGCACCAGTCTGCTCGCGGCGGACGGAAACCCACTATTCGCTACGGCCGTCTTTTTTCACATCCTTGCCATCGTCCCGGGCGTGATGCTCGGCTGCTGGCTGAGTTTCAACCGGCTCCACATCCCGGGCGAATGGTTGCCACGGTTCATCGTCACCGCGTTTGTAGGTGCGGGCCTTGTGCCTGCGGTCCTGTTCGCCGATTACGCCCTTTGCTGGCGGGCCGAACCCTGGGTGGCGCCCTTGCTCCTGTCCATGTTGCTGTGCGATTGGCCGGGCCGCCTCCGAGAAGGCCGGAAGGGGCACGTCCAACTTGGCTCCGCCTTCTCCGTGGGTCTGTTCTGCCTTGTTGCCGGCCTGATTCTTGCGGATGGCTACGGATTCACCGTCGCGGCGATCGCCGCCGCCGTTTCACTCGCCCTCCAGGTGGTCGGCGGTCTGTGGCCGCTCGCACCCGGCACGGATTGGGCAACCTTTCAAGGCGGTGATTCCGTTCGCAGCGACATCCATGGCGGAACCACGCCCTTGCCGGAAGCCGCTGTAGCCGGCGGCGCCGACGGTCTGACTTCGCCGGGCGTGGCGGTGGAGGCAGGCAGCCGTGCACAACCTTTGGAGCGAGCAAGCGCGGCAATCCCCGGCGAGCGGCCCCGACGAAGCACCGCCGTCCGGTCGCTATGGCTGTTTGTAGCCGGGCTGTTCATGCTGACCACGGCCATGGCCTTCATTGCCTCGGGGACCCTCAATCTTTACGAAGATGACTTTGGCTGCTTCATCCTCGGCGGTATCGTCGCAGCGAACTACTTCCTGTTCGCCCTGTGCTGTGCCATTCCCCGCTACAAGAACGGTCTGTGGCGGGGCGTGTTCCGCAAGGCCGTCTTCTTTACCGGAACGGCCGCGTCCGGCGCGTGCGGTGCCGCTCTCGGCCTCTTCCATCCCTTGTCCGAAGAGGTGTTCCTCATCACGCTCGGATGCGTCATCGCGGGCGGCATTGTCAGCCTGTTCGTCTGGTTCGTTCCAGTCCCGGCCTACGTGCCGCCGGCTCAGCGTGCCTTGGCCGACGGCGCGGAATCACCCCGAATCCGCAAGGGCAAACGGCTCATGGCGATCGCCGGCGTACTGTTCGTGATGATGATGGGCGTCTTGCCGATCGTCGCGACGACGGTTCCTGATCGAGATCTGGATGTTGTGATGCCCGCCGTGACCGCCCCGCTGATGGCGGTGGCAATTACGTTTCTGGTGGTAGGATACCGCCTGAGTCGCCGGAAGAAGGTCAAGCCGCCGAAGCTCGCCTTGCCGCTCCGCACTGTTTTTGAGATCGACGCCAACGCCAACCTCTCCCGCCTGATCGAACGCCACATGACCATGCTCGGCTACTCGCTGGCCAGCAAGTCCGACCTACTTTGGTCCTTCACGCGTGGCAACTGGGCATTCCAATTCTGGCAATCGGATGTCCGACGCTGGGGCACGAGGCTCAACATCGCCGCCTACGAGCTCGATCACGGCGGCTACCGCCTGACCTGCTATCTGGACATAGAGAGGGCCTTCAATACTCCGGACCAGAAGATGATGGTCGTGCTTCAGGATGAACTGCGCGATCTTGAGGAACTCCTGGGCGGCCGGTCTGTGCCGCAGAATGTCGAGGAGGTCCCAGCATGAGCATGAGCGGTCTGGGCCTCGGCGTTTCCGGTGTGCTCTGGGGCGCGGGCCTGCTCGTTACGATCATCGCCCTTTTCGTCGCTGCCTGCCGAAGGAGGGGAGCGGTCGGGGTCATACTCGGCGTGGGCGTCGCGGCCATCTTTGCCTTGGTCCTGTTGGGCGGGTTGGTCGCGCACATGTTTGCGGTCCAATCCACCACCGCTCGCGCCGTGGCCGATCGCGCCATGGTGACCGCCGAAGCCGAAAGCCTCGCTGCGGTGGCCGAAGTCGAACGTGCCAAGCGCATGATCGAGAACGCATTTGCCAAAACGGACTGGGAGGATGATCGCGACGATTCCACGTGTGTCGTCACGATCCATTCGGAATCAGAGCGGGATGTACAGGGTCGGGATGGCAAGGCATCGGTCCGCGATCCTGGCACACGGCGATCAGTTCTCGGGCAGGTGACTGGAGCAGGGGCGTTGGCAGTCCTGGTCATCCTCGGCCACCTATTCGTCGATGCACCCTCGCACGGCCGCCATGTTTGGCTGCGGAGGATTTCCGCCGCCGTCGCCTTCATCGCCGTCTGCTTGTTGATCTCGCAGATGGATTTGCTGACGTAGGCAGACGCGCGCGGCCGTCACCCAGCCGTGTGGGCCGGGTCTGCTGACCTGATTACCTGCCCCGACCCACTATCTGTGGCACCAAGATGAACGTCCGTGGCACTGCCGTCTCGGCGGTGATAGCATACCCGTGTCGCGCCACTGCCCAGGGCGGTGGAGAATCAGGCGCGACGCCTGATCCACAGTGACGGCAGGCGTGTACAAGGGCCTCTAATCTTGGCGCAGACGAACGACGCGGACGGATACCTGATCGACGCGATTCGCAAGGGCGACCAGCGTGCCTGGCACCAGTTGATCGATCGTTATCAGGGACGACTCCTGGCGTTCGCGCGGAGCCGGCTGCGCGGGGTCGGCGATGCCGAGGACGCGTTGCAGGAGGCGTTCATGGGCTTTGTGACAAGCCTGCGGCACTACGATGAAAGCCGGTCGCTGGAGACCTATCTGTTCGCGATTCTCCGGTACAAGATCGGCGAACTCCTCACCAGGAGGCAACGCCACCCCGAGTACACCGACGGGTTCGACATCGACGACGACTCCCCGGGTATGCCGGAGCCTTCCGTCTCCGAGACGCCCAGTCAGATTGCCGCTCAACACGAGCGCACCGAGCGTCAGGCGGACGTGTTGGCCAAGATCCTTCGCCGTCTGTTCGAGGAGTTGCGGGACCGCGGCAAGCTCGATGACTTGCAGGTGGTCGAACTGCTGTTCTACGTCGGGCTGCGAAACAAGGAGGCGGCAGAGCGGTTGAATCGAGACGAGAAGGCCGTCGCAGGTGTCAAGTTCCGGGCACTGGGTCGGCTGCGGGAGTTCCTCGACGAACTGAGCACAGCCGACCGTGATCTCTTGGAAGGCCGGGAGCTTTCCAGCGAGGCGACTATCGCCCGCGTCTGGCGCCAACGGCGGCTGAGCTGCCTGAAGCGCAGCACGATCGGCTCGTATCTGCTGGGCGTCCTCGAAGAGCCGTGGCAGTCTTATACCGCCTTCCATCTCGATACGGTCAGATGCCTGATGTGCCGGGCCAATCTTGATGACCTGATGGCGGCGAGCGAGCAGTCGCCAGACAGCGACCTGACCGAGCGGATGTTCCAGTCCAGCATCGGCTTCCTTTCGCACAGGGACTGACGCAACCGTACAGAGGTAACGTTTTCGGTCGTTCCGAAGGCCTGCTTTCCTGGACGTGCCAGGCGGCCGCGCAGTATCGCGAGCAGTATCGGGCTCCTGTATCCAAGAGCCCCAGACCTTGGTCGGGGAGTGCGATCACCTGGCACACATGCCCCGCGTCCGAACAAGCGCGGGGTGGTCCTCTTGTTCAAACGCGGCAACCCTGTGTCGTCAGGCGTGAACCCCACGCGCCTTTTTCGTTCCCATATGTGTCCGCGTGTGCCTGCCAGCGCGTGCAGCGACTGCAAGCCTGTTCTGTTCTTCAGACAAGGCCTCCGGCGGGCGAAATAGGTTCGTGGGAAGTCGGCCTGTGGAGCGTGGGCGGCGGATCGCATACGACACATGGTGGCGAGATTGATTGTGTTGATCCCATAAGCTAGAATGGCGTTACGGGTAGAGTAGATCTAGCACTCCAATGGGGCGGTTCTTCTGGAGGGTCGAAACGTGGCATCTTTCCATTCGCGTATCGGCGCTTGCTTCGGGCTCTGTGTAATCGCGATCCTGTTCATCGGGGCGGCGCCGAGCGACGGTTTCGGGGCCCCCACCGTTTCTGACGGCTCGTTCCCCGCCATCCTGGCCTCAACGGAGCCACCGAAGAAGGACAAGACCGATAAACCGGAAGCGGGCGAGGACGAAGAATCTACCGCGGATTCAGAGACGTCCGACAAGGAGGAACCCCGCTCAACACAGGACGAAGATGAAGGGGCAAGCAGCGAATCCGCCAAGCCAGCCGATGCCGGGGCCTCCACCAGCGAGCCCGCGGAAAAGGCCGAGGAGGAGGACAAGGCTAACACGCCTCAGGTTGAGGTCTACATCCCATCCATCGCCGCGCTTGCCGATTCCGGCAGACGTTCCAACACGGCAGAGATCTATCAAGCCATCGTTGGCATGGTCTCCTTGCGCACGGACGAGACGGACGACGCTTTCGACATCGGCGCATTGCTCGAGGTTTTCAAGCAGATCTGTGAGTGGCCCGACACATCCATCGCCTTCACGGTCTACACGCAGGATCGCGAAGGCCGGCCGCGTTGGGCGGTCCGAGTCAATTGGCCTCTCGACGAGCTTCGCGGGCGCCTGGAGGCCCTCCTGGAGCTGGAAGCCACCGGCAAGATCCTCAAGGACGTCAGGTTGAACGAAGGCGACGACGGAAGCTATCGACTGGAGTTGCCCGATCTCGTGCTTGCCGTCTTTCTTGAGTCCGATGACGGCACCCTGATCGCGTCCACGGCCGATCTGGAGCCGCCTGAGACGATCTTTGGTCAGGAGGCATCCGGCGACAAGGCTGCATCAGGCAAGTCCGCGGCGTCCTCCGAGTCTTCTGGGACATCAAAGGAGAAGAAGAAAAAGAAGAAGACCTCGCTGATCTACTGCCGGCTCAACCTGGCTGGCGGGGACGACGATGATGGAGAATCCCGGTTTGCCATGATCTCCGGCGTGAAGGACGTCCGTTACGGGGGCTCCCTCCGCAAGGACGGCCTGTGGAGCGAGAAGTTCACCATCCGCTGGAATCCGCTGATCGGGGCATTCCTTAAGGCCGGCTTCAAGAAGCTGAAGGAGCCGTTCGAGTGCCCACGAGAGTCCTACGCCGTGGCGGCGTTCAATACCGGCTTCGGTCAAGGCATCGCCGACGCTTTGGCTGGTCTGCCGCCTGACACGATCGGCTCTCGCGCGGGTGGCGAGATGGCCTTCGCCGCCGTCCCCGGCACCGGCTTTCTGCCGTTCCCCGATCTGTACTACCAGTTCAAGGCAAGTCGCAAGGACAAGATCGTGGAATCAATCCGCGAGGCCATCGAGAAGGACAACAAGGAGCGATCGGAGGAGGACCGCCCCCCGGCCTGGTGCGAGGAAGAGATCGACGACAAGCCGGTGTTCTGGCGGGATCCGTCCGCCGATCGCGGCTTCAGCCTGATGCCGGTCACTTACCGGACGGTCGTGTTCTTCGATGAGCGCGGCTCCGAGGAGGAATCCGAGCAGGTGGGCCTGATCATCGCGCAGACCCCCACCTGGGCCGACGATGCCCTGCACCATTGGAAGGAACTGACGAAACGCCGCAAGTCCAGGATCACCATCCCGGATTCGAAGAAGACGCACTGGCAGGCAAGGATCAACTGGAAGCGGATCTACGATCTCGCTCAACCGTACTTGTCGCTGGTTGCCGGTCTATCCGAAGAAGCCACGCTGCCGCCCACGGCCGACGAGCTGGAACACGTGCTGGCCGACGCGGTCATCAACATTCGCATTGAATTCGGGGGGCTGAAGGTGCGTCACACAGGGCCGGTGCCGGTTGGCGTGGTGTACGTCCCCGCCGTTGCCATCGCCTCACTCGGCGCTACTGCCGATCCATCGTCGGAAGCCGCCCGCGAACGCGTTGCCTGCCAGCACCTGCGTGTGCTCTACCATCACGCCGAGCTGTTCAAGAAGGACTACGGCCGCTGGCCAGCCACCGTGGCGGAACTCGACGGATACGTCGATTTCGCCTCGCATCCCGAGCTGTTGCGTCTCCGCCCGAAGAAGAAGGGCTTCACCGCCGGCCTTGTATCCATGTTCACCGGCGAGAAGGAAGGTGAAGCCGACGACGAAGACCAGGACGACGAGATCGACGATTCGCTTTACGTCATCGATTGGTCACCTGATGACTGGAAGCTCAAGTTCCGTGACGGCGAATTCGTGAACTACAAGACCATTTGCATCGACGCAAACGAAAAGATCCACCGAATCCCAAAACCGGCCGAGACGAAATCGACCGACGCGGAATCGGACGCGCCCGCTGATGAGGAGAAAGAAAAGAAAGCCGCCTGATCGTGCGGCTGGTGTGTGTATTACCGCTCAAGCCGAGTGGTTCGTTTATGGAGACAGATCATGCGCCGGACACTTCTACCCCTGATTGCAGCACTGTTCCTGACATCGTCGTTGGCACTGCCGACCTACGCCGACGAGGGCAAATCGGACGAGAAGAAAGGCAAGAAGCAGCTCGTCGAGGAGAAGGCCAAGGACAAAGGCAAGGACAAGGACAAACCCAGCCCGATCAAGAAGCTGGTCGAGCTCAGGCTCGACCCGTTCCTCGTGCCGGCCCGGGCGATCAACATTCCGATGCCCGGCCGAACACAGACCATCCGCGAACTCCTTGAGCGCCTTGAGAAGTACGCCGAGGACGACGAGGTGGGCGCCATTCTCCTGAACCTGGACGGCCTTGGCCTGGGCCTGGCCGACATCGAGGAGTTGAGGGCTGGCATCGCCAGTTTTCGCAAGGCCGACAAGAAGGTCTTTGCCTTCCTCAACGCCGGCGGCCCCATGGGCTATCTGCTTGCCTGCCAAGCCGACGAGATCGCCATTGCCCCGACCGGTGACCTCGCGATTCCAGGTATCGGACATGTCTTCCCGTTCATGCGAGGCATGTATCAGATGCGGGGCATCGAGTACGACGTCATCACCGCCGGCCGTTTCAAGTACCCCGGGTTCGTCAATCGACGTGAGCCGAACAAGTACTTCCTCGAGGAGTTCGGAGAGCTTCTCGACGGTTGGTTTAAGGACTATGTCAAGTTCATCGCCGACGGTCGAGGCATCTCACCCGAGAAGGTCGAGAAGATGATCGACATTGCCTACTTCCGTGCCGAGGAGGCGAAGAACCGCGGCCTTGTCGACGCCATCGGCTATTACGACGATTACTGTGATCGGGTCATCCGCCGCCACAAGTTCAAGAAGGCGAGCCAGGAAGGCTCCGACTTCGCGAAGATCACCTCGCTGAACGACCTGCTCAGCGCCTGGCAGAAACAGGTCAAGGAGGCTCAAAAGAGCTACACCGACGTCGGGCCCAAGATCGCGGTGCTCCACGCCCGCGGTCCGATCATCGACTCCAACCTCGGGCCCGGTTTCACCACCCAGTACGTCATGCGCGACGAATTCGTC
Source organism: Phycisphaerae bacterium (assembly GCA_016935885.1). The sequence continues at coordinate 2,938 of JAFGQA010000316.1, read as the reverse complement.
AAGTCCATCGAGCAGATCCGCAAGAACAAGACAGTCCGCGCCGTCGTGCTGCACATCGACAGCCCCGGTGGTTCCGGCTATGCCTCCGACGTCATCTGGCAGAAGCTCCGCGAACTGGATGAGGAGAAACCCCTCGTCGTAAGCATGGGCACGGTCGCAGGGTCCGGCGGTTACTACATCGCCTGTCCAGGCCGGCTTATCTTCGCCCAGCCGACGACCCTTACCGGCTCGATCGGCGTGATCGGCATCCTCGCGAATCGGGCCTCCGCCTATAACCGCATGGACGTCAACCTCGCCGAGATGAAGCACGGCGATCGAGCGCTGCTCGGCTACGGACATCGCGACATGCGGCCCGAAGACCGCGACTTCATTCAGAAGCTGATCCTCGATTTCTACGAGATCTTCCTCGACCGCGTGGCCGCGACGCGAAAGATGCCCAAGGATGAAGTCCGTAAGATCGCCGAAGGCCGGATCTATACCGGCCGCCAAGCCCTCGAGATCGGCCTGATCGACCGCCTTGGCGGTCTGAAGGACGCCATCGCTGCCGTCCGCGACATGGCCGACATCCCGGCCAGCGCTGAGATCAAGCTGGTCCACTATCCGCGGCCCGCGTCCATTGGCGAACTGGTCGAGAGTTTTGCCGGCCTCTCCACGTCGATCGAGATGATGGCCCAGGCCCAAATGCCCGCGCCCCCAGTCACCTTCGACAGCCAACTGCGATTCTTTGCTCAAAGCCCCAAGCCGCTGTGCTGGATGGCGCTGCCCGATGCGAACTTGCTGCTCGACCCCATGGGTGCCAGGCAGCCGATCCTCGACCTGCTGGGCCTCCCGACGCCCCAGAGACCGGCGCTGCCGGTACCGTAGAGGTACGCGACCTTATTACTGCGGCGAAGGCGGCCACGCCATCATTACCGCCAAGCCGCAGGTGCACATGCGTCCTGGATTCTGGCACAGGCGCCAGGAACTGTGCTTGCACATTCTCCTTGGCGTTTGGGGCTGGCGGTGGGGTGTATGTCACGATTGTAGGTGGGATTTCGGGACCGGCGTAGGAGCCCCCGACCTTGGTCGGGGGGCACGTTCTCAAGGACATCCGGCTGCCCCCCGGCCAAGGCTGGGGGCTCTTGAACGTCGCCGAGTGCTGATTCGTCTTGGGCGATCTCGAGTTCCTTGCCCCTACTCAAATGACGTACACGTCTGGCGGTGCCACAAGGCCAAGGTGAAGCATCGCTTCTCGAACACCCGCCGGGGAACCATTGAACTGTTCGTCAGGGCGTGTATCCTCGTCTGCGCGGGATCGGCTCCTGTGCCCAGCCATCCTTGAAGGAGTCGTTTCCTCCCGATTGGCCGCGATGCTCAGGTCGTGCTTCGGGTGGTCTCGAGAGGCCGTTGCCGACGGAGAGACACGAATCAGGCGAGTAACCGGCCGGAGGGCGATGCGTGATAGCAGCCTGTGGTCAGATGGAGGCGACGACGATGGATCAGGCGGGGGGCGTATGGGTCGTCGTGGACCGCCTTGCCGCCGAGGCCGCGAGAGAGGGGGCCGATCTGTTCGTGCTGCCCGAGGCGACGTATCCGGCCTATTACCTCGAATCAGCCGATCGGTATATGCGATCGGATATCCTGCGGTCTGCCGACGTACTGGAGCGGTTCTCCAAGTTGGCGGGGAAATACGGATTCTGGCTGGTCGCCGGCTTCGTCGAGGAGGACCACGGCCGGTTATACAACAGCGCGGCGGTCTTCGATCGGTCCGGCACCCATGTTGGCGTTGCCCGCAAGAACTTCCTGTGGGACTGCGACCATCAGTGGTTCACGCCGGGCGAGTCGTTGTCGGTCTTCGATTGGGAATTCGGGAAGATGGGCGTCCTGATCTGCGCCGACGCCCGCGTGCCCGAAATCCCGGCGACGCTGGTTAACGACGGGGCCCAACTCATCGTCGAGCCGACGGCCTGGGTGAACACGACGCAGGTCCGGCGAACGTACCGCAACGCTCAGCCGGACTTTCTGATCCGGGCGAGGGCGATGGAGCTGGGCGTGCCGCTGGTGTGCTGTGGCAAGGCCGGCCGGGAGGGAACCGTTCTGGAATACGTCGGGCAGAGCCAGGTCGTCGCCGCCGATGGCAGGGTGCTCGCGGCGGCGCCGCTCGGCGGTGAGCACGTGATCGGTGCGGATGTGCCACCGGGCGAGTCGCACACCATCGAGATCGATAGTACATCGCGGCAGCGGTTGTTGAGCCGCGAGCCGCCGTATCGTCCCGAGCAGCCGGGGCCTACATGCACCGTGCGGCTCCGACGGGAGGCCGACGCGATCGCCACGGGCCTTGAAGCATCCGGCGCCCGCGTCGCGCAACTGGCGGTGCGAGATCTGAACGGCTTCGCGCCGGCGCGGTGCCTCGCCCTGGATGGCATCCAGGTGCTGGTCGTGCGAGGGCGGATTGTGGACGACGCGATCGTGCGGACGCGCGCCGCGGAGAACCGCGTGTTCGTGATCGTGGCCACGGACACGGCTCACCTCGTGCTCGACCCAGACGGCAATGTCGTCTGGCGCGGCGTAGACTGGCAGGACTCCCTGAAGCTGGACCTGGGCCAGGCAGACGTCAAGCAGTTCAACCCGAGCACGGATCTATGGGCCCAGCGGCGCGTGGAATGCTACCGATTGGGGGCCGAGACGGCCGCCCCGTAGCGGTGCCGCAACTTGTTGGAATGGGCTGGTGTGCCACTGCTCTGCGAGCAGCGCGTTCGGCCGATCGGGCGCTGCTGGCACAGCAATGGCACGCACCCGCGGTGGCACGGGCCTCTCGCCCCGACGAAGCACAGGCAGAACGCCGGTGCCAGTGTCCTCGGATAAGCCTTAACAGCCCGTGGCAAAACTGTGGCACCGGCGTCTCGCCGGTGGTTTTCACGGTCAAAAACGGCGTTTCCGAAACGCTGTTTTCCCTTTT
>JAFGQA010000315.1 GCA_016935885.1 Phycisphaerae bacterium | reverse complement strand
GGGAGCGGTCAGCCTTCACCCTTGAAGAACGTCGGCAGACTGGTCATCCCCGTCGGCCACAGGGGGGCGACGCTACAACGAAGCGTCGATGGAGCATGCACGCTCAACCCTAAAACGCTCTAATGCCCCAACAACTCGCCGACAAACGCGACGATGAACCAGATCATGATCAGCGTAGTGACAAACACGATCACCGTCGCCATGACCGTCACCAGCGTCGTGCCCGTTATGATGCCGTGCTGGTACGTCGCCATGATGTGGGGCCGGGCCAACATCAGCATGGCCAGCAGCACGGCCGCGATCGACGGCCAGATGCTGATCGAATGAACGTAGCTGTAGATCCATACCGACTTGGGGACGTCCTGCTCGTAGCCCACCAATCGGTGGACGTGATGCCCGCGGACGTAATAGGTGCCGTCCTCGCGGATGCCGCCGTTCTGCGCATCGCCTCCGATGATGGCGTACACCGTCGCGTACAGGATGAAGTTGCCCAGCCCGATGATGATGAGCCGGACACACAGGCGATTTCGCTTGCGACGATCCATGGGCGGCTGATATGATAAACCCAAGGCGGGAATTCTGGAATGGCTACCGTTAAACTGACGACGGCAGAAGGAGCGGCCCCCCCCAATCCCAGCGGCAACGACACGTTTCCCCTTATTCGCGTCCGAAACGTTTGGCTGCTCTTCCTTTTGGTGCTTCTGACGGTCTCCGCGTCCTGCTCCTCGGAAGGCAAGCCCGAGGGCAAGCCCGATGGCAGACCGACGAACAATGGTAAAGGCGGCAGCCCCCCCGCGGTCGACGCCGGCAATAAGGCAGCCGTGAACGACGCCGGCGACAGCGCAAAGGCGAAGGCGATCGTGGCCGAGATGAAGGAAGCCTATGCCTCGTGCGAATCCTACACAGACGAAGGAACCGTTCAGACTGCGATCAGCGCGGGCTTGGCACCCGGTGGCTTCACGACCGAGCAACGCTTCTTCACGGCGTTCGCCAGACCGGATTGCCTCAGGTTCGAGCTTCGATCGCCGAGCTTGTTCGGCGGAGATTGGGCTCAAAACATCGTTTGGGCCCGAGGCGACAAGGTCCGGCAACACGGGCTCGACGCGTCCTCGCTGGGGTGGCCCGGCCTCGAAACCGGCAAGCAGGCAAAGCCGTCCTGGAAATCCGCCATCAGGAGCGTGGCGCTGGTCAGCGAGGTTCCGCTGCTGCTCATGCCTAAGAGGAGCACGGCGGCGGCGGTCGCCCTTGAGGCGTTGTGTGACCTCAAGATGCTGGACGAGGAGACGGTGGACGGCGTACCCTGTTACCAGATCGGGGCCCGCATCCCTGATGAGGCACTGCCGGAGCTTCCCGACAATCCCTTCGTTGAGTTCTCCAACAAGGCGACCAGGGAGGCAAAGATCACGCTCTGGATCGAGAAGGACCGCAAGGTCCTTCGCAAGATCCATCAATCTGTGACGGTCAAGCACCTTGGCAAGATGACGATGCCAGGTGCCGGCCAAATGAGGATACCCGACAGCACGACCAACATCACGACGTCACTGAGTCCCAGCCTCAATGTGGAGTTGGCGTGGCACGAGCTGGCGTTCGGCGCACCGGGCGTGGTCAAGGACGACGAGGAGGGGACCACGGCCCCACGGGGTCCGGGTGCCGCCGGCTTCAAGCCGACCAAGAAGGGAATGAAGGCCGCGAGGAAGGCGGGCGAGAAGATCGTGAGGCAGATGCAGAAGACGTACGCCACTTGCGAATCATACAAAGACAAAGGCATGGTCGAGGCTGTCGTTCTGGACAGGATGAACAGGACCGTCGATCGTGCGAAGTTCCGCACCGCCTTCGTCAGACCGGACCGTCTTCGCCTTGAAGGTCGCGGGAAGACGGGCGATGGCACGTCAATCAGGTTCATCTTCTGGACAGATGGGGGCAAGGTTCGCTCGTGGGGGGCGTGCAGTCCGAGCATCCTGGAATGGGACTCGCTCGCCGTGCTCTTCAAGGATACCAGCATGGAAACCAAAGTCCCCGTTGATATGGTTCCCAGGTTGCTGATGCCCCAGGCGGCCAGCGGGTCTTTCGTCTCCACGGCAGAGGAACTCAGGCTTCTCGGATATCAGCAAGTTGATGGCACTGATTGTTACAAGATTCGCGGCAGGGACCGCGGCGGATTCTGGTTCTCGATCTGGATCGAGAAGAAGAGCAAGCTCCTGCGCAGGATAGAAGCGAGAAGCAACGGTTACGGTTGGGGGGAGGTTTGGATCACGACGACCTATAAGCCTCAGATCAACGAGAAGGTGTCCGAGAGTGATTTGAAGCTGAAGGCGCCGGAATGAGCGAGGCTTGGGCAGCAACCGTGCCGGCGGACCGGCGCGTCAACCGTTTACGTTATTCCTGCGCGACTTCTGACGTGTTGCGCCGCTTGGCCCGCTGTGTCGCTTGGCTGACCTGTTGGCTTGCCCTTGACAAGGGGTTGTCTTGTCAAGGGCTTGCCGTTTGGCGGATCAGTCGTCTGCGTTGCCCCTGCGCGACTCCTCCCTTACGGTTCGGGCGAGGTTTGGATCTCGATGCCGCTGTTCCAGCTCGGCTGCGTGAGACATCATCACCGCACGTCGGTCTATTCGCTCAGCTTCTTCGCCTTCTCCACGGCCTGTTCCACCGGGCCGACGTACATGAAGGCCTGCTCGGGCAACGCGTCGTGCTTGCCGTCGCATATCTCCTCGAAGCTGCGGATGCTGTCCTCGAGCTGCGTGTAGTTGCCGGGAAAGCCGGTGAACGCCTCCGCCACGTAGAACGGCTGGCTTAGGAATCGCTCGATCTTCCGAGCCCGGGCCACGGTGAGCTTGTCCTCCTCGCTCAACTCCTCGACGCCGAGAATCGCGATGATGTCCTGCAAGTCGCGATAGCGCTGCAAGATCTCCTGCACCCGTTGCGCGCAACTGTAGTGCCGTTCACCGACGTACTGCGGGTCCAGAATGCGGCTCGACGACGCCAGTGGGTCGATCGCCGGGTAGATGCCCTTCTCGGTAATGCTCCGCGCCAGAACGATGAACGCATCCAGGTGGGTAAACGCCGTGGCCGGGGCCGGGTCGGTCAGGTCGTCCGCAGGCACGTACACCGCCTGCACGCTCGTGACCGCGCCTCGCGTCGTCGACGTGATCCGTTCCTGCAATTCGCCCATCTCGGTGCCGAGCGTCGGCTGGTAGCCAACAGCACTGGGCATCCGGCCGAGCAAGGCCGAGACCTCCGAGCCCGCCTGGCTGAAGCGGAAGATATTGTCAATGAACAACATCGTGTCGGCCCCGGACTCGTCGCGGAACCACTCCGCCATCGTCAGGCCGCTCAAGGCCACTCGAAGCCGGGCGCCCGGCGGCTCGTTCATCTGGCCGAAGACCATCGCCGTGTGTTCGAGGACCTTCTTGATGTTGCCCTCCGCGTCCTTGAACTCGGCCTCCTGCATCTCGATCCACAGGTCGTTACCCTCGCGGGTCCGCTCGCCGACGCCGCCGAAGACCGAGAACCCGCTGTGCTCACGGGCGATCCGGGCGATCATCTCCTGGATGATGACCGTCTTGCCGAGGCCCGCACCGCCGAACAACCCCGTCTTGCCACCGCGGACGAATGGCGCCAGCACGTCGATGACCTTGATGCCGGTGACGAGCTGTTCGGTCTTCGGTGTCAATTCGTAGAACTCGGCCGGCTCGTGGTGAATCGGGCGCCATTCCTCGGTATCGACCGGCCCGCGCCCATCGATCGGTTCGCCGAGCAGGTTGAACACGCGGCCCAGGACCTGCGGTCCAACCGGCACGCACACCGGCGAGCCGGTATCGATGATCTCCGTGCCGCGCTTCAAGCCGTCAGTGCTTCCCAACGCCACCGCCCGGATGCGGCCGCCGCCCAGGTGACTGGCGACCTCGCACGTCAAGGTCTGCGCAACCTTCTCGATTCCGATCATCCGCTCGACGTCGATCGTCAGCGCGTTGTAGATACTCGGCATCTTGTCCTCGGGGAACTCCGCGTCCAGCGTGGAGCCGATGACTTGTGTCACCCTGCCGATGTTCTTGCCGTTCTCAGCCATGTGAACCTCCGGTCAGTAACGAATAGCGAATGGCGAATAGCGAGTTGCGAATGACGAAACGAGTATAGTGCAGGTTTTCGCCATTCGCTATTCGCCATTCGCCATTCGCTGGCTACTTCGTCTGCCTGCTCTTCTTCACGATAGTCGTGAGGATCTTCACGAGTTCTTCCGCTTCCCGCGTGATATCTGCGAGACGCTCGGCTGGGACCATGCCTGCCTCGCCAAGGAGGCGAAGCCAGTACAGCGTTTCCCTGGCTTCAGACCGAGCGATGCCCATTCGTCTGCTGAACTCGGCGCGCGAATGCGAACCCTGTGCTTCCTCAACATTTGCGCCGATGCTCGTCCCACTCTTGGCCACTTGCCGCGCCACCACCTGGCTCGCAACATCTTGTGACAACAGCCGGACCATTTGGAGAATCCTCGCCGCGAACAGAAAGGTGCGCCTTTGTATATCTCGCTCCCGATATATGGCATGTCCTCTCTCTGTGATTGAAGTCGCAGTCATTGTCCGTCTGTGGGCCCGTCATCATCCGCGCACAATCCCTACTCCGCCATTCGCCATTCGCCATTCGCCATTCGCTATTCGCTATTCGCTATTCGCTATTACTTCAACACCTCCGCGCCGCCGACGATGTCCAGCAACTCCAGCGTGATCTGCGTTTGCCTAGCCCTGTTAAATTGCCGCGAGAGCAGCTTGATCATGTCGCCGGCCGCATCCGTCGCCGCCTTCATCGCCACCATCCGAGCCACCTGCTCGCTCACGGCCGCGTCCGTGAAACACTGGAACAACCGGGTTTTCACCGTCTGCGGCAGGAGCACCTTGAGCAGTTCATCTGGCGCAGGCGAGAAATCATACTGGACCGACGCTCGTCGCCCTGCCTCGGCATCGGCCGAGGCAGCGCCCTCGGTCTCCTGCTTGCTGAGCGGCAGCAGCCGAATAACGTCCGGCACTTGCTTGCCGGTGGAGATGAACCGCATGAATGCCACATGAACGCCGCCAATCTCGCCGGCCGCATAACGCTGCATGAGCTCGGCAGCGATCGGCTCAACCTGCTCGAACCTCGGCCGATCATCTATGTTTGTGATGGCCCGCTCGACCTGCCGGCCGAGGAACTTAAAATAGGCGATCCCCTTCTTGCCGACCACGTGCAGTTCCTGCGCGCGCGGCTCGGCCTCCTTCAAGTGAGCGATCGCCTTCCGGAGCACGTTGCCGTTGTAGCCGCCGCACAGCCCCCGCGTTGAAGTGATGACTAACAGCAGGTCCTTTTCGGCGTCGGGGTTATCCCGCATGAGCGCGTGGTCGATCTGGCCCTCGGCCGCCTCCGACAGCTCCTCAACAAGGTGCGTGATCTTCCGAGTATAGGGCTTGGTCCCCATGGCCCGGCGGTAGGCGCCTTGGAACCGCGCCGTGGCGATCAGTTGCATCGTCTTCGTGATCTTGCGAATGTTCGTGACCGCCTTGCGGCGTTTGACGATTTGTCGAGCCTTGGCCATCCGTAAGCTCTCAGCTAAGTCGTCAGTTTTCAGCAGCCGGTGATTCCGGCTGATCGCTGATTCCTGACGGCGTTCTCGTGAATTCCGTGACCGTTCTTCTCGGTCCTTTTCGCAAGGTTGTGGCGTCGCGGTACGTCCGCGACAGGCGATCGAAGACCTCCTGTGCAGCAGGCGCGCGCCTGTCTCCATGAAACGAGTCGATCTCCGCCAGGACCAATCCGCCGTCTGGCAGGATCTCCGACAACTCCATCCAGTGTGCCGTTGCCACATCGGGTTCCGCAATGACGACACGCGCGTCCGGCCTCAACTTCTCCACAAGCGGCAGGAGGTATCCCCGCTTTGGTGCGTTGACGAGCAGACACTCCGCACGTTGCAGCGCGGTCAGCAGCGGTTCGTTGGCCGCCTGCATGAGCACCTGCCAGATTCCCAGTCCGTGCGTTGCCAGCGAAACGGCCAACACGCCGACGGCCGTGCGCCGCACCCACCTTGGCCGGCTTTGCGAAGACGCTCGCACGATCAGACAGGCTGGCACGAGCACCAGCGGCCCGAGCTGCTTGGGCTCCAAGGCGTGAGGGGGTATCCATCCAGTTGCCAACAGAAGCAGCCACAGGACGCCCCAGCTCAAGGCCGCGCACCAGAGAACGCGATCGATTGCCCTCCCTCCGCGCCAAGCAAGGATCGCGCTGACGCCCAACAGGAGAACAGCGATCATCGGCAGGGCGCCGGCGTCTCTCCAACACCAGGGCAGCGAACACCACGCCTCCGCAAGGTTGCTGCACACCGGTTCGATGGCTCGTGCATAGACGCCGTCCGCGGGGATGGAAGGCGACCGGGCCGACCCCGAGATGCCCCGGACTCCCAACAGGAGCAACGGCACCAACGTAAGCGTCGCCGCGACGACCGAGCAGGCCAGCATCCTCCAACGCCGCCGCCCGCCCACAAGAAGACATGCCACCGCGACCAAGAAACAGATGGCTACCCACACGGTGGTTCCGTACTGCGAGCAAACCAGAATGACCGGCGCGAGCACCAGCAGTATGACCGTACTTCGGACGCGAGACGTTTCCTCCCAGAACATGACGAGCGCGGCAACACTGATCATGACGCCCATATAGACCAACGCATACTGCCGCAGTTCCGTGGCGATATCCACCATAGCTGGCGTGGCCAACAGCCAAACCGCGCCCAGCAGCTTCGCCACCGCCGACGCATCGGGCCAAACCCAACGGTGTGCGACCCAAGCCGTGATGAAGAACACCAGCGTGCCGAACAAGCGGAGGACTGTCGACGGACGACTGGCGATGGACGATTGGTGATTGACCACTGCCGATGGGCCGGCGGTGCCGTGTGTCGATCCCCAATCCCCAATCCCCCATCCCCATTTGCCAAGGCCGTGCAGTATAAGAAAATACAAGGGCGGGTGTCTGTCGTGACGCGAAAGCGAACGCATCACGTCGCGAGCCGTAACGTCGCCGGTCGGGCGAAGCAGATCCTGCAAATCGCTCGCGGGAAACACCTGCACCTCGTGCAGACCGGCATAGAGCACGCCTACTTGCTGGGCCTTTCCGGCAGCCGCCAACAACGATATTGCCTCGTCGTGCTCGAGCAGATTCGACGCCCGCCTCGACGCGACGCGCCAGTGCAGAACCAACACACCGCCCACTAAGACGCTTAACACAGCGTAGCGGCGCATGCGTGATCGAGTGCGGTCTCGAATGGTTCAGGCCCTCTCCAGCAAGGATGAAGGATGAAGGGTGAAGGATGAAGCGAGGAGTTGTCTGCTTTTCATCCTTCATGTTTCATCCTTCATCCTTCACGGCAAACCGCGTCTTGAACTTACGCAGGATGTCCTGGAGCTTGGCGTTCAACGCGTCGTCGATCGCCGCTTTGTCCGTCAACTCCTGCCACACCTCGGGATACTCGTCGCGGAAGTGCTTCACCATTTGCCGCTCGAACTCAACCACCTTCGAGATCGGCAGGTCGTCGATGTAGCCCTTGGTGCCGGCGTAGATGCTCAGAATCTGGTCGGTCACGTGATATGGCTTGTACTGGCCCTGTTTGAGCAGTTCGACCATTCGCGAGCCGCGGTCCAACTGCCTTTGCGACGCCGCGTCCAGGTCGGTCCCAAGCTGGGCAAACGCCTCCAGTTCACGAAAGGCGGCGAGGTCCAGACGCAACGAGCCGGCGATCTTCTTCATCGCCTTGTTTTGCGCGTTGCCCCCGACGCGACTGACGCTGATACCCACGTTGACCGCCGGGCGCACGCCCGCGAAAAACAGATCCGGCTCCAGATAGATCTGCCCGTCAGTAATGGAAATCACGTTCGTTGGGATATACGCCGAGACCTCGCCTTCCAGCGTCTCGATGACCGGCAACGCGGTCAGCGAGCCGCCCGACTTCGAATCGGTCGCCATCTCGTGTCCCGGGTGGCCCTTCAAATCCTCCTCGGCCTCGTGCAGGCCGGGAACGCCGATGTAGGCCTTGCCGTTGACGCCGCCTTCCTTGAACTGCGAGCCCGCCGGCACGATCGCGTACCGCTCCGCCAGCTTGCAGGATCGCTCCAACAGCCGGCTGTGCAGATAGAACACGTCGCCCGGATAGGCCTCGCGGCCGGGTGGGCGGCGGAGCAGCAGCGACAATTGTCGGTACGCCTGGGCCTGCTTGGACAGGTCATCATAGATGCAGCAGGTGTGCCGGCCCTGTGTGTACATGAAGTACTCGGCCATCGCGCAGCCGGAGTACGGCGCGATGTACTGAAGTGGCGCGGGATCGGCGCTCGACGCGGAGACGACAACCGTGTAGTCCATCGCGTCGTGGGCCCGGAGCGTCTCCACCACGCTCGCGACCGTCGACTCCTTCTGCCCGATGGCGACGTAGACGCAAATCACGTCCGAATCACGCTGGTTGATGATCGTGTCGATGGCGATAGCGGTCTTGCCCGTCTTGCGGTCGCCGATGATCAGCTCGCGCTGACCGCGGCCGATCGGGATCATGCTGTCGATCGGCTTGATGCCCGTCTGCAGAGGCTCCTTCACCGGCTGACGCTCGGCGATGCCCGGCGCCTTGTATTCCAGCGGCCACCGGTGCTCGCTGACGATCGCACCTTTGCCGTCCAGGGCGCGACCGAGTGGGTCCACCACGCGGCCGATCATCGCGTCCCCGACGGGCACGCTCAGCAGGTTCCCCGTCGTGCGGACGCTGTCGCCCTCTTTGACGCCCAAGAAGTCGCCCAGGACGACGGCCCCGACCGAGTTCTCCTCCAGGTTCATCACCTGGCCGATCGCGCCGTTCTCGTACTCGATCATCTCGCCGGACATGGCGTTGCTCAAGCCGTAAATCTGCGTCACGCCGTCGCCGACCGCGATCACGCGGCCGACCTCGGACGCCTCGAGCTGCTCCTGGTATTGAGCAATCTCCTGCTTGATGACCGAGGTGATCTCGTCAACCTGGATCTTCATTCGTCTGTCCTTCTGCCTATGCTTCCGTGACGAATCGCGACACGCCACCTAGCAGATGCTTCTCCACGGATGCCAGCAGCGCGGCACGCAAGTCGCGAAGCCGTCTACTCGCCGACATGTCATACAACCGGTCCGCGACCTGGACCGTCATCCCGGCCACGACATCGGGATCGACTCGTTCGACCAGGTCGGACTCGTTCCCGGTCAACCGCTTGATCTCCGCTCGGAGCTTGATCCGCTGCTTGTCATCCAGCGGCACTGCGGTGGTCACGCGAACCTCCTCGCGGCCAAGTTGCCGGTCGAGCTTGCGCCGGTAAGCATCGCAAACCGCCGGCAGGATCATCGACCGACGCTTGTCGTTCATCACCAGCAGCAGGTTCAGCACCAGCCGGCTGACGCGACCCGATCCGAATGCCTTGCGGATACTGGCCCGCCGGGCACCCACGTCGATCGCCGCGGAACTCATCATCGTCGCGAACTGGACGTCGCGATTCCACAACGCCTTCAACTCCCGCAACTCCTCGCCGATCTCCTCCGCCTCGTTGGCCTCGTTGGCCAACTGGAGAAGGCTCTCAGCGTAGATCGCGCCCGCCGCGTGGGAAATGTCGAAATCCGTTGCCATTGCTTAGCTTTCAGCAATAAGCGATCAGCGTTCAGATATCAGCAACTCGATGTCACATTCGACCTTCCTGCTGAAAGCTAATAGCTGACGGCTGACAGCTTCTCGTCAATTCAGCCTGCCCATGTCCTTCAGGGCCTGATCAACAAGCTCCTGATGATCCCCAGGCGACAGTTCCTTGTGGATGATCCTGCCGGCGACGCTCGTGGCCAACAGGACCGTCTCGTCATACAACTGCTTCACCGCGTCGTCCCGGGCCATCTCGATCTCCTTCTTGGCCCGCGCGGCCACGCCCTGGGCCTCGACCTTGGCCTCCGCCAGGATCCGCTTCCGGACCTCCTCGGAGTCACGCCGGCCTTCGTCGACGATCGCCGTGGCCTCCTGGCGCGACTTCTCCAGCTTCTCCGTGTACTCGGCCAGCGTCCGCTTCGCCTCCTCCCGTTCGTTCTTGGCGTCCGCCAGCGAATCCCGGATGAACTTCTCGCGGTTCTGCAAGCCCTTCAGGATCGGGCCCCACGCGAATCTGCCCAGCACGATCAGAACCAGCAGGAAGATGAGCAGCGTCCAAACGGCGTTGCCAAAATCGCCCTCAAACAGGCTCACTTCGCCTTCGGCCTCGCTCGATGCGAAGGCCACATCCGCCGAGGCGGCGAACAGATACAAGGCAGCGCTGATCCACGTTCCTTTGCTCAACATTCCGCGCATCCCTCTCTTGGCGCTTCTGGCAAAAACACCGGCGAATCACGCAGAAGTGAAGAACGGCCCATCTTCGCTTCGTCAGGCTCGGCCGCTATCACTTCCCCCAGATCATCCCCAGCAGACAGACGACCACGGCAAAGAGGGTAGCACCCTCGATCATCGCCGCGGTGATCAGGGCCACACCGGTGATGGAGCCGGAGGCCTCGGGTTGTCGGGCCACCGAATCGGCGGCGCTGCCTCCGATCCGGCCGATGCCAAGCCCTCCGCCGATCACAACCAGCCCCGCTCCAATTGCCGCACCAAAGAAGGCCGCGCCCTTGTTCTCGAAGAAGCGAGACGCACCCTGGTCGGCACCGGTGGCAGCATGCTCATCCTGGGCCATTGCCGGAGCGGCGAAAAACAACGCGCCAATCGACGCCAACAAGATCACCCTGCTCATCATGAATCAAGTCCTTTCATGCCGGGAAACCGGTTGGGGCGGTTTCTTTCCTGTGAGCCATATACCTAATGCGCATGGACCTCATGCGCTTCTTGTTGATCTGGGTGGGCCTCGGCGTAATCATCGTGATGGATGTTCACGGCTTGGCCGATAAACACGCAACTCAAGAACGTAAAGATGAACGCCTGCAGGAACGCGACCAGCAACTCCAGGGCGTAAACTGCGACGCTGCCCACAACCACCGGCACGGCAATGGCAAACCCCACCGCCGCGCCGGCCGCGCCGGCCATGGCAATGAAGCTTATCAGCACCGCCAACAGGATGTGCCCAGCGCACATGTTGGCGAATAAACGGACACACAACGCAAACGACTTGGCGAACAGCCCGATCACCTCCAGGAGGGCGATCAGGCAGTTGATCGGAAACGGCCCCATGAAGAAGTGCTTCACGTAAGCCATGCCGTGGAGCCGCAGCCCGTTGACCACGATCATCACCAACGTGCAGGCTGCCAACGTGCCGGTCGTGAAGATGTTACCCGTCGCCGTGCCGTAGATGCCGTGGCCGAAAATCGGCTTGGTGATCGGCTCGAGCGGTACCAGGCCGAGGAGATTGCACGTCAGGATGAAGAAGAACACTGTCCATATATACGTAATGAACCGGTCTGTGTACGACCCGAGGTACGGCCGGGCGATCTGCTCCCGAAGGAACTCGCAGATGACCTCGATGAAGTTCCCCATGCCGGACGGCGTGAGCCGCTCGACCTCGTCGCCCTCCGTCCGGGGCCGCAACCATCGCGGCAGGAGCAAGATCAGCAGCGCGGCAGCGACCATCAACATGATGACGTGGTTCGACAGGAAGGTGAACTGATGGAGAAGGCCCTCCCCCTCGCCGATCCTGGACCACGGGTGGTCTACGACGTGCGTGAGCGGATTGCCACCGGACGCCAGACAGTTCATGATCATGTTTGGCTCTCGAGTCGTTTGCCCCAGCGAATCAAGGTCCACACTTCAATCTTGATCATCACGACATAGGCGATGGCAAGCCAAATCAGGAAGACGCTCGGCTCCACGAATCCACGCCACGCGACCACCGCGCCGATCAGCACAGTCAGCAGAAACCGGACGCCGCCCGCCTTCAGCGCTATCCGAAGGCGGACCCGCGCTTCCGCCGTCGCCATGCGCCGCAGCGCCGGAACCAGCGTACCATAAACGACCGCGACGACCACCGCTTGGCCGGCAACCATCGCCTCCAGGGCGCCAGCCCCGCCAAGCGACCGGGTCGGCAGGTACCCTACCACCACGAGCACCAGCCAACCAGCCAACGGCAACAAATAGAGGCGCCGGGGAACCTGACATATGTCATCCGCCGCCGGCATCAAACGCTCGCATCACCGCCAGTGCCTTGTCCCCGGCGTTTGTCATCCTTGCCCGTCGGGCCGAGCAGGTCGTGCACCGACCGCCGGATCATGTTGTAGAGGCCACCCACGATACCCAACACGGCGCAGATGAGCAGGGCCCACGGATCGGTCTTGAGTTGACGGTCGATCCAGTAACCCAGCAGACAGGCTCCCACCAGGGTGGCGGCCAACTCCAGGCCCAAGCCCGCCCAACGAAACGCCCCGCCGGGCATCCGCTTCGGTGGCTCAGGGGCGCTCATGAGGACCTCCGGACTACCCCACTCGCGCCCTGATCCATGCTACAAAAGGATCCGAGACAGGCGCTGACCGGACATCGCAAGGTCGTCACGCTGGACTTCCAAGAGCCCCCAACCTTGGGTCGGGGGGTACGCCCAAACGGGCTGTACGGCCCCCCACCACCAAGGTCAGGGGCCCCTGAATGCGGCGACCGCTCCCCTGCGCTGTGGGGCGAAGCCCCCAATCGCTCACCGCGCCGGTGGGCTTACACCTCACCACTCATCCTCGTCCCGCCGCCTGCCCGGCCGCGGGCGAGACGGGCAGTCTAGCAACGCCCTATAATACAAGTCAAGGGCCCCACTGGCTGCCGCATGGGACCTGGGTCCATGACAGTACAAACGGGTGCCACTGGCAGCTTGTCTGCCAGTGTGTATGCCCCATGCGCCCACCAGCAAAACTGCACGGGCGGACAAGCCGCCCGTGGCACCCAGAATCGAATCTCGCCGGAAGTGTCACGGACCCACGGGGCCGGGTGGCGGTGGCACCACGGACCGAAGATCTACCACGGCTGCGGGCTGCGTCGCGAATTGACGGGCCTGCGTCGCCGCCTTCCGGAAGGCATCCCTGTAGTTGAACAGGATGATCACATACCAGATCCCAAACACCAACAGCGGAATCGTGGCGACAGATGCGGCGATCCTAAAGACTATGAAAGGAAGCTGAGTGGCCCAAGGGGCCCCGGAGAAGGCACGGATCAAGGCCTGCACAATCGTGCATATGGACATGATTCCGACGGCAATGCCCAAGCCCCACATGACCTTCGTGGTGGACTTGGCCAGTTTTGGATTAGGAATCCGCATGGCGAATCGACGGAGGTAGATGAACATGCCGAACTGGGCCACGACGCCGGCCAGGCCCAAAACGGCACTGGACACCGCCACCTGCGTCGGCCCTAGAAGATGCGCCCCGAACGACTCGATGGTCGCTCCCGCGAAGCTGACGATTGCGCAGCCGCGAACAGCTCTGCGAAGCGTGACCAAGCTCTCCGTGAAGGCAACACTGGGTTCCACCGTCGTGACAAGGACCTTCGCCCACAATCCGAGACCTGCCATAACGATCCTCGGAATGCCAATCACGATAGGGGAAACGCGGCTCGCCGCCGTGACCACGATGACTGTCACACCAGTGATAATCAGAATCGAAATCAGAATGCTCCACAAAGTGAGCCGCACGCCCAATGACAGCTTGTCGAGCCATTCAGAATCGGCGTATCTCAGAAGGTTGCCGTGGATCGACCGACCAATCGGCGTGCCGCACTCGGGGCAGACCTTGCTCGGCGTCATGCCGCGGAGGTTGTAGCCGCAGATCATGCACGACGTGTCCGTCGTGATGGTCGCCTCGGCCTCGATCACTGGCGTGGCTTTGGGTGGGTCCGACACGGTGTTCCTCTCGAGGCGCCAGCCCTTCTGCGGCTTATCGGGTCGCCCATCTTACGTGGATCATCCTCCGATCTACAATTCCCAGTCCGATGGCCCCGGGTCCGCGACAGTTTGGGCTGGTGCCACTGGCAGCTTGCCTGCCAGCAACAGTTTGGGCTGGTGCCACTGGCAGCTTGCCTGCCAGTGTGTATGCCCCATGCGCCCACCAGCGAAACCGCACGGGCGGAAAAGCCGCCCGTGGCACCCAAAAAGCGAATGCCGCCCGAGCTGACACCCAAAATCGAATGCCGCCCGGGGTGGCACCCAAAATCGAATGCCGCCCGGGGTGGCACCCAAAATCGAATGCCGCCCGAGCTGGCACCCAGAATCGAATGCCGCCGGAAGTATCACGGACCCGAGGCCCCCAACCCTCCTTCCTGGCGTGGTCCTTGCCCGTGCCACACCATGAAGATACGCTGAATGCAGCCGAGGTCTACGCTCCCTGTTCGTTCGCGACGGACCTGTTCTCGATGTCATGAACTTCTTCGAACACCAAGCCAAAGCCAGAAGGAACACGGGGCGACTCGTTGCCCTCCTCGTGCTGACCGTGCTCCTCATCAGTGCCGCCTGTTACTTCGTCGGCCTTGCGGCGGTCTCGTGGTTCGACCTCCGCGCATCCTACGATACTGGTGGACTCGGAACACTCGACCAACACGGCGGCTCGCGCTTCTCGTGGTGGCGGCTGGACGTTCTCGGCTACACCGTCATCGCCGTGCTTGCGGTGATCGCCGTCGGCAGCCTGTGGAAGATCCGGTCACTTCGCGGAGGTGGTGACGTCGTGGCGGCCGGACTCGGCGGGCGCATGGTCAGCCCGGAAACGGAGGATCCGAACGAGCGAAGGCTGCTCAACGTCGTGGAGGAGATGGCCCTCGCATCGGGCATCGCCGTGCCGTCGGTGTTCGTCATGGATGACGAGAAGGGAATCAACGCCTTCGCCGCCGGTTTCTCGCCGAACGACGCCGTGATCGCCGCGACGCGCGGCTGCGTGCAGGCATTAAGCCGCGACGAGCTTCAAGGCGTGATCGCCCACGAATTCAGCCATATCCTCAACGGCGATATGCGGCTCAACATCCGCCTGATCGGGTTGACCCATGGCATCCTCTTTCTCGGGTTCATCGGCAAGGGCCTGGTGCGCGCGGGCCTGGAGAGCTCGCGTGTCCGCGTCGGCAGGCGGTCCGGCGGTGCCGCTCTGATCGGCATCGTCTTCGGCGGGCTCCTCGCGATCATCGGTTATATCGGCGTCTTTTTCGGCCGGCTCATCAAGGCGGCCGTCTCCAGACAACGCGAGTTCCTCGCGGACGCCTCGGCCGTGAGCTTCACCCGCAACCCCAGCGGCCTGGCCGGCGCCCTCAAGAAGATCGGCGGGCACCCCCGCAAGGCGACGCTCCTTGCCCCGGCCGCCGAGGAAGCAAGCCACATGTTCTTCGCGAACGGACTGCTCAAGCCGCTTTTCCTTGAAAACGCCCTGGCCACGCACCCGCCGTTGGCCGATCGCATTCGACGGATCGACCCATCGTTTGACGGCGAATTCCCCCGCGTGGAGCCGGCCAAGGCGGTCCCGATGCCGCCAAACGGCAAGCCAGACCTACTCGCTTCACGAGATACGCTTCACGAGATGCGCTTCACGAGAAGGACCGCCGGGTCAGCCTTCCAGGCCATGGACAACGTGATGGTCGCCCCCGACCAAGTCGTCAGCCAGGTGGCCGCGCCGACCATCGACCATCTCGCCTACGGCGCGGCGCTCATCGCCTCGCTACCGGCGCCGGTCCGCGCCGCCGCCTACAAGCCCTTCGGGGCCGTCGCCCTGATCTATGCCCTGCTCCTTGATACGGACGACGCCGAACGTCAACGGCAACTCGATCTTCTCCACATGCACAGCGAGCCGACCATCGTCCAGAAGGCCGCGGACATCTGGCCTATGGTGTCGTCGCTCCACCTCGGAGTGAGACTGCCGCTCGCCGATCTGACCGTGCCGGCCCTTCGCCAGCTCAGCCAGAAGCAGTACACGGTCTTTCGCAAGAACGTTCGGCACTTGGTGACCGCGGATCGCATGGTCAGCATCTTCGAGTTTGCCCTGCTGAAGCTCCTGCTTCGCCGCTTGGCGGCACACTTCGGCAGCCCCGACCGCAAGGAGGTCCGCTATCGGGCCTTCTCGCCGCTCCTGCCCGATTGCCTGACGGTCCTTTCATTCCTCACGCGGATCGGCCATCGAGATGCGGAAGCCACGCAGAAGGCGTTCGACGCCGCGGTGTCGAAGTTGCCAAAGACGGCTGCAAGAGCGGAGTCGCCGTCGATCCTTCCGGAAAAGCCGGGCAGCTTCAGGGCACTCGGCTTGGCCATCGACCGCCTGGCGATGGCCTCGCCGCGGATCAAGGAGCGCATCGTCGACGCTTGTGCCCGATGCGTCCTGGCGGACGGCACCGTAACAGTCAAGGAAGCCGAACTGCTTCGCGCCGTCACCGACGCGCTGGACTGCCCACTCCCACCGTTCCTGCCGTCGGTAGGAACGACGCGGGACAGCAAGGCTGGCTGATCCAACGCGGATCCCACCTGCTCGACGGCGCCCCGCGCTCTGCCGCGGGTGTGGCTGGGTCCAAGACAAGGCTACGCAACGAACGTCCGCGTCCGATGTCAGTCGTCGCCGGACCCGCGTGGCCCACGACTGGCATCGCTCGCCTTCTCCACGATCAGCACTTCGACCGGCACCCTGGCGGACGTCAGTTCGAGACCGAATTGTTCTCGCAACGCCGTGTCCACCGCCTTGTCGGCCCAGGACTCAACCTTGAGTTCCCAATCGAACCTGCCTTCAAGGCCGGTTTTGTCGAGCACGGGGCGGTTCAGCCTGGATTCAAGCATGTGGCCGAGTGCATCGATGGTGCTGTTCACGGCCGAGATGCGGTTGTCTCGGCTGGAACTGCCCGAGCCGCCGGTCGATGCGGTCGGCTGCAAGCCGGACTTGCGTCCGCCCTTCGCGACCGTGAGCACGTAGGCGTCCAGTTCCTGTGTTTCTTCGCGCGCCTTGAAGCCGAACGTCAATCCCAGCGCCTGCTGCAACAGCGGCTTAAGCATGTCCGCCCGGGCTTCCGGTACGGACACGATGGCATCGAATCGGCCGTCCGGCAGGGAGGCCCGATCCACAATTCGCGTCGCCCGCACGTCGAAGGCGTAAGCGATGATGCTCTGAATGGAGTAGCACTCGATCGTTACCTTCTCACGGCTTGAAGACATCCCACCGTTCTCAGCCACCGTCGGACGGATGGTGACCTCGAACAGCGCCGGCAACAGGTCGGCATTCGCCCCCGCGTCAGGCAGGCCGACGCGCCGGTGGTCCATCTCGGAGATCGAGGGCGCTTTGCCCGCGAGCACGGCGCCCAGGATGTCCTCGGTCAAGGCATTCGGGTGCGTCACGGCCGCGACCTTGCCCTCTTTGTCGATCAGAACGGTGTAAGGGACCCCGCGAAAGCCGTAGGCATTGAATATGGATCGATCGGTATCGAGACCCACCCAGCCACGGATCGCCCTCTTCTCAAGGAACTTCTCGACGACTTCCTGCTTCTCGTCCGTGATGGAGATGAACCGCACGGGTTTGTCCTTAAACTTCTCCACCAATTCATTAAGATGTGGAATGGCCATGACACAGGGGCCGCACCACGTTCCCCAAAACTCAAGGACCACGACCTTGCCTTTCAGGGCCTTCAGGCTCGCCTCCGCACCCTTGGGCGCCTGGAGGAGCTTCTCCAGGCCGATCTCGGGGGCCTCGTCGCCAACGCTCGCTGGGGCGGGCTTGCCCTGGCTGTAGCTGGCCGTCGTCAGCAGCCCGCAGATCAAAGCGGCCGTCGTGATCATCAGTTTCGTGGATATGGTCATCGTCATGGTTGTTCTCCTGGAGTGTGGGACGATTCGATCGTCGTGACATCGGCCGGGTGTCCTACTACGGCGTTTCACAAATAGAACGACTGTACGCTCTGCCGAGAATCCTTTCTCGGCACCGGCTTCAGGACCGAGAAGGGATTCTCTGTCCAGCAATCGTAGTCGCGTTTCTTATGAAACGCGGTACTAGGCCGGCCGGTTGCCCACCCGGGAGCAAGCGGCGAGCGCGGTCATGGCAATCCCAGGATGTATGCGTTCCAGCCGGGTGTGTTTTCGGCCTTCTTGCTCCTTCGGTAAACCCCGTTGCCATCGCCCTTCTTGTTGGTGCCTTCCCAGTAAACCGCGGTCTCCTGGAACCCCGCGGCGAGCAGAGCGTCCTGGATGCCGCCGAGCGTCCACAGCCGCCAATCGTACGTGAAGGCCTTCTTCATCATGGTGCCGTCCGGGAATCTGAAGTGGATATGGCATACGGTGTAATCGTTGATAGGATTGTACACTGCCTGGTCCCAAACGTATGTGAAGCCGTCGTACCGGGTCTCCTCCTCCATGACTTGCTGGGCCTCGTAGCCACCGTACGCGTCGAGAACAAAGAGGCCTTGCTGCTGGAGCGACTTCCTGACGGTCGTGAAGTAGCCGACGAGCTGGTCGGACTCCTTGAAGATGAAGTAGCTGAAGTTGAACGCGCCGATGACGTGAACCTTGGGCCTGGTCACGTTGAGAACGTCGTCACTGATCAAGTGGACGCGGTCGGCCGCTTCTTCCGCAAGCTGGCTGATGTTGTGCCTGATGCCCCAGTCGAGCGTGGCCTGGTGGAGGTCGACGCCGTAGGCATGGTTGTCCTTTCGCCGCTTGACCCACTCGCACGAGATGAGGGCCGTTCCGCAGAAGTCCTCCCGGAAGTGCGTTGGCGGGCCGCCGTAGTGGTTCTTGTAGACGCGGTCGACGAAGTCGACCTCTGCCTCGGGAGACTGGACGGATTTCTGGTAGAGGACGTGCTTGTCGGCGGTCTTGGCGGTGTAGCGGGGCATTGGCGTTCCCGTCTGTTGACGACTCAGAATGACTGCTTCCGTAACGAAGAGGCGCGGACTTCAACTTCAGGCCGCGCGGGCTCCAGGCCCCCGGCCCTTCAATGGCGCGCGGCTCCTTGGCAGGTTCGTAGCCTACAGGGGCTTGACGTGGATTTCCACGTCGTGGCCCTCGATTCGGGTCTTGACCGGCTCGATGTCGGGGATCGGTTGATTCAGGATAGCCTGGGCGAGCGTCTCCCCCATGACATACTTGCCGAAGCCGTTGATGACGCGCTGGACGTCTTCGTCGCCGACGATGGCCAAGTCAATCCTTTGTTCATAACGCAGGTCGAGCCTCTTACGGGCCTGCTGGATTTGGTTGACCAGATCTCGGGCGATGCCCTCGTCGCGGAGTTCATCCGTGACGTGCGTGTCCAGCACGAGAATGCCGTGGCCGGGGATGCGATCGGCGGTATAGCCCTCCTTGGCGTGCAGTTCGACGGCGACCTCCCTGCCGGTAAGTTCGACGGTCTGGCCCTCCACGTTGACCGTGCACGTGCCGAGGCGTTCGAGCGACCTGACGAGGCTCTCGACGTCCGGATGCTCAGCCAGGGCGACCTTGATTCCCGGCGCCAGGGGCCCGTGCTTGGGGCCGATCTTCTTGAAGTCCGGCTTGACCTCGTAGTGAACGTACTTGTCGATCTCGTCCGACGAGACGTAGTCGATGCGTTTGACGTTGAGTTCGTCTTTGATGACGTCTTCATGGGTCTTGATGACGTCGGCTTGGCGATGATACAGCTCGATGGCCGCCAGGGGCTGGCGGACGCGGAGCTTGGCGGCGGAGCGAGCGGCCCGGCCACAAGAGACGAGTTGGCGAACGTTGGCCACCTGGGCGTTCAACTCGCGGTCGATGTTCTGCTCGATTCCGCTCTTGTTGGCCTCGGTAATCGGGTAATCGCAAAGATGAACGCTCAGCGTCGCCTCGGGATCGTGCGTGCGGACGAGGTTCTGGTGCATCGACTCCGCGATGAACGGCGTGAACGGGGCAATCAGCTTCGAGACGGTGACGAGGCACTCGTGTAGCGTGGCGTACGCGGCCTTCTTGTCGTCGTCCATGCCGGACCGCCAGAATCGCTCGCGGTTCCGGCGGACGTACCAGTTCGACAGGGCGTCGACGAAGGCGACGAGAGCCTTGGCGGCGTTGTAGTTGTCGTACGCCTCCATGTGCTTGTACGTGTCGGCGCAACACTGGTTCAGTTCGCTGATGATCCACCGATCCATCTCCGTTCTGACATCGGCGGCGGGCTGCTGATCGGGCGTCCACTTGTCGATGTTCGCGTAGATGACGAAGAAGCTGTAGCAGTTATACAGGCGGATCAGAAACTCGCGCTGCCCCTCGGCGATCGTCGACTCCTGAAAGCGAATGCTCGTCCACGGCGTCTGACCGCTGAAGAAGAGCCAACGCATGGCGTCCGCGCCTTCGTGCTCGAAGATGTAGTTCGGCTCCTTGAAGTTCTTCTTCTGTTTGGACATCTTGAGCCCGTCCTCGCCCATCAGCAGGCCGAGGACGATGCAGGTCCTGAAGGGGTGGGGATAATCGGCAGGGGGTGCGAGAAGGGATTCTCGCACCAGCGACGGTTCTCGCACCAGCGATTCTCGCACCAGCGACGGTTCTCGCACCAGCGACGGATTGACGATGGACGATTGACGATTGGCAATTCTCTGCGCGCTCTGCGCCTCTGCGTGAGACGATTGCGGCGTGCGGATTGTGGATTGCGGATCCTCTCGCGCGACGCCGTTCTTCCCGAACAGCATCACGCTGATGGCGGTGAGCGAGTAGAACCAGCCGCGCGTCTGGTCGAGCGCCTCGGAGATGAAGTGGGCGGGAAACTGATCGTTGAACATCTCGGCGTTCTGATGCGGGTAGCCCCACTGGGCAAACGGCATGGCCCCGGAGTCGAACCACGCGTCGATCACCTCGGGGACGCGCTGCATCCGGCCGCCGTCGCACTTGGGGCAGGTGTATGTGATCGCATCGATGTACGGCTTGTGTACTTTCAGATGTTCGCTCAGGTCCGGGCTTTGCCGTTTGGCGGCCTCCCACACCTCCAGGCCGCCGACGCCCGGTTTGCGCGTGACGGCTTCATACGAATCGATCGCTTCCATGTGACCGCACGATTCGCATACCCAGATCGGCAGGGGCGTGCCCCAGTAGCGCTCGCGCGACAGCGCCCAATCCACGTTGGATTCCAAAAACTTGCCGAAGCGGCCGGCCTTGATGTGCTCGGGCAGCCAGTTGATCTCCTGGTTATTCGCGAGCATGTCCTCCTTGAATTGCGTCGTGCGGATGAACCAGCTTCTTCTCGGGTATTGAATCAGCGGGTCATCCTCGGCCCGCCAGCAGAACGGATAGTCGTGGCGGTACTGCTCCTGGAAGATGAGCACTCCGCCGTCCTTCATATCCTGACAGATGTCTTTGTCGGTGTCCTTGACCCAACGGCCTTCGTACTTGGGGAAGTCGCCGTTGAAGGCGCCGTTCGGGGCGACAGCACAGAGCAACGGGACGGATTCGGGGTCCTCGAACCGCCGGCGGTCCACCTGGAAGAGGTCGAAGTCGACTTCACCGAAGGCGGGGGCTTGGTGAACGAGGCCGGTGCCGGCGTCGAGCGTGACGAAATCCGCGGCGAGAACGCGCCAGAAGGCGTGTTGCGTGCCGCCGTCAGTGAGGGCAGCCTGATAGTCGCGGAGTGGCGTCTCGTCGGCACGGGGGACGAAGTCCCTGGCGGGCCGCTTGGCATAACAGTCGAACGGAGGCCGATAGCGCAGGCCGACGAGTTCGTAGCCTTTAAAGGTCCGCTCGATCTTCCAGCGCTCGGTGGCCCTCAGCTTCCTGGCGATCGGTTCGACGAGGGCCTCGGCGAAGATGAGCCGTTCGCCGTCCACCTCGTCGAGGACGACCGCGTAGTCTGAATCCGCGTGGACGGCGGCGAACATGTTGCTGGGCAGCGTCCACGGCGTGGTGGTCCAGACGAGGAGGTTGGTGCCCGGGGCGGCACTCGCTCCGTTTGGTGAGGCCGTGCGGGCCGAAGCCCGCGGCCCTTCTTCGAGGCCGAGCGCCTTTGCCTTATCGTCCATGATGATCGGGAACCGCACGAAGACGCTGGTGTCGTCTACCTCGCGGTAGCCTTGGCCGACCTCGCCGGCGGACAGGGCGGTGCCGCCTTGTGCCCACCACCAGACGATCTTGTGACCCTGATAGAGCAGACCGGCATCGAACAGGGTCTTGAGCGCCCACCACACGGACTCGACGTAACTCCTGTGGTACGTGACGTAGGCCTCCTCGAGGTTGACCCAGAAGCCGATTCGCCGCGTCAGGTCCTCCCATTCCTTCGTGTAGCGGAAGACGGATTCGAGGCACTTCCTGTTGAACGCCTCGACGCCGTACGCCTCTATTTCCTCCTTGGTGTGGATGCCCATCTCCTTGCAGACCTCGACCTCGACGGGCAGCCCGTGGGTGTCCCAGCCGCCCTTGCGGAGGCAATAGTGGCCAGTCATGGTCTTGTACCGCGGGAATAGGTCCTTGATCGCGCGCGTCAGGCAGTGGCCGGGATGGGGCAGTCCGTTGGCGGTGGGAGGGCCCTCGAAGAAGATGAACGGTTTGCCGCCACGGCTTTGCTCGATGGACCTCTCGTAGATCTTGTTCTGTTCCCAGAAGGCAAGGGTTTCCTTCTCGGCCGCCGGGAAGTCGAACTTGCTGGGTACTTCTTTGAACATTCGAGGGCTCCAGGAGCGGTCAGCTTTCAGTTGTCAGCCATCAGTCATAAGACCTGCCTGCCCGGCATCTTCCGGCGCGCCGGCGCTGGGCGGCGATCCACCCGATGAGACGACGGGGAGATTGCTAGGAGCCGGCTGGTCCTTGAACAGGTCTATCTTTCGCCAGGCGCCTCGGTCGAAACGCCGCCAAAGCGCCAAACCCAGTAGGATAATGTACAGCGTACACATCATCCAGGGGCCGTGGAGGCCCCAGTGAGGGAAGATCCTTGCAACCAAATACCCGCCGAGGATGAAGACGATCCAACAGTGGCCGGCCACTACGAGCGCAGGCCAACGCGTGTCGCCTGCGCCGCGGAGGGCGTTGACATACGTGATCTGGGCGGCGTCGAAGACTTGGAAAATCGCTGCCCAGATCAAGACGCCGGCACCCAGGTGGATCACCTCGGGGTCGTTCGACAACAGGCCCATCAGGGGTCTGCGTGCAAACAGGAACAACAGCCCGATGGCGCCCATGTAGAGGCCGGTGATGACCATGCCGAGGCGAGCGCGTTGGGCGGCGAGGTTGGGCCTGCGTTCACCGATCGCGTGCCCGACCAGCGAGCAGACGCCGATGCCGAGCCCGATGGCCGGCATGAACGAGGCGTGCATGTACTGGAGGCCGATGTTGGCGGCGGCCATGGAGGTGGTTCCGAACTGGCTTACGAGCAGCGTGAGGAAGACGAACCATGCGCCGATGTCGAGGACCCACTGGATGGCGATGGGGCCCCCGATTCGGAAGATGCCCTTGAGCTTGTCGGCGTCGAATCGCCAGGTGTGGCGCGTGCGGAAACCAAGGTGGAATTCCCGGGACAGGAACACGGTGACGAGCATGGCCGCGCGGATGCCCCACGCGGCGACCGTCGCGATGGCCGCGCCCCGGATACCGAGCGCCGGGAAGCCGAGCTTCCCGAAGATCAGGCAGTAGCTGCCCAGCGCGTTGACCACAAGGGCCACCAGCGCGGCGACCAGGGCGACGGAGGGTTTCTGTACGCCGTTGAAGAATCCCTCGAGGCTGGCGCACAGGACCGTGAAGCCCATGCACCAGAACGCAGTCTCGCAATAGGCGTTCTCGAGGGCCTGGACACCGGGGGCATGGCCCACGAGGGCCCAGAAGGGCTTGACCAGCAGGATGACCGGCAGCGAGATCGCACCGAACACGGCGGCGACGTAGAAGCCGTGCCAGGCGTAGGCCGCGGCGTCGCGGTGCCGGCGGCGACCGAGGGCCTGGGCGGAGAACGTCTGGATGCTCATCACGGCGCCCATGCCCAGGCAGAGGACGGAGAAGACGCAGATGGTGGACGGGCTGATGGCTGCGGTGGCCTCGGTGCCGAGCATGGAGACCAGGATGAAATCGACGAAGCCCATAGCCATCCGCGAGACCATGGTCCCGATCATGGGCGCGGCGAGGGTCAGGAGCCGGCGGGCCTCCTCGCCCATCGAGGGCAGGACCTCGTGCGTGGCTGAAGAGCCGAGGACTTCAGCGCGCGCGCCCGGAGAGTGAGCGCCACTCGACTGAGCGGCGCCGCACGGGCTGAAGCCCGTGGCGCCTCGGCGGCTTTTCGGTGTCTCCTTGATTGCCATCGACAAGCACCTCTCGTCCAAGAAGAAAGCCCTGGAAACCTCGGGCTTCCAGGGCCTTCGCATGTTCGCATTAAGTCGATCAAGCGTCGCCTAGGAAGCCTCCTCCCTCAAGGTCGTAATGCCGATGCCGATGCCGACGGCTATGGGCCGCGGGTCGAATCGGCATGTGTTGGCGACGTAGTTACTCATGGTTCTCGATCCTGCCTGCGGACCGGTCGGCCCCCAAAAGATCGAAGTTTAGCCGCCGCTGACCTTGATGTCAATCGTGGTCACTGCGGGAACCTCTTTCTGGGTCCATGACACAATCGGCGGCGGGGTGCCACTGGCAGCTTGTCTGCCAGTGTCCGTGTAGGACACTCTCCGTTGAGGCACTGGCG
>JAFGQA010000314.1 GCA_016935885.1 Phycisphaerae bacterium | reverse complement strand
GCCTTGATCCAAGCACCGCGAGCAGTTATGAGCAAGGGAACGTGTCGAGGTGTGTTTCGACGGTGGATTCATGGCCCTTGAAGGCGAATTCGTATCCGAGGCAATCACGCCGGATCCCGGCACGTTCGATGCTGCCGCGATGGCCCGGGGGCAGCCGGGTCTGCCGGCGGGTTTCACCTGGCGGGGACGACACTACGTGATCCGCGAGTTGCTCGAGTCCTGGAAGCAAACCGAGGCGGAGGGACATCGGCGTGGCGGAGAGCGCTACTACCGCAAGCACTACTTCCGCGTGTGGACCGACAGCGGAGAGACGATGACGATCTACGCCGTACGGCATGTCAAGCCCGGAGAGAATGCACGCCGACGTTGGTGGCTCTATTCGATCGACCGTGGGCAGGCATGACCGCGGACATGAGGTCGCGGCTGCCCGCGACCTCGCCGCGTTCCCAAGCGAGCAGGTGCGCAGGTTCAACAGATGGGCAGGATTCGCCATCCTACGTGCGTCCTGTGCGCAGCGCGCAGACCCGAGACGTAGGTCACGCCTGTTCGGAAGTGGCCATCGCATCACATCCCGGCGTCAGCCCCTCGTCGTTACGAACTCCCCTGCGTGGCCGCCGGCGTGCCAGCGGGATAGGATCATCTTCTGCTGTGTGTAGAAGCGAATGCCCTCCTTGCCTTGGATCTGCACGTCGCCGAAGAAGCTCGCCTTCTGGCCGGTGAAGGGGAACATGGCCATCGGGGCGGGCACGCCGACGTTGATGCCGATCATGCCGGCGCCGGCGCGGTGCTTGAACTCGCGGGCGGCGTGGCCGCTTCGCGTGTAGATGACGGCGCCGTTGCCGTATTCGCTCTTGTTCGTCAGTTCGATGGCTTCGTCGAGGTCGCCGACCCGCGTGACGGTCAAGATGGGGCCGAACAGCTCCGTTTTGAAGACGTGCATGCCGGGGTCTGCGTGGTCGAAGATCGTCGGGCCGAGGTAGAAGCCGTTGGGGAGTTCGGCGACCTTGACGCCGCGGCCGTCCCGGGCGAGCTTGGTGCCTTCCTTGATGCCCTTGTCAATATGCGCCAGTAGGCCTTCGAGGTGCTGCCTCGTGACGACGGGTCCCATGTCGGCGCCCCAGTCGCGGTCGGTGGGGCCGACCTTCATCTTGTCGGCACCCGCGACGAGCCTTTCGACGACGGCGTCGCCGGCCTCGCCGACGGCGACGGCGAGCGGACCGGCCATGCAGCGCTGGCCGCTACAGCCGAAGGCACTGGTCTGGACGGCACCGGCGACCATGTCCATGTCCGCATCGGGCATGATGACGATGTGGTTCTTGGCGCCGCCATTGGCCTGGCAGCGTTTGCCGTGGCTGGTGGCGGTCTCGTAGATGTACTTGGCGATCGGCGTGCTCCCGACGAAGCTGACGGCCTGAACAAGCGGATGCGTGAGGAGGACGTCGACGCACTGCTTGTCTCCGTGGACGATGTTAAAGACGCCTTTGGGCAGACCGGCCTCGGCGAGCAACTCCGCTAGGCGCATGGCACTGAGCGGGACCTTCTCGCTGGGCTTCAGGACGAACGTGTTGCCCGTCGCGAGGGCGTTCGGGACCATCCACAACGGGACCATCAGCGGGAAGTTGAACGGCGTGATGCCAACGCAGACGCCGAGGGGGTAGTAGAAGGTCTCGCAATCGACGTTCTGGGCGAGGTCGTGGACCGTGTCGCCCATGGTGAGTGTGGGCATGCCGCAGGCAAACTCGGTCATCTCGATGGCGCGGCGGACGGAGCCGAGTGACTCGACGTAGGTCTTGCCGTGCTCACGGGAGATGGTCTTGGCGAGGTCCTCGACGTGTTTCTCCATCAGGGCGACGAGTCGGAACATGACACGCGCCCGCTCGACGATGGGTGTGTCGCGCCAGGCGGGGAAGGCGTCGGCCGCGGCCTGGACGACGGAGGCGGTCTCGTCGGCGTCACAGAAGGGACATCGGGCGATCTGCTCGCCAGTGGACGGGTTGTACACGGGACCGTGGTGAGTCGCAACGGCCTCGCGGAAATCGCCATTGACGAAGAGTCTGACGGTTTCGATGTTGTCGGTCGGCATTCGGGAATCTCCTATTCTGGCAACGCCTGACAAACCGGCCGCCGGCCTGAAGCCCGCGGGGTCTTGTCGCTCGATATAAAGCCTGATCCCTCCCGTCTGATGGAGACTGGTGGCTTCCTGGGATCGGTATCATAGCCTTTGGTCGGGGATGGGTCCACGCGGACGGGAAGAGGATCGGTGTACGCGCGATCGGCGGCGTAGCCGGACTGTGTACCGTCTTCGGCAGGTCCGTGACAGTGTAGTGCCTTGTCACAGCCTCTTCTTCGGGTTGGGTGTCACTTGCAGCTTGCCTGCGTACGCGTTAAGCGGTGTGGCAGGTGTGCCGAGGGTGGCATGGGTGCCAAGGGTGGCATGGGTAAGCGGAGCCGCCAGCGGCGGCGGAGCTTACCCGTGGGCGTCCGTGCGAGCCTGTTCTCACGGGTAATGAACGACCCACCCCCGTGGGGCGTGTCGTTCGTTACCCATGCCACCACGACCCATGCCACCCCCGTCTGAAGGCCAAACGCGTACTGCCTGCCAGTGTGTATGCCCCGCGCGCCCACCGGAGAGACCGCACGGGCGGACAAGCCGCCCGTGGCACCCAAAATCGAATGCCGCCGGAAGTGTCACGGACCCTATTTGGCACTATCGTCAGACAGTCAGTTGCATCGCCGTGAAAACGCTGTAACTTCGGGGGCACGCGGGGCCGCGCGGGCTGAAGCCCGTTGATCTTCATCCCGAACTTGTGGCCTGTTACTGGAGGTCTTAGCTGATGGCACGAATCGTACGAGGTGGACTGATTCAGGCGACGCTCTGCGAACCGGGGAGTTCGCCGATCGAGAAGATCAAGAAGTCGATGGTTGACAAGCACGTGGCACTGATCGAACAGGCCGCGGGCAAGGGGGTGCAGGCGCTCTGCTTGCAGGAGCTTTTCTACGGGCCGTATTTCTGCTGCGAGCAGGATACGAAGTGGTACGGCATGGCGGAGTCGATCCCCGACGGGCCGACGACACAGCTCATGTGCGATCTGGCCAAGAAGCACAAGATGGTGCTGGTCGTGCCGATCTACGAGGAGGACATGCCAGGCGTGTACTACAACACCGCATCCGTCATCGACTCCGACGGCATGTACCTGGGCAAGTATCGCAAGATGCACATCCCACACGTCGCGCCGGGATTCTGGGAGAAGTTCTTCTTCCGGCCGGGCAACATCGGGTATCCCGTCTTCGAGACGGCCGTGGGAATGGTCGGCGTCTATATCTGCTACGACCGGCATTTCCCGGAGGGAGCGCGGTGCCTGGGACTGAACGGCGCGGAGATCGTGTTTAACCCGTCGGCGACGGTGGCGGGGCTCTCCGAATACCTGTGGAAGCTGGAGCAGCCGGCCCACGCGGTGGCGAACGGCTATTTCCTCGGGGCCATCAACAGACCGGGCTACGAGGAGCCATGGAAGTTCGGCGAGTTCTACGGCACGAGCTACTTCTGCGACCCGCGCGGGCAGATCATCGTCGAGGGCAAGCGCGTGGAAGACGACATCGTCATCGCCGACATGGACCTGGACATGATCCGCGAGGTGCGCAACACGTGGCAGTTCTTCCGCGACCGCCGGCCGGAGTCGTATGAGCAGATTGTGGAGCTGTAGGAACGTGGGATCCGTTCCTGGGATTCTTGCCTGCCTGATTGATTTCAGGGACGATCGGATGGTACAATCGGACGAGAGACATGTAACCTGGCTGGACACGGCCGACACATCGATCAGGTGTTGTCATGTTGTGCAAGATTCCACTGATTCTGACGCCGCAGCCTGAAGGCGGGTTCACGGTGACGTCCCCCCTCTTGCCGGAGTTGATCACCGAAGGCAATACGGCTGAGGAGGCATTAGAGAATGTCCGGGACGCGCTGGCAGCGGTGATTGAGGCCTACGACGATATGGGGCGGTCTCTGCCCGCAAGCATCCAGCAAGGAACGGACAACGGTCCCGTCTGGCTCGAAACCCTGGTTGTTTCGCCGTGACCTATCGAGATGTTTCCCGCAAACTGACGACATTGGGCTGCCAAGAACTGCCACGACGAGGCGGCGGCTCGCATCGCAAGTGGCTGAATCCGCGAACACAGCGCATGGCAGTCTTGCCCGACCGGGGCAGTCATGACCTCAAACTCGGAACGGTCCGGGCAGTCGTGCGACAGCTTGGTGTCGACTGGGAGGCGTTTCGGGAGGCGTGAGGCCTGTAGTCTGAGTTCGCGCGTGCCGGCCGGTGTCATGCGAGCAGATGGGGGAGTTGTAGCGTGGCGGACGGCGGAGCCGCGATTGCGCCCGGCCGATTGGCCTCAATCGTTGTGCCAGTTACAATCACGTGCATGAAGGCGGCGTCTTTTCGGGCATCCGTAGCACGGCTCGGAGGGCCGAAATCGCGGTGGAGGGAGGGCAATCCGGTCTCGGAGGGGCCGAGTGGATCGAGGGATCAGGGGACTGGGACGGGGCAGGGGACCGAGGGGCCAGGGGAGCGGGGGATTGGCGATTGACGATTGCCGATGGCTGATCGCTGATTGGCTGACGGCTGAAAGCTGACAGCTACTTCCGCTTGATGGACTCGAAGAACCGCTTCTTCCCCGCTTCCGTCACCTTGGTGCCGTCTGTGTAGAGGCTCTTAAGCTTCGTACAGCCCGAGAGGTGTTCCGGCCCCGCGTCGGTGAT
The DNA here is from genome assembly GCA_016935885.1 of Phycisphaerae bacterium. Next base: position 4,236 of record JAFGQA010000314.1, on the reverse strand, counting down.
CCACGTGTCGCTCAGGTCGAGCCATTGCAGGCTGGTCAGGGCCGAGAGGTGGGCCAGCCCCGCATCCGTGATCTGCGTGCACCCCCACAGGTCGAGCCTTTGCAGGCTGGTCAGGGCCGAAACGTGGGCCAGCCCCGCGTCGGTGATGGGGCACCCAATGAAGTCGAGCACGCGTACGGGTGCAGATGTGCCAAGATCGGCGGCGGCGACGTCGAACGCCGTCCAGACCGCCTCGCTTCCCGGGCCCTTGGCGGAGAGCAGGAAGTGGGCCATCGGGGGCAGTTGATAACGTCTCTTAAAGTAGTCCTCCGTCTGCTGCAGGATGATCTGCCACCGCCAGCAGGCCACCAGCCCCCCCTCGCGGCACTCCGGCGACAGGCCCGAGTGGCGGTCGAGACAGACATCCGCAAGCAGCAGCGCCGCGTCCAGTTTCCTCCCCTCGGTGTCGGCGGCCAACTCGGAGAAGCCCTCGCCGTAAAGGCATTCGACTAGATCGTCGGGCCAGTCGCCTCGCTCGGCCAGGGCCTCGAAGAGCAGGATCAGCGTCTCCCGCCAGTGCCGCCGGTTGGCGTAGCCGCGGAGGTCGTCCGGCGAGAACGCAGCCCGCTTCGCCCGGCCTTCCAGCCAGCGCCCGGCCGTTACCTGCTCCGCGCAATAGCAAGCGGCGAAGTACTCCTGAAGCGACAGATGCGTAAAGGCAAACTGCCCCTCGCCCCGCGGCAGCAGCAGGCCGCTGCGCCGGGCGATGTAGTCCACGAACCGTCGGGCCGAGGCCTCGGCATCCTCCGCGGCGGTCTCGCCCATCGCCTCCGCGATCCACCGGAGGACCTGCTCCTCGTCAACGAGGATCTCACGCTGCTCCGACCCGCGGGAGACCGGACCGCCGCCTCCCTGCTCGCCGCGGCGCAACTGCATCTGGTAGCCAACGTAGGCAAGCCAGCGTTTCTTCTGCACGAGTGGGTAGTCTACGCCTTTGAGGCCGCGGAAGCGGTCGATGGACTCGAGATAGGCCTCGGCGATGCGGTCGTAGAGCATCGCCCGGCCGTGTGGCAGCCAGCGATAGACGCGGTAGATCAGGGCGATGAGCGTGAGAAGATTCGGGATGCGGGCGAGGTCGCGCGTGCCTTCGTTGGAGCCGATGGCCTCGACCAACTCGCGGGCCCGCTGCTGTCGTTCGTGCTCGGCCTGCTCGTGCTGGATGTACCAGTTGTGGGCGAACTGCTCGATCTGCGCGTCGGAGAAGGGGGCGACGTATCGGAGGTCAGCTATCCCTATGTCTTCACTCGGTCTCCCGAACACTGCAGTTGCCGTCACAAGCTCCGGGTATCTGACATACCATTGGTCGAAAGGGACCTTTCCATATCCGACGATACGTGAGGTCAAGAGCCAGCGGCATCGGGAGGTTTGCCTCGTTCCGTGGAAGACAGCTTCCCGCAACGCGTCGCGCACGGCGGTACTGCCGATTTCGTCCAGGCCGTCGAGCATGATGATGGCTTGGCCGCGTTCGAGCAGGTCTGCCAGGCGCTCGCGGCCCTTGCCGTCTTCGTTCAGCGGCTTGGCGACGGGCAAGGCGAGGAAGGCGTCGAGCAGGCCGTCCCAGGTGATGTCGCGGCCGATGGTCATGTCGCGGAGGATCATGGGGATCGGGACGAGGCGGCCGAGGCGTTTTGTCCAGGCGCTGTCGCCGGGCTGTGTGAGCTGCCACGCGATCCAGCTTACAAGCGTGGACTTACCCGACCCGGGATCGCCGAGCAGAACCAGGCGCCGCGACGCGGCCACGGCCTGAAGCACCGGCGTCGTGTCCGGCCATTCTCTAATCGGACGCTCCGGCTGAATGTGCGAATCGCTGATCGACGGCTCGACGTAAAGGCGGTCGATGGGCACGTCCGGGTTGTCCCGGAGGTGCGGCAGACCAAGAAAGCGGATGTAGCCGTGCCAGCGGAGGATTTCGTCGTAGTAGTAAAGTAGGACTTGGTCATCGAAGGGATCGAGGAAACGCGCGCGGTCCGCGGCGGCGGGTTCCGCCGCCGCGAGGCTCTCCGCCTGACGTTCAGGCTTCTTTGAGGGACGCGGCCGCCTACCGGCTTGTGTTCTCGTCTTCTTCTTCACGCGTTTTTCCAGACATGAGGTAATCCCGCAATTCGCTGACTTCCACCTTGCCAAGGGCCCGTATAAGAGATTGTAAGCGAAACACGTTGCCCCGCACGGGATCGGGGAAGGTTGCTTCACCCTGCGGCGACGGTGCCCCTTCCTTTAGTTCTGCGGACTCGCCCCCTGCCTGCTTGAAGCCTGTGGGGAGCTTGAGACGGCATAGCAGTGCGTGCGGCGCGTTCTTTGCGCGGTCCACGTGGACAAGACCTGTCACCCATTGATGCATGAGATTGTAGAACTCCGCGTCGGCCTCGATCATGCGGTACAGCTCGTGATGATCGTGGTAGAGGCAGGCCATGAGGACGGTGAGTCGGGCGCGCCGGGAGAGGACTTTGGCGCGGCGAGCCGGGACAATGGGAGTAAGCTGCCGACCTTTCCTCTGGTTGACGAACCTGACCAGGACATTGGCAAAGGATTTTATCTTCCGGGCGTTGGCTGCGAGGCAGCCGTGCTCTCTGACGATTCCGAGGAATTGGTCTCGATGGGGGAGGTCTTCCGGCAGCCACTGGCCTAGCGGATCAACTGGGTCGTCGATCAAGGGAAGATGCCAGATGTTGGTGCAGAGCTTGTCGAGGTATTCGCAGGCGTATTCATGGCGAACGTCCGGCGACTCGTCGGGGGCAGTGTGCTTGGCGATGGCCCGCTCGATGATCCGTTGGTTCATGCCGAGAACGAAGACGCAGCTCGGGAGGTTGAGGTAAATTTTGATGCCTTCGAGGAGCCGGAACGCCGCGGCCGGCTCGCAACGATCGAGGTCATCAATGAGCACGACAAGGCGCGCGTGTTCTCGCTTGGTCGCTTTCTTCTTACCGAGCAGTTGATCAAGAGCTGCGTTGAGGTGCTGGCGAATGGTGTGCGAGGGAAGTGCGACGGCCAAATGGTCCCGCTCCCACTGTTCGCCCGACTCCTGAATCTTCGAGGGGGCGATTCCAATGCGTTTGGTCATATCCTCCATCGCGAGAAGGGCGGCTCGGATCGCAACCTCGGTGAGCTTCTTGCCCTCGGTCAGCCACTTGGAGTACAGCGGCAATTGCGTGCGAATCTCGTGGAGGAGCGCGATGACGGGGTCTTTCTCGTGCTGGTAGCGCCAGGCCTCAAACCAGACGACCGTCACGGAGTCCTGATACCGACCATGCTTGCCGCGTCTCTTCTTCGCCGCTTCGCTTTCTTCCTTCGTTTGTTGCGGGCAGTCGCCGATCAGGTCCCAGTGAAGTTGATGAAGGAAGCTGGTCTTGCCGCTGCCCCATTCTCCATGAATACCGAAGACGCATGGGGGGCTGCACTTGGCGACTTCGTCACTGACACGCGTGACCATGCTCTGCCGTCCAAGCCTGTCGTGGAGTACCGGCTCGTCATTCTGCAACTGGGACATGCGATCCTCCCTCTTCTCGCGCACCGCCCGCGTTAGCAGGAGCGGGGGCGAGGCCGCTGTCTTCGGACATGCGAGGATTCTACCTTGTATGACGCGGGCCGGCAAACGCGGCCTACACTGCGTCTTTCAGTTCTAAGGCGTCCGGCCTAATCTGTCGTCTCCCCGAGCTCTTGGAGGCAGTCGCCATCTACTTTTCGCTCTGGTGCTAATGGAGTAGGATGAAGGTATCAAGTGACGGGCAATCATATCGCCTTCGGGCCAGCGATCGACGGCAACAGGGACATCTACGTGATTGACACGTTCCAGACAGAAGGCACGTACCTTCGCGTACGACTGACGGACAATGCGGCGGACGACCAGACGCCGGTCTGGAGGCCGGAGTAGTTGTAGGTTCGCGATCGTGACCGAACGCAGGCCGCCTTGATCGCCATTCAAACGAGAGCCGCGCCCGTCAGGAGGCGATTGGGCGTTAGGATGACGCTGAAAGTCACCGACTGCTTCCTTGCGGTCACGGCTCTGAAGACCCCACAGGCCGCGCGGCGGACCGTACGATTGGCATGAAGCGTCGAATGAAGCCGTTCTGATTGCCGGTTACCCATTCCACCCCGTTTGAACGCCAAACACGTTTAGAGCGTTTTAGGGTTGAGCGTGCATGCTCCATTGACGCTTCGTTGCAGCGTCGGCCCCCTGTGGCCGACGGGGATGACCGGTTT
>JAFGQA010000313.1 GCA_016935885.1 Phycisphaerae bacterium | reverse complement strand
CAAGGGTGAACGCTGACCGCTCCCTCACGGTCGCGGTTCCGATCGGCGTCGGCGGCATAGGCAATCTCAAGCTTAAACTGCTGTAGCTTCTGGACCAGCGACTTGGTGGAGTTTCTCGGCGCCAATGGCTTGGTGGCCGCCCCGATCCATACGGTGCCGCAGGTGATCGACTATCCGCCCATCCGAGACGCGTTGCTGGAGACGAGCACTCCTTCCCGAAAGCCCGTCCGCCTGCCGCCGCCGTCGGTGGAGCGGGAACATCAGCTTCCCTCACGGCGGTGCCTGCCTTATGCTCCCCGGTACGGACAGGACATGGACAAAGTCCTACAGCAGGCTGGCTTCTCTATCGAGCGATTCGCCGGATTGAGGGAATCCGGGATCGTGGCGTGACATACACATGGAGGGATTCGCTGTGCAGTTCAAGAAAGCATACATCCCATACGGCGGCTATTGGTCAACGCCGTTCTGCCGGTGGCAGGGCAGCTTTGGTCATTTGCACGCCTTGAAGTTCGGCGCCGACGTGGCCGTGCGGGCGCTTGCAGAGCGGAAGATCTCCGCCGACGTATTCGACGGGCTTTTCTTAGGCCTGACGGTCCCCCAGCAGTTCAGCTTCTATGGCGGGCCGTGGGTGGCGGGCCTGATCGGGGCGCCGGGCATCACCGGGCCGATCGTCAGCCAGGCCTGCGCCACGTCGGGCAAGGTGATCACCAGCGCAGCGATGGGGGTCGAACTGGGTATGCACGCCTGTGTCCTTGCCCTCTTGTGCGACCGTACGAGCAATTCGCCGCACATCTACTATCCGAATCCGCTGGCGGTCGGTGGCGTCGGCAAGACAGAGGACTGGGTGTGGGACAACTTCGGCCGCGATCCGTATGCGAAGAACTCCATGGTCCAGACCGCGGAGAACGTGGCGAAGAAGGCCGGCATCGACCGGGCCGCCCAGGACGAGGTGGCCTTGATGCGTTATCAGCAGTATCAAGATGCCCTAAAGGATGATGCCGCGTTTCTTAAGCGTTTCATGGTCCTTCCCATTGAGGTCAAGGACCAATCTGGCCGCAAGGTCCTTAAGACCGTGACCGGCGACGAAGGCGTCTTCCCCACCACGGCCGGCGGCCTCGCGAAGCTCAAGCCGGCCCTCGAAGGCGGGACCGTCACCTTCGGCACGCAAACCTATCCGGCCGACGGGAATACGGGAGTGATCGTGACCACCCGCGAGAAGGCCGCGGAGTTGAGCAGGGACCCGAACGTCTCGGTGCGTGTCGTGTCGTGCGGCCAGGGGCGCGCGGAGAAGGCCTTCATGCCCATGGCCAACGTGCCGGCCTCGCGACAGGCCCTCGACCGGGCGGGGATCACCATGAAGGACATCAAGGCCGTCAAGACGCACAATCCCTTTGCGGTGAACGACGTCTTCTTCGCAAGGACTATGGAGATCGATGTCTCGACGATGAACAGCTACGGTAGCTCACTCGTCTGGGGGCACCCGCAGGCCCCGACGGGCGCCCGGCTGATCATCGAGCTGATCGAAGAACTGGCGCTGACGGGCGGTGGATACGGCCTGTTCACCGGCTGCGCCGCGGGCGACACGGCGCTTGCGGTGATCGTCAAGGTCGATTAGCTATGAGCTGTTAGCCATTGGCTGTTAGCTATTAGCTGCTGGATGTCAGCAGAAGGAGAAGGACATGCTTCCCGGACAAAGGAAATATCCCCACATCTTCTCGCCGGGGAAACTGGGCAAGCTCGAGACGAAAAACCGCATCAAGTACGCCTCGACGGAGACGAACTTCAACTACTCCGACGGCTATGTCGCCGACAAGGAAGTAGCCTACATGGAGGCCCAGGCGCGGGGCGGAGCGGGGATCGTCACGACGCAGGGCGCCTATACCGATCCGCGGGGGGAGGGCAAAGGCTACGTCGGCATGATGGCCATCTGGGATGACCGGTTCATCCCCGGCCTGAGGCGGATCGCCGACGTGATCCGCAAGTACGACGCCGTCTCCGTCCTCCAACTGATGCACTGCGGCCGCGTGGGGGGCATTCACCTGGACTACACGGTCGGCCCGTCGGCGGTCGAGCAGCGGCTGCCCAGGTTTCGGCCGCCACGGGAGATGACGAAGGAGGAGATCGAGATCTGCATCGAGCAGCATGTGCGGGGTGCGCGGCGCTGCGCCGAGGCCGGGTTCGACGCCGTGGAAATCTCAGGGATCGTGGGCTACCTGCTGTCGAACTTCATCTCGTCCTACACCAACAAGCGAACCGACGAATTCGGCGGCGACGTGAGAGGGCGGGCGGAGTTCCCGCGGCGGATCGTCGCGGGCATTCGCAAGGAGGTCGGCGCTAATTACCCGATCATCATTCGTCTGTGTGGAGAGGAGCTTCTGCTCGACCGGGGCGGCAACACGCCGGAGGAGAGCCTCGAGATCAATCGCATCATCTGCAACGCCGGCGTGGACATGCTCTCCGTGACGGTGGGCTGGCAGGAATCGGCCGAATCGGTGATCTCCCGCGACATCCCGCAGGGCAACTGGCTGCACGTCGCCCGGCGTTTCAAGGACGAGTTGAAGATGGCGGTGTGCATGGCGTATCGGCTGTTCGAGCCGAAGCACCCCGAGGCGGCCTTGGCCGAAGGCGCGATCGACTTCTGGGAGAGCTGCCGGGCCATGATCGCCGACCCGATGCTGCCCACCAGAATCCTGGAGGGCCGTGAGGAGGACATCATCCCCTGCATGGCGTGCAACATCTGCCTGGCCAGGCTCTTCCGGGACGCCGAGTTGACATGCGGCGTCCGTCCCACGCTGGGCCACGAGAGCGAGGCCGATTGGGGGTTCTACGGGTTCAAGCCGACGGCGGAGAAGAAGAAGATCATGATCGTCGGTGCGGGGCTTGCCGGCTTGCAGGCCGGGGCCGTCGCGGCCGAGAAGGGCCACCAGGTAACCATCTACGAGAAGAAGGGGAAGGTTGGTGGTCAAGCCGCCACCGCGGCCAACGGCCCGTGGGGCGACGACGAGTTCATGCGGCTGGTCAACCACTTGAAGGCTCGCTGCGAGAAGAACGGCGCTAGGATCGTTACTGGAAAGGCCGTGACGCCGGAGTTGATCGAGAAGGAGGCGCCCGACAAGGTCGTCCTCGCTACCGGCGCCTTGCCCGACCGTGGCCAGTTCCCCGGCGGCGACGGCAAGAACGTGGTAAGCTGCCTCGATGTCATGGACGGCGCGGTCAAGCCCGGCAAGCGAGTCGTCGTGGTGGGCGATAAAGGCGTGGCCATCTCCACCGCCTTGTTCCTCGTGGACAAGGGCGAATACGACGTCTCCATCGTCGGGCCGGCCAAGAAGTTCGGCCTGGATGTGAATCCCTCGACCATTTGGCGATACATGAAGAAGCTCAAAGGAGGGGGAGTCAAGCAGTACACGACGCACAAGATCAAGGCGCTCAGGCCGGAGGGCGTGGTTGCCGAGGACGCCGAGGGCAAGGAGGTCACCATCGCCTGCGACACGATTGTCCTGGCCAACATGGCGCCCAGCAAGGAGATCCAGTACACCAAAGGCGATGTGTACACGATCGGTGACGCCGTGGTGACACGCAGGGCCAATGCCGCGATCCACGATGGCTACCGGCTGGCGATGACGTTTTAACGGCGCCCAACAGACTGTGGCACAGGCGTCCCACCTGTGACCCCACCGGCGAGACGCCGGTGCCACAAGGGTTTTGGTCGCGGTTCTAGACGTCGAGGAATCAAAACGACAAAGTCGGATCCGAAGGATGAGAATATGTTTCCCATAATCAATGCGTTCAAGTGCAACGGTTGTGGCGTGTGCGTGAAGCGGTGCCCGGCCCAGATCATGGGCTTGATCAACGGAAAGGCGGCCTACTTGCAGATGTTGTGTGAGGAGTGCGGCATCTGCGCCGAGGTTTGTCCAGTAGACGCCGTTTTCTTTGAGCTGCCGAGGTATTACGGCAGCTCGGAGGTTCACGAGGCATACCAGTTCAAGCGATGAGCCACGGGCTCCTGCCTGTGCGGCCTCTCCGGTTCGGATACCGGAGTGAACGGCGGCGCGGGCTGTGGCACGCAGCTCTTTCGGGAAGGATTTGAAGATGGACATACCGATCGAGAAGCGGTTCAAGGTTCTGTGCGAGATCGTTCGTGCCCAACACTTCGCGTGGCGGGAGGCGGCCCTGGCCATGTCGCCGGATCTCGATCCGGAGGAACTGGGCAACAAGATGTGGGAGATCACGGGCGTGCAGACCGGCCGGGCGTACCTGAAGCGCATGGACCCGACGAAGCCTTTGGCCGCGCAGGTCGCCCGGTCCATCGCGTGGTCTTCGGTCTGCATGGGCGAGGACGCTACGGTGGAGGAGGGCGAGGGCGACGAGGCCTTTGTAAGGCATGCCGACTGCCCGTGGTTCCACTGGCATAAGCGGCTGGGCATCCTGAAGGAGGATCAGCCGGGGTGCGACACGTGGTTCTTCACGGCCGTTGACGAGATCAACAAGGCGCTCGGGACCCACATCAAGATCGAGACGAAGTGCTCCCTCCCGGCCGGCGGCGACTGCTGCCTGCGCCGCATCTGGGTGGCATAGTCGCTGGAAGCTGACCGCGCGTCCGTGATACTTCCGGCGGCATTCGATTCTGCGTGCCACGGGCGGCTTGTCCGCCCGTGCGGTCCCTCTGGTGGGCGCACGGGGCACACACACTGGCAGGCAAGCTGCCAGTGGCACCCGCCCCAACTGCCACCCGCCTGAACTGTCACCCGCCTGAACTGTCACCAGCCTGAACTGTCAGCCGTCTGAGTTGTCCGCCGTCTGAGTTGTCCGCCGTCTGAGTTGTCAGCCCTCTGAAATGTCCAGGTGCCCGGACTGTCACGGACTCGCTGACGACCTACCACTACACAACCAACACGCCGGTCCCGCTGATGCGGTCGGCCTTCAGATCCTGCAACGCCCGATTGGCTTCGGCCAGTGGATAGGTCGTCGTGTGCGGGCGGATGGGGATCTCCGCCGCCTCGACGAGCAGTTCGCGCCCGTCCTCGCGGGTGTTGGCCGTGACCGAGTGGATGTCCCGCTCGTAGAAGACGTACTTCTCGTAGTCCATCGCGGGAATCTCCGTCATGTAGATGCCGGCAAGCGACAACGTCCCGCCCTTCCGCAGTGCCGCCAGTGCCGCGGGCACGAGCCAGCCCACCGGTGCGAAGATGATTGCGCTGTCGCACTTGACGGGCATGTCCGCCGCGTCGCCGCCGACCCAATCGGCGCCCATCTCACGGGCGTGCTGCTGGTGCTTCTCGCCGCGCGAGACGACGTAGACCTCGCAGGAGCGGTGCTTGGCGATTTGGATGACCACATGGGCGGAGGACCCAAAGCCGTACAACGCGAGCTTGCCGCCGTGGGGCAGGTTGCAGCGCTTCAGGGCCCGATAGCCGATGATGCCCGCGCAGAGCAGCGGCGTCGCCGAGACGTCGTCGAAGGCTTCGGGCAGCACGTAGGCGAAATCCTCCGGCACGACGGCGGACTCGGCATAGCCGCCGTTTTCGTGATAGCCGGTGAAGCGGGCCGCCTCGCACAGGTTCTCCTGCCCGGCGAGGCAGAACGGGCACGTGCCGCATGTGTACCGCAGCCAGGCCACGCCGACGCGCTGGCCGATTCGGAGCCGCTTGCAGCCCTCGCCGAGTTCGTCCACCACGCCGACGATCTGGTGGCCGGGGATGATCGGCATCTTCTCGCGCGGCAACTCGCCCTCGATGACGTGCAGGTCCGTCCGGCAGACGGCGCAGCACTGCACCTTCAGCCGAGCCTCCCCCCTACCGGGCCGCGGCTCCGGCAGCTCGGTCATTTTCAAAGGTGATGAATCGATCGGCGCGATGTTCTCAAGGACCATTGCGCGCATGGTCGTGGCCTCCTTGAACGTCAACCGGCACACGGGGCAAGCCTGCCGTTTGCAGCAGGAAAAGTGCAAACCGCCGCAAACGCCCGCAAACGTCCGCCGTTGGAGGTGGCCGGGTCGGCACCGCCGCCAGCCCCTGTGGGCGACGAGTATACTTGCTCACTGTTGTGCTTGGAACTGCGGGCGTTCCCCGTGTGGATACCGGGAAGTTGATGCCCACGGGTAACCTCTGCCGCTACCGGCGGCTTCGCTTACCGATGCCACCCCGCCGGATGATCTTCAATGCACTACGCCTCCGACTCCATTCCATCATTACTCTTTGTCATTATCCTGGCCTTCCATCCGCTTTGTCACGGGCTGGGAAGCCGGCAGCTATCGCGCGCACACTCTGGTGGGAATCCTATCCCGCAACCTCGCAGGATTGGAATCCTGTGGACAATACGTGCGAGATAGGAATCTCGCACGAGCGACCAACCTATAAGGAGTCGCGGAGGACTGGCGCAAACGATTGATCCGCCAAACGGCAAGTCAAACGGCAAGCCAAACGGCAAGTCAAACGGCAAGCCAAACGGCAAGTCAACCGGCACAATCGCTCATGTTGTTTCTGTGCGATGCCCTATCAGCCCGTGGTAAAAGGGAAAACAGCGGATCGGAAACGCCGTTCCTGACCGTAAAAACCACCGGCGAGACGCCGGTGCCACAGTTTT
>JAFGQA010000312.1 GCA_016935885.1 Phycisphaerae bacterium | reverse complement strand
GTCGCGGCTCAAATGACGTGTTGCCAACGCATGTGGGTGCCACTGGCGGCTTGCCCGCCAGTGTGACCACCGACCCCGCACTGGCAGACAAGCTGCCAGTGGCACCCGCGGCTATACCCGAGACTTTGCGTGCGACGGAGCACTGGCCGCCAATCCTACGCAGGGGGGACACGATGGCCGACGAATCGATTCCGCTATGGGATGGGGAGCCGTTGGGGGCGAAGATCATCCCTCAGGAGACATCGAGCGGCGGCGACACGCAGACGCTTCGCTCCCGACGCAGAAGCCCGAGGAAGTCCTGCGATCGGGTGCACGTCTGCTTCTCCCCGAACCTCGCGTCCGGCCTCGTTGAATACGTCGAGTGCCCGGTGCTCGACATGTCGGTGAGTGGGTTCGCCCTGGAGTACGACGAGAAGCTGGACGTAGGGATGCGGGGGTACGTCTCCTACATGACGATCGGCCGCCGACCCGTTCGCGTCAGTTGCTGCGTCCGACGGTGCAAGTCGCTGGGCCGCGGGCGATATCTCCTGGGGATCCAGCTCGATCGGAAGCTAAACGCCGAAGAGCGCACACCCTCAAAGGCAAACCAGGGGAGACAGGTGGCCCTCGGAGCCCGTCCCCGCAGACTCCGCGATCTGAGGACTGCGGACGATCTGAAGACTGCGGACGAGACGTGAAGCTAGGCCGGCCACACGTCCATGGCACGAAGGCCGTTCGGGCAGCCCCCAACCGCGACCACGGATCAACAGACGCCGAGCCGAGGCCGGTTTGACGCCGCGCGTACCATTGGCGTAAGTTACCTTGGACTTCCGGTCCGCAGGAGGCCGCACGCTTGCTCCGTACCGTCCGCGCCGCTGTCCAGTTGACCCGCCCGGCCCAGTGGGTGAAGAACGTCTTCGTCTTTGCTGCGCTCGTTTTCGCGAGGCAGGAGGAGGCTGAGGCCGTCATCCTCGCCGTCGCGGCCTTCGGGATCTTCTGCCTGCTTTCGGGAGCCGTGTACGCCTTCAACGACGTTCTCGATCACCGCGAGGATGTCAAGCACCCCACCAAGCGGCTGCGGCCCGTAGCCAGCGGGGCGATCTCGCCCGGCGCGGCGGGGGGCATCGCAGTCGTCCTGGCAGTCACCGGGACGGCGGCATCGGCAATGATGCCCCAGGGCTTTGCCGTCACGGCCACCGGCTACCTCGTCTTGAACTTCATCTATACCGTCTGGGGCAAGCAACGTGTGATCCTGGACGTGATCCTGATCGCGATCGGGTTCGTCCTCCGGGCCTTGGCGGGCGCCCAGGCGATCGAGGTCGATGTGTCCGCCTGGCTGGTCATCTGTACGTTCACCCTGTGCCTGTTCTTGGGTTTCGGCAAGCGCCGGTGCGAGTTGGCGACGATGCAGGATGTAGAGCAGGCCGCATCGCACCGGGCCACACTGGCCGCCTACTCGCCGGAATTGCTGACCCAGTTGCTCTCCACGACCGGCGGCATCGCCGTGATTACGTTCCTGCTGTACACACTCGATCCTAACACCCCGTCGCCGCGGTCCATGGTCTTTACCACGCCCCTGGTCTTCTACGCCATCTTTCGTTACGCCATGGTTATCGGACGCGGCCAGCGCACCGGACCCACGGACGTCCTCATCAGGGACAGACCATTCCTGCTGACGGCCGTCCTGTGGACGGTCATGACGCTCGGCTTCGTTTTCGAAGGCGATCGAATCGAAGGCTACCTCCCGCGTCTCCGCTATCCGGGTACGCCGCCCGCGTCGCAGCCCGCTGGCGCTGACGCGCCTTCGCCACACCTGTGAGGTGGTTTCCAGCCGATCATGCACGAATGGCCTATCAGCCCGTGGCAAAACTGTGGCACCGGCGTCTCGCCGGTGGTTTTCACGGTCAGGAACGGCGTTTCCGAACCGCTGTTTTCCATTTTACCACGGGCTGCTATATCAGCATTGCTGTGCAGGCAAGCGGAGGCGGCTCGCCCGTTAGTGCTTATGTACATGCTTGGAACAACGGGCACCCGCGGCTTGTCGTTTGGCGGATCGCTCAATCGCGGTGACAGTCCGACAACAAGCGTCGCGGCGCGGCGTCAACACAATCCGGCTGGCGTTGGCCGGTCTGCCGCGAACATTCTTGCCCCACGAAACGATAATAATTGACAGGCACCATTCGGCCTCCGTCGTCATTACCAAGTAGAGTGGACGCAGCAATGGCTTTCAGCGCGGACGCAGGCGACCACGAGCTGATCGCGGCGGCGCAGCGTGGCGAACGAAGCGCGCTGGATGCCTTCGTGCGCCGCCATGACCGCTGGGTCCGCAACGTCGTTTACGCCACGGTTGGGAACTCCTCGGCCGTGGACGACATCGTCCAGCACGTCTGGACGAAGGTCTGGCAGCAGATCGGCACGCTGGTCGATCCGGCCCGCTGGCGAAGCTGGCTGTACAAGATGGCGAGAAACGCCGCCGTCGATGCCGGGCTGAAGGCCGCCAGGCAGCGTCGGCGCCGCGTGGCCTTCGAGGAGGCTGGCAACGGGCTTGGCGGCTCCGTCGATCCGACGAAGGCGCTGATCAGGGCGGAGGAGTACAACCGTGCCCTTGCGGCGATTCAGGGCTTGCCGGCGATCTATCGCGAGCCGTTTATTCTGCGGCATGTGGAGGCGTGGAGCTATGCCCAGATCGGAGAGGCGATGTCATTGCCGGTGGACACCGTAGAAACGCGATTGGTTCGGGCACGGCGGTTGTTGCGATCGGCACTGAGAGACTGGGGGGCCGAGCGTGTCCATTGAGCGGAACGTGAACACCTGATGAATGCTCCGGATGACAAACCGACCGGCGTTGATGAGCGAATCGAGCGGCTGATCTGCCGGTGTCTGGATGGCGAGGCCGACGCCGAGGAGCGCGCGGAGTTGGCGGGCGCCCTCGCCCGCGACCAGGCGGCCCGGGCATTGTTCGATGAATACGAACGGATTGACAAGCTGGCGGCCGAGGCGTTGCGGTATGACCTGGGCTTGGCGAAGTCGTCGGCCGCGTCTCGCGGATACCACAGATGGCGGATCGGCGTCGCGGGCGCGGTGCTGACGGCAGCGGCGGTCATTGCGATGTCGTTCCTGCCGAGGTTCTGGTCCACGGGCAGTCCGGTCATGCCGGGGAATCACGTTGCCCAGGACGCCGGCACCCGGCCACGCGTGGTCGCCCCGATCGCACCGCCTGTCGTTGCGCCGCGGATGGCCGGTTACTCCCCGTCGATCGATTACACCGACATGGACCACCGGCCGTTTGAACGGCTGCGCGACGTGCGGCGCGACCTGATTGGCATTCAAGGCGACAAGAAGAACAGGATCTACATCTTCGAGAGGGATAGATGTTCGACAAGGCTAGTCCCGGTATCGGGCGACATCTAGTCCCGGCGCGGCCTTCGGTCGCAACCGGATGATCTTCGTTGGCAACGAAGAAACCAGGGATCAGTAACACACGTAACCATTAACATAACCAAGGAGACGAAATCATGCTTCCAATTCAGACGTTGCTCATGGTGCTGAGCGGATTGCTGTGGCTGCCGGCTTCTGCGATTGACGCCTCCGCCGTTCCGGACGAACCGATCCTCGTCAAGGTCAGTTGCGACACCGAGGCCAACGAAGCCAAAACAGGCGTTGTCGTCCGCATCGAGGATGCCGACGACGACGGGGGCAAGAGGTGCATCGTGAAGGAAATCAGTGTAGGTGGCGACGGGGTCATTGCGGTCGCCGGTGACGGCGGCGAGGGCCGCAGTATCATCATTAAGGCTGCGAGCCCCGATGATGATGACGACGAGGCTTCGGGCACGATCCTCAAATGCGATCGGCTCGTCATTGAGGGAGAGGGTGCCCGAGATATCAAGGCCGGCGGGCCCTGGTTGGGGATCCAATTCGGTCCGGTGCCCAAGCCGCTGGCCGCGCATGTGGGATTGGGCGCCGACGTTGGCCAGATGGTGCTGAACGTCGTGGAAGGATCGCCGGCCGATGACGCGGGCCTGGCACAGTATGACGTGATCGTCAAGATCGGCGGCGAAGACGCTTCGTCGGACATGGGCGCCTTCCTTGATCGAATCCGCGATCTGAAGCCTGGCGAGACGTATGCCTTCACCGTGATTCACGGTGGCAAGCGGGCGCCGGTCGACCTGACGGTCGGAGAGCGCCCGGAGGACGCCACGGCTGCAAAGCACAAATACGACGATGCCGCCGAGGAATTCCTGAAAGGCCGCGAATTCCGCTGGGGCGGTCTCCTGGAGAAGGACGACGATGGCAACTGGTTGTTCAAGCGGTTCGATCTCGGCGACATGCCGGACGTTTGGGAGTGCTTCCCGGACGGGCGCGGCCTCAAGTTCGATTTTGATTTGGATTTCTCCGACGCCTTTCCGCAGTCGCGGCGTAACCAGTTCATTTGGAAAGACGAGAAGGGCAGCACGATCCGCATCGAGAGCGGCGACGATGGCGAAATCAAGGTCACACGGACCGAGACAGAGGACGGCCAAGAGACGACCACGACAAAGGTTTATGCCAACGAGGAAGAGCTCAAGAAGGACGACCCTGAGGCGCACAAGATGCTGCACAAGGCGTCTGGCGGCAAGATCAGCATCTTCCACGGGCCGGATGACAAAGCCAACATATTCCTGACACGGCCCGGCAAGTTGCCCGGCCTCCACAAGTTCTCTGTGGACGACCTAGACCTCGATGGGATTCTCGAAGGCACCGAGGAGGCCCGCAAGCACGTCGAGGAGCTACGCGAGGAATTGCGGGAGCGTCTGGGCTCCAAGGGCATCGGCGGGGCGAGTGAGGATGTTTTTGTTCGCGGAAAGCCCCGGACCAGCTTCCAGATCCTCTCGGACGGGGGGATACGTGTGACCCGAAGTCGGGGCGGCGAGGAACTGGTGGAGAGCTTCAAGAGCGCTGAGGAACTGAAAGCGAAGCGGCCCGATCTTTATATGAAGTTCGAGAGGCTTCACGGCGGTGAGGGCAAGAACAGACCGAAGTGATCCTTAAAGCACTTCACGGTTGGATGCACCTGTGGCACCGCCGCCAAAGGCGGTGGATTCACGGGCTTTGGCGCCCGTGCCACAGCCACAGGCAAGCGTGAACTGCTCTATACTCCCACTCCACCCTCATGCCTGGGGCGACCTCCAACCACTGGTGTGTCGTCCGGCGAAAAACGCGGCCGTGGGCGAAGGCGGGGCTTCCAGCGACCCGCCGACGTCCACGGCCGCGTCTGTTTTGGCTATCACCGGCCAACCGTAGGCCGCTGCTGGGCAACCGGGGCTTGTCTGTCCAGACCATCCGGTCACAAAGCGAGGTCGCGTGCCCCTCGTCACACCGCGAGGAAGTCCTCCTGTAGCTTCTCCCGCAGCTTGTACAGGGCGCGATTCTGAATCTGTCGCACGCGTTCCTTGGTGACGCCGATCACCATGCCGACCTGTTCGAGGGTCTTGGGGCCTTCGCCTTCGAGCCCATCGATCTTGCACAAGGCAAACCTGGCCTGAATGACCTTGACCTCGGTTTCATTGAGGTCGGCCGCATTCTCC
Organism: Phycisphaerae bacterium; assembly: GCA_016935885.1. The sequence continues at coordinate 19,975 of JAFGQA010000312.1, read as the reverse complement.
TTGATGATCCCGCGCAGCTCGTCCACGCAGTCTGCCTCGTGCTCCTCCCGCCGTTCCTCCTGGTAGTTGCTCTTTTCGAGCATCGGGTCAAACTCAGTCGGGAATCGTCCGCGATATCGGCTCATCCGCATCGCCACCCGGCTGAAGCTCTTGAGGATCGCACGACAGGCATAGGTGCTGAACTTGAAGCCACGTCCGCAGTCGAACTTATCGACGCTCCGGAGGAGGGCCATGTTTCCTTCGCTGATCAGCTCCATGTAGTCGACGTTGCCGAGGCGGCTCCGCTTGGCCATGGCGAGTACCAGCGGCATGTTGGCCTGCACGATTTCGGCCCGTGCGGCCAGGGCCTGCTCGTGCCACCACAGGACTTCGGAAACCGCACATGCCGTCAGACGCTTGCCCTCGAATCTGGCAAGCACCTTGGCGATTCGAGAACGCGCGTAGTTGAAGCGCAGGAACAAGCGAACCTCTTGCTCGGTGGTCAACGTGTCCCTGCGCCCGACGCAGGTGTCAGCCAGTCTCCGGCCGCACTCAGCGTCGTTGCACCATGGTCGCGTCGACCACGAGCCGACAGTCTGGTCACCAAAAAGCCTCCTTGCCGTGGCGGCCTTCGAGAACAATGCGTGATCAATGAACTGGACCGGCGTGGACAAGACTTGGTAGAGCTGCTGCCGTTCGTATTCGCAGAGTCGGTCAAGCACTGCGGGTGTCGGCAAGCGAGCACCGACTCGTTCTGTGTCCCCCTGCCCCGTCTTCGGTTTCCTGGTTCCTGCTACCATGTCCGTTGACCCCCGTGGCCTCCCGAGGCCACTTCGCCACGGCGGCACACCACCCCCACTGCGGTTGGAGAAGGACCGCCCGATGCCTCGCATCAGACCCGCGGCCAACCGGTATGGTCGTGCTGCCAATGGATGTCTTACACTGCTGAGGCCGGTTCCCAGATGCCGCTCTCAACGCATCCAACCGGCCTGGCTACTCTGCGAAGAGTGCCGTGCGGGGGGGACTTCTCTGCAAGTACTGCCAATTGCAATATAGCACAAGAACGGAGAGCCGCAAGTCTAGGCTAACGATAAACTGTTGTGAATGTTACACATGGGGACGTTGCATTTCGGTAACACATTGTGAGCGATGCGTTTATGAGTTGGCCTTGCGGAGGGGTTTTTGTTACTTTTTTTATTTCTTTGTTCGTAACTGGACTCGTACCACTCTTTATCTCGCCAGGCCGCCTGGCAGGCCATGGTCGCGTGTGGCCTTGCGGGTTATCGGACGGTAGGGTCTCGCCCGCGTGCAGGGTGGGCGTCAAGTTGGCATCCAGGAGGTGTTTGAGCGGGTGCCGCCGCCGGCTTGGCCGCCAGTGCCGCGCGGGGCACCTCAGCAAAGGCACGTGCGGACAAGCTTCCCGCCCGTGTGGTCTCTCCGGTAGGCGCACGGGGCATCCACACTGGCAGACAAGCTGCCAGTGGCACCGGCCTTAACTGCCACCGGCCTGAACGGTCACGTACCCCCGCCAGCACCTTCCTGACATCCACCTCACCGCGTGCATGCTCGCTCTCTCCGCCAATGGGCGCCCACGGCGAATTCACCTAGCATGTTCATCCTACGTCCTGACTTGCCACGGGAACGCCACGGCACTTACCACGGAGACAACACGACGGACTGGCGAACCATGACGGATGATTCCCTACAACAGCCCGAGAAGCTTAGTTGGCGGTTTCCACGGACCTTCTGGTTCGCCAACACGGCCGAGTTGTTCGAGCGGGCGGCCTACTACGGCATGTTCATCACGTTGCTCCGCTATCTCAATGTCGAGATCGGCTTCACGGACCCCCAGGCCGGCTGGATCACAGGCTTGTTCGCCGGCTTCCTCTACTTCTTCCCTACCTTCATGGGGATCATGGCAGACAAGATCAGCTTCCGTCGCGCATTGATGCTGGCGTTTGCCTTGCTGTCGCTCGGTTATTGGCTCCTGGGCGCTTACCAGCTCAAGGGGACCGCACTGCTGGCCTTGTTCTTAATCATGTGTGGCGGCGCCATCGTCAAGCCGGTCATCTCCGGCACGGCCGCCAAGTGCAGCAGCGAGATCAACCGGGCTCGGGCCATGTCCATCTTCTATATGGTCGTCAACATCGGGTCTTTCAGCGGTAAGTTCCTGGCCGGATACCTCAACGACAGACTCGGCCTCCAATACATCAACTTGTACGCCGCCGGCATGGCCCTCGCCGCGCTGGTGCTCGTATCCCTTTTCTACAGGAACCCCGACGTCAAAGGGACCGGCAAGACCTTCAGAGAAGCCTGGCGTGGCCTTTGGACGGTGATGCGCAACTTCCGCTTCCTTTGCCTGATCTTTATCGTTGCCGGTTTCTGGCTCATTCAGGGACAGCTCTATGGTGCCATGCCTTCGTATGTGGAACGACTCCTGGGCGAAGGCAGCAAACCCGAGTACCTGGCCAACATCAATCCGGCTGTGGTGGTCTGCTGCGTCGTGCTGATTACACATTTGATACGCAACCTCAAGCCCGAGAATGCCATCGGCATCGGCCTGTTCATCATACCGTTCACGGCGTTGGCGATGGCGCTGAGCCCGGTACTCGAGGCCCTTGCCGGTTCGTCCATCAACTTCGGTCTGTTCTCGCTGCATCCTATTACTGTGACCATCATCGTTGGCGTCGGCCTGCAAGGCATTGCCGAGTGCTTCCTCTCGCCCAAGTTTTTGGAATACGCCTCCAAGCAGGCGCCCCCAGGTGAGGTCGGCCTCTACCTTGGCTATCAACACCTGACCACCTTCTTCGCCTGGCTCCTCGGGTTGGTCCTGGCCGGCTATCTTCTCAATGCCTACTGCCCCGACCCCAAACGCTTCACGCCGGAAGCTCGACACGAATGGCGATTGGCGACCAACGACGAATACAGGTTTGCATTGGATCCGTCGTTGAAGGCGGACATCAAGGACAACGCGCCGGTCGCCGAGTCGATCAGAAGAGCACTCCATGAGCGGGGCATTGACATCCCACAAACCGCCAAGCTCACGCCCGCCGACTCCAAAGACGTCTGGAAGATCACCGGGCTGGAAACAGAACACCGGATCAAGAAGATCGAGTACCCCGTGGAGACGGAGCTGTCACCCGAGGAGAAGGCCAAACTGCACTGCTTTGCCAGATTGATGTTCGCCATCTTCGGGCACACCGAGAAGGTGTCCGAGTTGCTGGTGTACGCGGACTCGCCGCGTGGCGCTGAGGCGTCGCCCCCGCTGCCGGAGGTGTACGCCGAGGCCCATCACATCTGGTTCGTCTTCGCCAGTATCGGCGCTCTCGCGTTTTTCGGCTTGATCGTGTTCAAGTACGTCACTGCCGCGATTGACAGAAAGCGCGCCGACGCGACAGGCTGAAGCGCCCGTAGCGTCGCGCAGGGACAATTCGCCCGATTGTGTCACTTAGAGTATCTCACGTTTGAATGTAGCGTCGCCCCTTGTGGGCGGCGCAGTGGGATGCTCGCGAAGCAGGCGCCGGGGACGAGCCCAGACGCTACATTCACTCGTTAACTGCTCTGGTTGGCGCTGCAGAGGTCGGTGAGGCACTGGTCGTTGACCACGTTATCGGAGAAGCCGATCAAGATCGGAGCCATGGTAGTTCGACACGCGAAATGCCTGACGTTCCAGTGAGCGCTCGGGTTCCAAGACCCGCCCCCCCAGGAGACGGCGTAGAAAGCAGCGGGAATCCGGGAGCGAAATGGTGCGCAGATGTATTACTATGGGTGTGGACTCGACATGGTCATGGCTGATGAGGGTTTAATGAGTCTGGCTCAGGTACATGCATCCGAGGCTCAGGCCGTAGCGGCTTCGGTGGAGCCGGAGCGCGATCTGATCGAGCGAGCAAAGCACGATCCTGAGGCGTTCGGTCTGCTGTATCAGCGGAACTATCCGATGCTGGTGGACCACGTGTTTCGGCGCACCGGCGACATGCACGCCACGGAGGATCTGGTAGGTGATGTATTCCTCATCGCGATCCAGTCCTTACGGGGTTATCGGCCCCGGGGTGTGCCGATTAGGTTCTGGCTCCTTCGGATCGCCACCAACGTGGTCAACCGGTGGGCCCGGCGGCGACGGCGGCGAACAGCCGTATCCCTGGAGCCTGGTCAGCTTGCTAACGGGACCGTGTCATCCACACACGGCCAAGTGGACAGTGAACATGTTCAGCGCGCGATGCTGTCCCTTCCGCCGAGGTTTCAGGCCGTGCTGTCGCTGCACCACCTGGAAGGCCTCTCCGTCAAGGAGACGGCCGAGGTCCTTGGGTGCCGCGAGGGTACGGTTAGGTCGAGACTTACGCGAGCGCGAGACGCACTCCGCGAAAGGTTGAACAGACGGAGGTAGTACCGTGCAAGATCAACTGGATCCAATTGACATCGCGTTTGAGTCTCTTAGGGGCCGACAATGGCCCGGAGATTACCATAATCGCCAACTAAGGGAGAAACTCATGCAAGAAGTTGAAGCAAGACAGTCACCTTCCCGCTTGCGGAAGCGTGGCATATTGGTCGCAATCCTGGCACTTCTCGTGGCGGGAAGTACGGGCTTCGCCGCCGCCGGCGGTGTGGAGCTTGTCAAGAGCTGGTTCGTAACCGTCGAGGTCAAGATCAACGGTGAGGTGGTCGATGTCGTCGACACCAAAGCGATCATCGAGACCGACGGTGACCAGATGACCGTCACGTTCGAAGACATGGACCTGGAAACCGAAGTCGACGGCCCAGCCACTGCGGAAATCACCATCATCACCGTCGGGGAAGACTCCGAAGACGACGAATAGCTTCCGTTCCATCACACAGAAAATCACCGCAACGCCCGCGATGCCGAGAAAGCCTCGCGGGCGTCTTCTGTTACACACGAGTGACCCGCCACCGCTACACGCTACTCGTCCTGCGGCTTTGTCTAGCGCACCGGCATGCACCGCGGAACCATACCAGGGTAAAACCGTACGAGAAGATTTTTGCCAAATCGTCCTTGGGAATTCCGACGTCAGAGGCTTGCCGTTTGACGGACCTGCCCGCGGCTGGCGGGTCAACTGTTTGCGTTATTCCAGCGGGACTCCTTATACCACCGCAATCTCGCCCAGCGTCCGAGGTTGCAGTCCTTGGCGACGGCACACGTCGGCCAGAAACGCGTCCAAGGCCGTGGCGTAATCGGCGTCTCGGCCGATGATCCACTCGTGAACGCCGATGCACACGACGCGTTCAGTCTGAAGCGCGGCATCTACGTGGAGGCGCCATTTGCGCATCAGGTCCTCCGTTGTGCCGCTGCCGTCTGCCAGGTCCCAGTCATCGGTCGTGACGCTGACGCGAACCAGGCCCGTCTTGATGCGATAAGGCACCGCGGCCGTGTCGCGCTCGGCGTTCCATCGATAGCCGTGTGCGACCAATTGCTGAAGCAGCGTCGTGGACCACGCGGACCGCGGTGAACGAAAACCCAGCGGCCGGATGTCCAGTTCCGCGAAGCATTCTGCGGCGTTTCGCAGCATCGAGCCGATGCCATCTGACGACATGTCCCTCGGCCGTTCGTGCCGCCAGCCGTGGCAGGCGACCTCGTGGCCGGCGTCCATGACCCGCCGGATTCGATCGGAATGCGTCTGGCACAGCTCGGCCACCACGTTGAAGGTGATCCTCAGTTGCCGTTCGTCCAGCAGGCCCAGCAGCCTGTCGAGACCGCGATCAGCGAACTGCTCGCCGTCGGGCCCGGCGTGATGGCCCTCCAGGTCGCAGAACAGTCCCAAGACTGCGCCCTCGCCGCGAGGAACGCTGCGAAACCGCGAGCCCCACCAGGCCAACGCCCTACGGTGGCGGCGTTGACACCACTCCCGAGGATTCACACGGTGGCCTTTCTGCTGTCGCCCCTCAACGTTCGGAGCCCATCTCAGGATCTCCGCGGGTAGCTCATCATCGCATCCAAGGTCTCCCGACCTTCTGCGTGTTTAGCGGGGTGGCACGGGTAAGCGGAGCCGCCAGCGGCGGCGGAGCTTACCCGTGGGCATCCATTCGAGCCTGTTCTCACGGGTAACGAACGATCCGCCCCCGTGGGGCGTGTCGTTCGTTACCCATGCCACCCCGACCCATGCCACCCCGGCTGAACGCTAAGCACGTACGCGATCTTGGTCGAGGGGTGGCTGTGCAGCCCCGTCTGAGCGTGCCCCCCGACCAAGGTCGGGGGCTCTTGGGCCTGCTACACGACGACCTTGCGCTGTAGGGCTGACTGCCAGCCGCACCGTTCCGCCGAATGCAGATCACTGACGGCTGACCGTTCTCCTGGACCGGCGCCCACGGCCGGCCCACAATGAACCTCAACCATGGCCGCGACAACTAAACCACGATTACTAACGCGGCCTTGTCCACTGTGCAAGCAAACAGACTACGAAGCCTACCTGACGGCGGGCGACACGACATTCGGCTTTCCAGGCACGTTTCACGTCGTTCGATGCCGGCTGTGTACCATGTTGTTCACGAACCCACAAGTCGCGCCGGAGGACTTGCCTGCTTACTACCCGAAGGATTACGCGGCGCACGTGCCGGAGCGGGCCGTGGGGCAAAGGTCGAACGCCAGGGGGCGAGACGCTTGGGACCGGTTGCCGGAGATCGGCCGCAAACGCCTGCTCGACGTCGGCTGCGGCAGCGGGGCGTACATGTTGCGGAAGAAGGTGGCGGGCTGGACGGTGTACGGCGTGGACCCGGCGGAAGGCGCGGTGCTGGCGGCACGCCGACAGGGGCTGCAGGTGGTTCGGGGCGCGATCCCCGGGGTGGCGTTGCCCGAGCGCGAGTTCGAGGTCATCACGATGCTTGCCGTGCTGGACCACGTCCCAGATCCACTCGCCACCGTGCGCGACCTGCGGCGGCGCCTCGCCTCGGGGGGCAGACTGATTGTGTCCGTCCCGAACGCCGAGTCTGCGGCGGCCAGGCTATTCGGGGCGGACTGGCCCGGCTGGGACCTGCCGCGACACCAGAACCACTTCACGGCAGCAACACTGACCGAGATCTTGCGCCACGGCGGCTTCGCCGATGTCGAGCTGCACTGGAAGCGACGTACAACGCGGTGGCAACGTGGCGCCCGGCTCCGCGCGCGGTCGGACAAGACAGTGATCTGGCGGCTGCTTGCCCGCTCCCGTAATCTGTGCAGCGCGCTGGCCCGTCTTCGCTCGCGAGGGACGAGCAGCGACGAGATCGTGGCCGTGGCCCGGACGTAAGGCGCCGATGACCGCGCAGAAAAGACGCACGACTCGAGCCACGCCAGACCGAACGGACATCATGCGAGAGAACCTGCCCGATCCGCAAGCCACCGCCGCAATCGACGAACTGCGTTCCACGATCGCCGGTGATGTTTGGGCTGATGCGCTATCCCGTGCCTTATACGCCACCGATGCGAGCATCTACCAGATCGTCCCAGACGGCGTCGTTCTGCCGCGATCGGTCGGTGACGTGATCGCCACGGTCCGCGCGTGCGCCAGACACGGCGTGCCGTTGACCGCGCGGGGCGCCGGCACGGGCTTGACCGGTGGGGCCGTCAATGGCGGCCTGCAATTGGACTGTTCCAGGTACCTGAACCGCGTCCTGACCATCGACGCCGACCGCCGAACGGCCAAGGTCGAACCGGGCGTCGTCCTCGACGAACTGAACGCCGAGCTGAAGCCGTACGGCCTGCATTTCGCCCCCGATGTCGCCACCGGCAGCCGGGCGACCATCGGCGGCATGATCGCCAACAACTCCTGTGGGGCCCGGTCGGTGCTGTTCGGCCGCACGGTCGACCACGTCCTCAGCCTGGACGTCGTCCTGTCGGACGGTTCGACATGCACCTGGGGTCCAGACGTCGAAGCAAGTCGCCCAGCGCGGCCTCCGGCCGCAGGCAAATTGTGGCACCGGCGTCTCGCCGGTGACTCCACCGGCGAGACGCCGGTGCCACAGTTTTCTTCGCGAGCCGCAAAGTTCCTCAACAACAACAGTGTAGGGTCCGCCGTGCGGACCTTCTCGTCTGACAACCCCCTGGCACGCCGTTGCGAGGAAACGCTGGTCGCCGTGGCGCGGGACCTTGCCGGCGAAATCGCGGAGCGCTATCCGAAGGTCTTACGCTGCAACGGTGGCTACGCCCTCGACCGCCTGCAAATCAAGGACGGGCGGACGAACCCGGAGACCATCGTCTGCGGCAGCGAAGGCACGTTGTGCCTCGTTGTTGGCGCGACGCTGAAGCTGACGCCCTTGCCGAAGCACAAGGGGCTGGTCATCGTCCACTTTGACGACCTGCCGGCGTCACTTGCGGCGACACCGGCCGCATTGAGCCACTCGCCGGCCGCCGTTGAATTGGTGGACAAGCTGATCCTCGATACGGCGAGGGCCAACCCGGCGACGGCGAGGCGTTGCTCGTTTATCCAAGGTGATCCGCAGGCGATTCTGATCGTCGAGCTATACGATGATGACGCGGACGAACTGGCGCGGCGGCTTCAGGCCGTCGTAGACGATCTCAAGGCGCGCTCCATCGGTTGCGCATGGCCGGTCTTAACCAACCCGGACGAGCAGGCCGACGTCTGGCAGGTTCGCAAAAGTGGTCTCGGCCTGCTGATGTCCAGACCAGGCGACCGCCAGCCGTACGCCTTCGTGGAGGACACCGCCGTCGAGCCGGCGCGGCTCCGCGACTACATCGAACGGTTCCGTGCCATCCTGTTGGACGAACACGTCGAGCAGGTCGGCTACTACGCCCATGCCAGCGCGGGGTGCCTGCACGTCCGGCCCGTGCTCAACCTCAAACGCCGCGACGACGTCGAGCGCATGCAGCGAATCGCCGATCGTGTCAGCAGCTTGGCACTCGAGTTCGGCGGCACGATGACGGGCGAACACGGCGACGGCATCGTTCGCTCGTGCTGGCTCGGGAAGATGTACGGCCCGCGGATCGTCGAAGCGTTCGGCAAGATCAAGCGCGCGTTCGATCCGCACGGCCTGCTGAATCCCGGCAAGATCGTCTCGCCGCTGCCGATGACGGACAACCTGCGATACGAATCCGAGAAACCGCGTACTTCAGTGGCTGAGGAGCCGCGGGCTTCAGCCCACGCGGCCTCCGCGAGCGCGAGCGGGCGGCTGGACACGGTCCTCGATTTCAGCACGCACGGTGGCATGGCCGGCTTGGCGGGCATGTGCAGCGGCGTCGGACAATGCCGCCAACGCCTCGTGGGGACAATGTGCCCGTCGTACATGGCTACCGGCGACGAAAAGCACAGCACACGCGGGCGGGCCAATGCGCTCCGCGTCGCCCTCTCAGACTGCGGCCTGCTCAATGGCCTGTCCGACCCCGCGATCGATGAGGTCATGGACCTGTGCCTGAGCTGCAAGGCCTGCCGGACAGAGTGTCCCACGGGCGTGGACATGGCCAGGCTCAAGGCCGAATGGCTGAATCAACGCCATCTTCGGCTAGGCGCGCCGCGACGCAGCCGGCTGATCGCCGCGGTGGCGGAGCTCGCGCCGTGGGGTTGCCGGTTCGCGCCTGTCAGCAACTGGCTCGTGCAATCGCGATGGATGCGGGCCCTGATGGAGCGGTTGTTCGGGCTTGATCGGCGCGTGCCGCCGCCACGGTTTGCCCGGCAGACGTTCCGCAAGTGGCTCGCCCACCAAGCCCACGGATCACAATCCGTCGCCGGCGGACTGCGATCCGTGGGCTCGAGCATCGCGACGCCCGATGCCTCCGCCTCGTCAAGTTCGAAGATGGGCACGAAGCCGCAGGTTGTCTATTTTCTTGACACCTGGACGAACTGTTATACACCGCAGGTTGGCATGGCCGCCGTCAAGGTCCTTGATGCCTTGGGCTACGACGTCATCGTCCCGCCGACCAAGTGTTGCGGCCGACCGGCGATCAGCAAGGGCCTGCTGGCCAAGGCGAAGCGGCTCGCCACGGCCAACGTGGCCGTCCTCGCGCCTTACGCCGCCGCCGGTATTCCCATCGTCGGCACCGAGCCGAGTTGCCTGCTGACCTTGGTCGACGAGTACCCCCAACTGGTCCGAACGCAGGAAGCCAGGCAGATCGCCAGGATGGCGGTGACGATCGAGTCATTCGTCTCCGCGATCTTGAAAGAAAGGCCCGACGCCCTGCGGTTCAAGGACGACCGCCCACCGCTACGGTACCACGGCCACTGCCACCAGAAATCGCTTATCGGCACCGAAGACACGATGGCTCTTCTGACGGCGAGCACCCATGGCAAGGCATCGGAGATCGACAGCGGCTGCTGCGGCATGGCCGGCTCGTTCGGACATGAAGTCGAACACTACGACGTTGCCAGGACCATCGGCGAGCAACGGTTGTTCCCGGCGATTCGCTCGCGCGGCGACGCGGAGATCGCCGTCTCCGGCTTCAGTTGCCGCCATCACATCGAGCATCACACCGGCGCCGACCCGCGCCACGTCGTCGAGTACATCGCCGACGCCCTGGCCTGACGAACTCCACATCACAGCCAAAGGACCATTTGGAGAATCGCCAGCACCACGTCGCCGACCGCATAGACGATGTCGGTCACGTCTCCGGAGGACCATTCGTCATCATCGCAACCGGCCATCATCAACAGCAGGCACAATGGCAGCACGCGGATATACGAGCGGGCAAGAAAGGCCTTCATTGGGTAGGTCTCCTCACGCGAGGCGGGTAACGCGGTCGTGCCCCAGCATTGTACAACGGACCTGCCCAACGTGCAGCACGGTCCTGCGTGTTTGGACACCTCAGGCCGCTCCGCGTTAGCGAGTTTTTGTGGTGCAACGCCGGCTTCCACAGATGGGTTTTGCAGGGCCCGCGCCATCCGTCCTGCGGTTCGCCGGGAAGCGATGAGCCGATAACATCGTCCTGTGCGATTCGTGTTGAGCGGCATCGGAGCTCGCGAAGGAGACTGTGGCGCCGGCCCCAGAGCCGGTGGGGTCATAGGGGCGGGACGCTCGTGCCACACTTTGGTTGCGACCGGAGCCCGCGCAGTGCCACACCCTGGCTGTCGCCAGAAGCCGCGCCGTGGTGCCACCGTTCTGAAGTTGCGACTTCTCGACGTTTTGACGTCTCGACGTCTCGGCGTCTTGACGTTTCGACGTTTCCGTCCATCGTATATCCTGTTGTCGCTGTTCGTCCGTCGCTTGCGTGGCCCCATGGTGATCTTCGCTCCCGATCCCGGTCCGACTCCCGACGCCGACCTCGTCGAGGCCGTCAACCGCGGCAGCATCGACGCGTTCGGTGAACTGTACGCCCGCTATCGAGATTGGGCCTTCCGCCTCGCCCATCGCTTCGCCGGCAACGAACAGGACGCGCTGCGCGTCCTGCACGACGCCTTCGCCTGCTTGCTGAGGAAGGCCCCCCGCCTGGAACTGCACGCCAAACTGACGACCTTTCTGTATCCCGTGGTGAAGAACCTAGCCAAGACCAGGCAGAGCCAGAACGGGCGAGCGACACCAGGCGATCCCATTGACTCCACCTTGGGACAAGTCGCCGCCTACGGAGGTGTCAGCCCCGAATCGGCCAAGGCCGACCTGGCCGCGGCCCTGTCGGCATTGCCCGAAGCCCAGCGGGAGGTGCTGCTGATGCGTTGCGTCGATGACATGCCACTCGCGGACATCGTCGAGGTCCTTGCGATCCCCCTCGGCACCGTTAGATCCCACCTCCACGGCGCCCTGAATAGCCTGCGCGATGACCCACGAACGCGAAGTTACTTCGAGCCATGACCCCACGCACGGCCCACGATCAGCCTGCGGTTGCCCGTTCCTGCGCCCAGGAGTTGTGGTAACTGGAGGCCGACAACCTCTTAGCACGCCCGGCCGCTGTCAGCGTCTTCGCCTGCGACCTCAACGACAGGAAATCCCCGAGGCTCCGGCGGCAGACCGGGTTCGAGCACGCCCTTGATCTTCGGCCACATCCGCACCGCCTCGAGGAACATCCAGACATCCAGGGCCAGAATGATGACACCCGTGACAACCAGATGGTACTGCCCACCGGCCCACCAGCCGTCGGATGAGAACAGTTGATACAACATCGCCCAAAGCGGGATGACGATCATCGCCGCCATTGGGATCGCGATGAACCAGACCGGCAGCCTCCGGCGGGCCAGATAGAACGCCACGACGAGCAGTGCCAGTCCCGCCAGCAGTTGGTTGGTCGCGCCGAACAGCGGCCAAAGAATCAGCCCGCCCGTGCCCATGCCGGTCGCCCACGTCTGACCGGGCGGCGGCAGTGCCGCAACGACGGCAGCGATGACGGCCGCCAGGAGCGTTGCGCCGTGTTTGTTGGCGAGTGGTTTGAGCTTGACCGTCGTGGCGAGTTCCTCAATGACGTAGCGTTGCAGCCGCATGGCCGTGTCCAGCGTCGTCGCTGCAAAAGACGCGACTAGGACGGCCATAATGGCGATGGACGTCTTCAGTGGAATTCCCAACGATGCAACGAAGTTGCCGCCGCCGTCGACGAATGCGCCGACTTTGGCTCCGAGACCCTGTGCGGTCGACCAAGAAACGTAACGGTTGCGCCAGGCTGCTCGTCCGTGGAGGTGGACTTCTCCCTCCGCATCAAGGGAAAGCGATCCTCCCGCGATCTTCATTGACTCGCCGCGTTCGATGTACTCGATGTAGCTGCGCTGCAATGAATCGGTGCGACCGTCAGATCTCCGCATTGTGATAATCGTTCCATGACTGTCCTCTAATGCCCCAGCCAACCTCACAAACCAGAGCTCCGCGTTCGGGTCACTTGAACGGACTCGTATGCTCTCCCAGCAAAGCAATTCAGCTGGGTTTCCACTTGAATACAAAGTGCGTGCTGGCACCAAGGAGTCCATCCCCAGCCCCGCGCCGCACGCGAGGATCACCAGGATAGCCAGGAAGCCTTCGGTCAGCATCCCGCCGTAGCCGACGAACTGGGCGTCGGTCTCACAGGCGATCTGCTTGCTGCTGGTGCCGCTGCTGACCAGGCTGTGGAAGCCGCTGATCGCACCGCAGGCGATCGTGATGAACAGGAAAGGCATGATCGGCGGCGCGCCGGCCGGCTTCGTCTGAACCGCCGGGGCAACCATCGGCGCGCCTCCTTCGCGGAACAGACATGCCGCCCCGATGCCGAGGACCAGCAATGCCAGGCACAGCAGAAGCTGGTGACTGTTGATGTAGTCGCGCGGCTGAAGGAGCTTCCAGACCGGCAGCGTCGAGGCGATGTAGCAGTAGATCAATAGGATGACCGTCCAGATCACGATCGGCGAGAAGGTCAGGCCGGCGATGGTCAGCGGCTCGAACTTGAACTGGAGGATCGGGAACCGCACCGCCAACACGATGGCAAGCATCATCAGCGCCAACGCGATCACCGCCGGAGCGTGCGGCGAGAGGCCTTTGCGATAGACGAGATAGCCCATGGTCACGGCCAGCGGAATCTCCACCCAGACGCTCAGCACCGACGCGGGATACGTGCTGAAGATCGAAGCGATCACCAACCCGAAGATGGCCAGCACGATCGTCAACACCAAGAAGAGGATCAGCAGGAACAAGATCTTGACCCGTGGATTGATCAGCCGCCCCGCCACCTCGCCGATGGTCTGGCCCCGGTTGCGCATCGACACGACCAGCGACCCGAAGTCGTGGACGGCTCCCATGAAGATGCAGCCCAGCAGCACCCAGATCAGCGCCGGTACCCACCCCCAGATCACGGCCAGCGCCGGCCCGACGACCGGGCCCGTCCCGGCGATGGACGTGAAATGGTGGCCGAACAGGATCTCCCGGCGTGTGGGCACGTAGTCCTGCCCGTCGTTGAGCTGCCGGCTCGGCACAGCCGCTTCGGCGTCGAGCCGGAAGAACCTCCGCGCCAGCCAGCGACCGTATGTGTGGTATGCAACGACGTAAAGAACGAGACTGCCGACGGCAATCATGAAGGTGAGCACAGGGCGTCGGGCTCCTGGGGCGGTTCGTTGTCAGTGACTCAGTTATCAGTGATATGAGGGCGCCGCCAACGGGACCGATCGACTGACAACTGATAACTGCTTCGTTGGTAGTATGCGGCCTGCGCGCAGGTATGTCGAGCGTTGGTCGGCAGGGGCAGACGATCGGGTCCGTGACAGTTCCGGCGGCATTCGATTCTGGGTGCCACGGGCGGCTTGCCCTTGACAAGGACCCGTTCTTGTCAAGGGCTTGTCCGCCCATGCGGTCTCTCCGGTGGGCGCATGGGGCATACACACTGGCAGGCAAGCTGCCAGTGGCACCCGCCTAAGCCAGGCAAGCTGCCAGTGGCACCCGCCTACACTCTCACGGACCCCAGACCATCAGACATCAGACTGGTGGTAGGTTGGAAGACATCAGGCGAGGCCCCGGCCGGGCGTGTCGGGGCGGCCGGATGTGGGTTTTCCTTTGCGACGGCGGAGTTCCAGGAGGTGCGCGACACCATCACGATGCCTGTCGTGACGCGAGGACCCTGAACGCTCGTTCCCGTCCGGCCTGGCGGATTCACGACCATGGACGACGGTTCTTCCGTCGCCGCGGCCGTTGCCCCCGCCATTGCCGTTGTCACCCTCGGGGCGCTCGCTCGCGGGCTCCCCATTGGCGACGGGAGTCCTCCAATCGGCATCGAGCCTGGCGTCTACTTCACCGGACAACAACTGCTCGGTTGTCACGAGCGTGGCACCCTTCGCTGCCATTTGTCGAAACGCGAGTTCAGCATCTCCGTAGGACAAGTAGCCGCAGGCATCGCGGATGACGACGACCCGCCGGTGTCTGGCAAGAAGTCCGAGGACCGCAGTCTTCACGCAGTGCTCGGCCAGTACGCCAAAGACGGCGATGTACTTCGCCCGAGTGTGATTGATTAGGCGATCGGCCTTGGGATTGGAGAGGAAATCGTGATTCCGCTTGGTGAAGATGACCTGTTGATATCGGCGAAACGGCTCCAGTGGTAGGTCCAGCGTGTTGTCGCCGTGCAGTATGATCCGCCGCGGCATCAACGTGAATGGGAGTTTCTTCTGGCCGCTGGAGCGGTCGACGCAATGCCGCGGAAGGCCATTGCCAGGTTCCCCGTTCCGATGGCATTCCAGGCTGGAGATGATCGGAACGCCCTCGATCCGCCCCCAGTTCATGATCCTGCGGATGTTGGGTAGAATCCTCCCCCGATTGACTACGGGCAGTGCTCCTTTCGGAAGGAGAAAGTCACACTGCGTGTTCATGTCAACCAGGATCCGGTTGAACGAACTTCGCTGCGATGAGTTGCCCATTCCCGCCTCCTGACCCACTCTGCTGCGTCGACCGACGTCGGCCGGAAGGACTGGCCATGTCATTGGCAAGGCGAGGAGACCCGTCCTCGGATTGAGTCATCGTGAAGTGGAGGACGCGAGTGCGCTGAGCCTTTCCCCCTACCGGCTGACAATGATATCCCACAGCGGAGCGGAAGGCGAGCACACTTGTGAAAAAACCGGCCGCAGTAAGATCGGTCGGCGACGTAACCGCAGTTCACGTCTCGATTTGGCTCATAAGCCGAGGGGATGTTGAGATTGTAACGATGGTAGCGATAATGCACTGCTTATTCGGACGTTGCCGCGTGGACTTTTGGGGCGGCCCAACTTTGCCCCCGGCCTCGTTGACACCGGCTTTCCGGGCGTCAGAATTCGGTACGCTCAGAACGTGCGTGCAAGATCCCGGCTCGCGCACCGCGGGCGGCGAGTCGACACCTGCGTCTCGAAGGCTGACGGACGATCTCAGAAACTGAATGACGCCCACTCGCTTCAACGGCTTGGCCATAATGTCGAGAATACACACATTCATCCGAGGCGGCTTGACGACGTGCATCGCATCCTGCTTGTGCTTCAGCATTACAGGGTGTGGCGACGTGGACTGGAACTGGGACACGACCTGGTGGAGGAAGCCCAAGCGGGTCGTGCGACCGACCGGGCCCCGAGAGCAACCACGAGACGACCAGTCCCCGCCCCCGTCCGCTGCAAGCCCTGATCAGCGCCAAGGAGCGGACCGCCAGCCCGGGCAAGCCGCCACTCCCGAAGACGCCCGGTCCAGACCGCAGGGCGCTGGGGTCGCCCGGGAGGAGGACGCGGCTGCGTCCGAGCCAGTCCGCGGGCAACGCCCGTTTTATCAGTTGTATCTATCGGGGGGCGCCGATCCACGGCCCGCGGGCCACCGCGGCGATCACCTTCAGAAGCTTCGGCACGCGGGCGCCAGGCCGTGCTCGCGCCTGCTGGAGATGCTGTACGTTCCGTTGGGCTGCTCGGGAAGCCCTGATGAATGCTACCTCATTTACGAGAACCGGGCTGAGTTCGACGCGGCGGTAGGCATGGCGCCGAGCCTGGACCTCACGCCGTTGGACACCGCGCCCTCCACCGTCACTCCGGAAGGCTCCTTCCAAGTCGGCCTCGGTCTGTACCTTCGAATCGTCGAACAGGGCGCTATCGTGAATCGCGGGTCGGTCGACGAGTGCGAACAACACCTTGCTGAAGCGACGCAGTCCGGACGGGTGCCGCCACGAACTCGCTGGGCGGCGGGCGTCCTTGCCGGACGACTCGTTTCCGAATACCGATATGACTACGCCACCGCGCGAAGCTACTACCGGCAGGCCGAGCGGGCGGCCGCGCCCGGTTCCCTGGAACAGATGACTGCTCGCTGGTGGTACGCCGATGCACTCGCTCAGGAAGGCAAGGCCAAGGACGCCGAGGCCGCCTATCGGGCAATCCTGAAAGCCTACGATGACAAGTGGAAGGACTCGCACATCGTTCGCCGCGCGCGCGCGATCATCGAGCAGCGGCGCGAATGACAACCTGTGTCTATGTTTTCCAATCAGGCAAGATCGGGGGCTCCCGGGCTCACTACTGATAGTGTCATGGCCCGCGTTTAGTTATTGGACGTGGCGACAGCCGCCGTCTCGAGTTCGGGCTGGATCGACTCGAGTTGATGGAGGTAATCGGCAAGCTCATTCTCGGTGAAGCACTGGAGGAACTCTCGCCGCGCGGAGCGATTCAGTTTCATGATCTGGTCGATCAGCTCTCGCTTCGACATGATCGCAGACTCCCACGATGTTGGCGGCGAGTCATCTCAGAAAGAGGGTGGGTCACGGCCCCTGCCGTAGTGACCCTATCGGCCGGACAGTATCAGGGACTTTAGAGCGCGCCCCAAAACCTCCGCGGCACAGACGGCCGAGCCTCTCTCTCCAGACGGTGGCACATCGCGGCATCGGGCCGCAACCAGCCTGTGGCACAGGCGTCCCGCCTGTGGCGCCACCGGCGGGACGCCGGTGCCACAGTCTCCTTCGCGAGACGCGGAGATTCCAATCGTTAGCAGTACAGGCGTCCCGCCCGTGACCCCACCGGCTCTGGCGCCGGTGCCACGGTCTCCTTCGCGAGACGCCGGTGCCACAGCTTCTTTGGTAGTACGGGCGCCGAGGCCCGTGTCCTGGCCGGGTGCATCGTTGTGCCAGAAGGCTTCCAACATGTCCGATCTTGCCGATCGCCTCGCATCGTCTTATCCTGCCCGGCGTACGGGTCGGCGGGTGGGCCGGATCACGCCCGCCCGATGACGCACTCGTGCCGATCGGCGGTTGCCGACGTGAAGGGAACTGCCCCGTGACCGACAAACCGGAAGAATCCCGATCGGCGGTTGCCCCTCTCGCCGAAGCCCTGGTCCAGCCCGCCCCCGGCGGAGGATCGACCGGCAGCGCGCCCTCGCCGCACCCCAGCTATGCGATGAAGCACCGCGCCCGCCACGAGTTCGACTCGTGGGCCCATACCTATGATCGCTCGATCGTCCGGCACCTGTTGTTTCGACCTGCTTATCGGATGTTCATGGAGGAGTTGTATCGCTGGCGCCGCGACATTCCCGATGCCTTCGACCTGCTCGACATCGGCAGCGGGACGGGGACCTGGACCGCCATGGTGGCGGGCAGCCCCATGTTATCCCGACGCATCGTGGGCCTGGACTATTCCGCAAGGATGTGCTCGGTCGCCCACGGCAAGGCCAAGCAGATTGGTGATGGCGCCCCCGAGTTCGTCAACGGAGACGCCGAACACCTGCCCTTCGCGGACGGCTTGTTCGACGTCGTGACGTGCAGCCATTCCTTCCACCACTACCCCCATCAGGCCGAGACGATCCGCGAAATGCACCGTGTCCTGCGCACCGGCGGCCGGCTGATGCTCATCGACGGCTTTCGGGACAACGTCATCGGCTGGGTCGTGTTCGACGTGCTCATCACCAGGGGCGAGAGCACGCCCGACGCCAAGGTCCATCATCCTTCCTGGAGCGTCATGCGCCGGTATTTCGAGGATGCCGGATTCCGCGACATCCGCCAGCGAAAGACCAGCATCTGGGCGCCTATCTTTCTGACCATCGGTGTGGTATAAGATCATTCATCGCCGATTGGCGAGTCGCGGGCTTCAGACCACGCGGCCACTGGGACAGGCGCAATGCCAGACTGGTGAACTGACCGCTGAATACTGACAGCATGACGATGCCCGAACCGCGTGACAAACAGATCGCGGACTTCCAGGCGGTGCTCGACGTCAGCCGCGAGCTGGCGGGCACCACCGAGTTGACCCCGCTGCTGCAGAAGATCGAGCGGGCGGCGCTGCAGGTCTTGGAATGTGAGAGGGCCACCGTCTTCCTCTACGACCGCCAGACGAACGAACTGTACAGCCGAATGGCGACCGGCGTGGACGAGATTCGCTTCAGCGCCGATCAGGGCATCGCCGGCGAGGTCATGCAGACCGGCAAGGTCATCAACGTCCAGGATGCCTATGCCGATTCGCGATTCAACCCCGAGATTGACCGCAAGACCGGCTTCAGAACGCGCAATATGATCACGTTCCCGCTGCTCGGCTTCGACAACGCGATCGTTGGCGTCTTGCAGGTTCTGAACAAATCATCCGGGTCCTTCAGCCCCTGGGACGACCAACTCGTCGAGACCTTCGGTGCTCAAACGGGCGTCGCGATCCAACGCCAACTGCTCCTCGAGCAATACGCCGAGAAACAGCGCATTCAGGCGGACCTCAATATCGCCCGTGACATCCAGCAGGGCCTGCTGCCGAAGGCCGCTCCCGCGGTTCCCGGTTTCGACATCGCCGGCTGGAACAAACCGGCCGACGAGACCGGCGGCGACAGTTACGATTACCTTGCCCTCGGCGATGGCTCCGTCGCCATTACCATCGCGGACGCCACGGGCCACGGCATTGGTCCCGCCCTGGTGATCGCCGAGTGCCGGGCCCTGTTTCGCGCGACCGTCGGCCTTTCGCGGGATCTCCGCGCCGTCGTAGGCCGTGTCAACGACCTGCTGTGCGACGACCTGCCCGCCGACCGCTTCGTCACCGCGTTCTTCGGCGTCTTGTCACCCGAGGACAATACGTTGTCGTTCCTCAGCGCTGGTCATGGTCCGCTGATCAAGTACATCCGGGCGACCGACGAGGTCGTTGAACTCCCGGCGAGCTCCTTTCCCCTCGGCATCATGCCGAAGGTCGAGTACGACCCACCGGAGCGATTCACGTTGCGGCCCGGCGACATGATGGTCCTGGTGACGGACGGCTTCTTTGAATGGACCGGGGCCAACGGGGAACAGTTCGGCGTCAGCCGGCTGTACGCGGTCCTCCGCGAGAACCGCGATCGTGCTGGCGACGAGATCATCCACGCCTTACACGAGGCCGTCCTCTCCTTCGCCGCCGGGACCCCACAGGAGGACGACCTGACCGCGGTCATCATCAAGAAGCTCTGATGACGAGCCCCCGGGCTTCAACGTTCAAACGGCGTGGCCCACGCAACGGCCCCGCGCTGCGGAGTCAAGGTGTGATCGGGTTCGTGACACTCCCGGCGGCACTCGATTCTGGGTGCCACGGGCGGCTTGTCCGTCCGTGCGGTCCCCCTGGTGGGCGCATTCGGGCATCCACACTGGCAGGCAAGCTGCCAGTGGCACCCGCCTAGAGCAGTCTAAGCTTGAGATTGCCTATGCCGCCGACGCCGATCCGAACCGCGACCGTGAGGGAGCGGTCAGCCTTCACCCTTG
>JAFGQA010000030.1 GCA_016935885.1 Phycisphaerae bacterium | reverse complement strand
GCGTGTGATGCCCCTCAGGAAGGCCCTCATCATACACCCACCGTCCCGCCTTGCAACACACCCCATTGCCGGCCGGATGGCGGTGTTCAGGGAGTGGGCGGGAATTTCTCGGGTCGGGTCGGTTGCTGGACTCATGCGCCTTACCACATCTGCATTGTGGTTTGCCACAACCACGCCGGCGTTCTGTTGCTTCCCGTCGGCCATCGCGGCCGTTGCCCCGAGCATAGCAGAAGGGGTGGACACATCACGTCCAACCCCTCCGGTGTTTTCTTGGGGTCTTCAGAAGTTCTCGGTGCTCGACAAAGTGCAATTTCCCGGAGAATTCGTTCCCGACACCCATAAGCTCGCATCTGCAAGCCGTTGCGCCTGATAACGCTGCGGGATCGTGGATTGCAGGCCGAAGCCGCGCGACATTGCGAACGCAACTCACGGATGCAAGGAAGGCTGCGCCGCCAGAAAAGAGCCCCTCAGCATGCGCGCGACGCCCACACCTACCAGTGGCTCGCGATGCAGCAGATCCTCCGGGTCAGGAACGGTACGAATCGAGCGCGGATCGTCGACGATTCGAGACGCGTCGAAGAGGAGGCGTATTGTTCCTTGCTGGAGGACCGACGCATGCAACGAGTCATTCCTCCGAACCAAAAGTGACACATACGCGGGGAGGCCTGCGTTGCGCCCGCCGTGGGAGCGAGTTGAGGAGGCGAGTGCCGAAGCTCCGTTTGGCCTGGTGTTTGGCTACCAGACGCCGTCTTTCAGGCCCAGACGTTGTCCAAAAACACGGACTTGACCTCCTCGCGGTGTCAGATCTCCTGCCATTTGCCGGGGACGGGGGCTGGATAGCGGCCCTCCGCGTCGGCCTGCACCGGAGCCGGGCTGTCGGCGGTCAGCTGGGCGACGTTGGAACAGAACTGGAACTCCGAGGCCGTCGCTTCCGCCCAAGTGACGATCTTCCCGGTATGCACGGCCGCTCGGCCCATGATGGCCCCGAGGTTTGAAAGAGCCGCGCGCCGGGCCTCGTTGTGCGGGCGATCATTGCGGATAGCGGTGAGCAACACGTTCCATTCGGCTTGCCAGGGATTGACTCTCTCCCTCTTCGGTTTCCAGGCCACGTTCCCGGCGGCAATGTGCTGATCATTGTAGATCCGCGACGTCGGGGCGTGGATGTTGCCGGAGAACTGCGCGGCGCACTTCGTGCCATGGACGTAGGTGGCGAAGTCCGTGGCGCACTGGGGAATATAACGCCCGGTCACCATGGCCTTCGTCCCGTCGGCAAAGGTGTACTCGACCGAATAGCTATCGAGATTCTGGCTGCAATCCGTGCTGCCGGCGAACCGTCCGCCGACGCCGTGTGCGGCAATCGGCCAAGAGTCCTTGATCCAGAAGCACTCGTCAATCTGGTGGATCATCAGCTCGATGAAGACCCCGCCGGAAGCCCACAAGAACTGATAAGGGTGGCCGGGCCGCAGTTGCCATAGCAGCTCGTTCTCACCGCCTTGGAATGGGCCCATCGAATAACCGGAGTCCATACGGTAGGCGCGGATGAGCTGAATGTCGCCCATGGCGCCGTCGCGGATCTTCTCAATCAGCGCCTGGCGCGCGCAGGAGTGGCGGCACATCAGCCCCGCGGCGATCTTGAGGTTCTTCTTCTCGGCGGCTTCTCCCGCGCGGAGAATCTGTTGGATGCCCCCCGGATCGGCCCCGAAGTCCTTCTCCATGAACACGTTCACGCCCTTCTCCACGGCATATTCGAGGTGGGGCGCACGGAAGGCGGCATGGGTGGTCAACATCGCCACGTCCCCCGGCCGCAGGCAGTCGATCGCCTTCCGGTAAGCGTCGAACCCCAGGAAACGCCGCTCCTTGGGCGCCTCGATCCTGTCGCCGAACAACTTGCTCAACGCCGCATGCGACTGGTCCAGCCGACTTTGAAGCAGATCGGCCATAGCGACCAATTTGACCGGCCCAACGGACGATGCATTCTCCTCGTCTGGGGCACGGTAAGCATTGTCCATCACGAGCCCGCCCGCCGCCATGGCGTTGGCCACCGCGCCGCTTCCGCGACCACCGCACCCGATCAAGGCCAGTCGGATGGTGTTGTCTTCGGCGGCGTGGACACGGGGAATCGCCACACCCGCCAGGGCGGAAGCCGCGGCGAGCCGGCTAGTGTTTCTGATGAAGTCACGACGTGACGTTGCGTTTTTCGCTTTCTCGGTCATCGTGGTCATTCCTCCACTCAAAGGCTGCGGAGCCACCGACAGGCAATTTGCCGGTGACGGATGCTCTCAGTCTGTCCGCCCGAAAGCGGAATGTCAACAGGCTGATTGCGGGAGCTGCGGGAGCGTGTATGATAGACGGCGATAGCAACCCGCCGAATGACACGACAGCCCCGGAAATGGCCTGCCATCTGACATGTCCCCGAACTTCATCCCGCAGAGGAGCTGCCGATGAGACGATCCCTGCCCATCTTCGTCCTCGTTCTCGCGATGTGCGCGGCCATTGGCGGCGCGGGGGAGCCCGACCAAGCGTGGACCTTCGACGCCGCGAAGCTCAGGCCGATCTGGCTTTCCACGACGATGGACGGCGAAAGCGTTCTGTTTGTCCAGCCAGGCGCCGGCGCTCGGCCCAAGGCCGCGCTCCTTTTCCAGCCCACGAAGATCCTGGCGGTTCGCAGCGCGTCGGGTGAGGTCACGTACGTCGAAGGCCGCGACTACGAGTGGCAGCGGGGCACGCGGGAAATCACGCTGCCCGGCGGCTCGCGAATCCCCCACCGAACGCCCCAGGACCTCCGCCGCCCTGCCAAGTCGCAACCTCACAGGCTCACGCACCGGGATGGAAACGGTGAGATCCTCTTCGGCGCTACGCACGAGTACCACGACATGCAGACGCAGGTTACCTATGAACACACTCGGGACGCATGGTCCGGACCTCTTCCGGCGTTCGCCGGCGCTCAGCTGCCGCGCACTGTGAACAAGCTGAATGCGAAACAAACGCTGAGCATCGCGCTCTTGGGGGACAGTATTTCTACGGGCTGCAACGCCTCTGGCTGGGCCAAGGTGGCTCCCTTCCAACCGCCGTATCAGGACCTGCTGGCAAGGGGACTCGAGGCCGCCTACGGCACGAAGATCGCGTTGAAGAACTGTGCCGTCGGCGGCACTGGCACCGCATGGGGGCTGGCCAATATCGGCAAAGTCCTGCAAGCGGATCCAGATCTTGTCATCCTTGCCTTCGGTATGAACGACGCCGCCGGGCTGCCGGCCGCCCGATATCAAGCCAACATCAAGGGCATGATCGACGCTGTACGCAAGGCCCGGCCGCAATGCGAGTTCATTCTCGTGGCCACCATGCTCGGCAACAAGGATTGGACGACCTTGCATCCCGAACTCTTTCCGCAATACCGCGATACGCTCGCCCAGCTATGTGGCCAGGGCGTCGCCTTGGCCGACATGACGTCCATCTGGGCGGAGCTACTGAAGTACAAGAAGGACTGGGACATGACGGGGAATGGCGTGAACCACCCCAACGACTTCGGGCACCGCGTATATGCCCAGGTCCTCTGCACGCTGTTGATCGGCATCCCCCCCGACCGTGAGAATGTGTCGCGTTCCGGTCCTCTGCGTGCTCGTCAACAATCCAGGCTCAGCGCGAGAGCGTGCTCGTGTGGATGGCAGTGAACAGCAATCGGAAGGTGCCCCCTGTATGGACAAGCTTGTACATTGCGCTTCACTGCCGAGGATCTCCGGAACATGCAGTAGCGATCCTGCCGGTCGTGACGCACTTAGGGGGGGAGCTGCCCCGGCTAGTGCGGATATGCCTGTGGTGGAGTTCAGTCATCATCAAGGCTCTGGGGGCATTGGTGCTGCCCAGTTCCTCAGGTTTCATCAGCGTTGTCCCAGGAGAGACCCGGGCAGACACTTGAGGCGACGGCCCTGGGCTGCGAACCGTACATCCGTCTGGTGGATGTCGAGACGGTTCAGCACTGGGGCAACTGGCGGCAGTTCTTCTCTGCGGTGGTGGACTCCATGCGGTGAATACGGACGGAACGGGTTTGGCAGGAGCAGACCATCCTATGTGGCCGTGACCGCAAACAGGCGGACTCGGACGCGGCGGAGCCAGCGCGTGACACCGATGCCGTGGGACGATATGTTGGGGCTGAATGAGGCTCTGTGCAGATTGGAGCAGCAGGCCCCCCAAGGCGGAGTTGTGCAGCTCCGTATCTTCGCCGGCTGGACCACGGCCGTCAGCCGGGCCGGCTACACGGCGCCCGATTACCACAGCGAACGATCAACCGCCCACAACGGGCAAGTGATTCAGTCTGTCCCACGTCTCCCAAGGAGCACTATCATGAGACACGTCGCGAGAGTCCTGGCGTTGGTTTTGGCGTTGGCCGCTTCTGTATCCTCATTTCTCTGTCTTGCCGCCGAGCCGCAACTCACCTCGGGCGATTACGTTGCCATCATCGGCGACTCGATCACCGAGCAGCGGCTCTATTCGTTGTTCATCGAAGATTATTTGTTGATGTGCAAGCCAGCCCTTGATCTGCGGGCAACGCAGTTCGGCTGGGGCGGCGAGACGGCCCCGGGTTTTGCCGGCCGCATGGCCAACGACACCCTTCGCTTCCGGCCGAGCGTGGCCACGACCTGCTTCGGCATGAACGACGGCGGCTACTCGCCGATGGACCCGGCCAAGGGGCAACGCTATCGCGAGGGCCAGGAGTCGATCGTGGCACAGTTGAAGAAGGCCGGCGTGCGGCTGATCGTGGTCGGCTCGCCGGGCGTCGTGGATGCCGACACGTTCGGTGGGAACAATCCCCAAGCAGCCGCGATGTACAACAAGACCCTGGCCGCGCTGCGCGACATCGCCCGGGACGTGGCCAAGGAAGAATGCGTGGTCTTCGCCGACGTCTACGACCCGATGATGGCCGCCATGACCAAGGCCAAGGCGCAGTACGGCAAGGCGTATCACGTGGGCGGTGGCGACGGCGTCCACCCCAACCGCAATGGACACCTCGTGATGGCCTACGCCTTCCTCAAAGCGATGGGCTGTGACGGCAACATCGGCACGATCACCGTCGATCTGGCGGCCAGCAAGGCCGAGGCGACCGAGGGCCACCAGGTGCTTTCCTGCCAGGGCGGCGCGGTCGAGGTCGAGAGCAGCCGTTATCCATTCTGCTTCTTCGGCGAGGCAGACAAGCCGAACGCCACCCGGGGTATCATCGAGTTCTTCCCCTTCAACGAGGAACTCAACCGCTTCAAGCTCGTGGTGCGGGGCGCGCAGGGCAAAATCAAAATAACCTGGGGAAAGACGAGCAAGGAGTACGCGGCCGCGGAATTGGCCAACGGCGTCAACCTGGCAGCCGAGTTCCTCGACAACCCCTTCAGCGAGCCGTTCGCCAAGGTCGAGGGCGCGATCGCCCAGAAGCAAGGCATGGAGGTCGGGCTAATCAAGACCCTCATCCACAATCTGCCGGCCTACCAGCGGGCGGCGCCGGAGGAGGCGCCCGCCATCGACCGCATCGCCGAGGGGCTGGTAAGGCAGGACAAGCAGGCCCGCGAGGCTGCGGCCGCCGAGGTCCAGCCCGTCAAGCACACGATCAGGATCGAGGCTCTCGAATAGCCGGCCGATGAGTGGAGGAATTCGAGAGGGTAAAGTCCCTCGGAATGGAAAGCGATCGGGGCGTGCTGCCGGTCGAGTTGGGCGTTTACCTCTTCGGCTCGTTGTCAGCAGACGCCCCGTTCGTCGGCGATCCCGTCATCTCCAATGTCAAGAGAAAGAAACACCGCAATGAGATCCGCGAGATTCGTCATGCTTCTGGCACCCATGGTCTGTCTGGCATGTTTGCCCGTACCAGGCCAAGAGTGGCAGCCGACGGGCCTTGAGGAGCTGGCCGGCCAGCCGGCCGACGTCGCGCCAAGTGCGTATCAGTACCACGCTGACCGCAGGCCAGAGGAAAACCCACCGGAAAGCTGGATCGGCCTGATGAAGTACGCAGGCCTGCCGTTTGACAAGGCAGTCGACGTGAACACTCCGGCGTTGAAGAAGGTCCTCTACGGCCTGATCTGGGAGGAGGTGCGCCGGGTGCGCCGCGTCACACTCGCCTGGAACGGCGCAGCGCGACGCAGGCCGAAGCCCGAAGAGGTCGTCGTAGCTTACTTCGACGCGGAGGCCAAGGGAACCATCCCGACGTGGTGGAACACGGCAGTCACTCGTGAGGCAGACAAGCCGGAGGTATCCGCCGACGGACGTACCTATACGTTCACCATCCCCGTGGACACGTTCGGGCTGGTCGTCAGTGTGCGCGGCCAACAGAATGCCTCGGCCTACGAAGCCCCCAAAGTGCGGGCTTTCATGCCCGATCTGTGGAAGAGGATGGACCTGGAGATCGAGTGGGGGTTCGACGAGGCTGCCGCCGCGTCGGACCACAGCGGGCGGATCGAGGCGTATGACGGAATCGTGGACCGTGTCCAGCCGCTGGCCGGTGATGCCGGCACGACGATGGAGGGGCCAGACCGGTGGCGGTCGGCGCCGGTCCTCGATGGCCGGCGTGGGGTGAGCCTGCGCCTCTTGTACCTGGGTACCTCGAAAGGCCGCAAGCTCTGGCCCTACAATGCCGAACCGGAAGACGTTGCTCGCACGATTGTCACCGTTTGGACCAGCGGCGGCAACTTCTCCTTCCTGGCGTCAGATCTTGAAAGAGGGCCAATCCTCGCGCCGGAGTATGGCTTCTTCGTCCGCGCCTCCACGAGACCGCTGGCTGCAAGAGGCCCGGTAGGACCGACGAAGCAAACGCTGGGCGAGAAAGTGGACTCGCTGCCCGGCGTTCCCAAGGTCCGGGGTTGGGCAATCCACGGCATGCCTTGGTTCGGCGTCAGCTCCGCCAATGAGCCAGGGTCGGTCGGCAGCCTAACCGTGCCCGCCCGCAGCGCCGCAATGCATCCGGCGTCTGACCAGGACGTGGCCGTCGGCTGGTGCAGTCCGATACCGGGGCGAGTGAGCGTCACAGGCAAGCTCGCAATGGGTGACTCGAAAGGAGGCAATGGCGTCGAGTGGTCGGTAGTGCAGGAGGGCAAATCGAGGCGGCAAGTCCTGATACGGGGGGCCATCGACACCGGCGGATTCCAGGCCATACCGGCGGGTGCAGACGCGAAGAAATTGGCGGAGGTCGCGGTGGAAGCGGGGGATGTTCTGTCGCTGGTCGTCGGCGCCAAGGGCGGCGATCACATTTGCGACACCACGATTGTTGAACTGCAGCTTGCCGAGGTCGGCGGAAAGGAACGGGTCTGGAGTCTGACGAAGGATGTGGTTGACAGCGTCCACGCGAGTAATCCACACGATGACGCTTCTGGCAACGCTGCCGTATGGCATTTCTACGCCTCCACAGCCCGCTGGGAGCCGCCTTTCAGCCTGGAATCGAACGCAAGGACGGCGAAGGAATTCATGAAGGAATTGGCCGCCAAAGGCCTCGAAACGACTCGCCAGCGTGTGCGCGAGCATCCCGAGCAAACGTGGGACGGGGCCGTCGGCGCGATGTTTCCGGGCAAAACCCTGCCGGCGATCCCGAAGCCGGAGTTCGAAACGCCGATGAAGGTCGAGGTCCCTTGCAGGAGACTTGCCGCCCAATGGAACCTCGGCGCGTGGCACCTGGTGCGGCACGCCGTTCGCAATGACCAGGGCCAGTTGCGTTTCAACGATCACCCTTACGGCATCTTGGCCTCCGAGACGTACCTGGTGCTCCACGCACTGGACTTGATGGGCATGCACAAGGAGGCGGCGGACGGGCTGGACCAGTGGCTCGGCTTTCCGCTGCGGAACCAGAAGCCGGTGGGCCTTTTCTCCGACGGGGACGGTTGCCTCACGCATGCCGTGGGCCCGCCGGGCGTAGGCGGCAACATGGACGGCGTTCACGCCATGGGGCCCGGCGCCATCATGTTCGCCCTGGTCGAACACTCCCGGCTGACTGGCGACGGCGAATGGCTGAGGGCCAACGCGCCGCGTATAAAAGCCAACATCCAGTGGATCTTGCGTCAGAGGCGACTCCTGGCCGGCGTGGTTCCAGGCGGCGATCGCCTGTGGTGCAAGGGGCTTCAACCGCCCCACCAGGTCACCCCCGACAGCGGCGGCCAACTCATGCAGTTCTACGAATCGGAGGCCTACTACTGGCTGGCGGTCCAAGGATCTGCCCGCATCCTGGCCCAAATCGATCCCGCCGAAGGCGCTCGCTTGGAGGCCGAGGCGGAGTCGTATCGCAAGGACCTGAAGGCTGCCGTGGAGCGATCGATTGCGCTGAGTCCCGTGGTATGGGTACGCGACGGAACCTATCGGTCGTTCATTCCTTTCGCCTGTTACGTTCGCGGGTTTGCATCCGGCGCGTGGAGTTGGCGGCGGCCGGGCAGCGGTGCCCACGTCGGCGGATTGTACTGGGACACGATCCAGTCGGCGGAGCCGCTGGTGAGCCCCGCGGGGCTCCTCCCGCCCGACGACCGGCGCGTGCAAGGGGCGCTCGACGTGCTGGAAGATCGGTTGCTTCTGGAAAACCCGAAGGTTGCCGAGCGAACGCCGGGCTACGATCCGGGAGAAGATTGGTTTGCGCACGCCGCCTGGCAGTATCAGCCCGGCTTGGAGCGGCACGCCAACATCCATCTGGCGGCCGACGACGCGCCGAACTTTCTCCGTTCGTGGCTGAACCAGTACGCGGTGCTTATCTTGCCAAACGAGGGCTATACCTTTCGCGAACACACGACCGGCGGCCCGCCCGACAAGATCTTCGAGGAAGCCGCGTTCCTCGAGCGCTTCCGCAACATGCTCGTCATGGAGGAAGGCGACTGCTTGTGGCTTGGACGGGCAACTCCGCGGGCGTGGCTGGAACAAGGCAAGAGGATCACGGTGCAGGGGGCCCCGACGCACTTCGGCACCGTGGCCTACCGGATCGTCTCATCCGTGGACGACGGGAAGATCGTGGCTACCGTCGCGATGCCCTCCCGTGGCGGACAGAAGGCCGTGCTGCTCCGGTTCCGCCATCCCCGGGCCGCGCCAATCCAGCGCGTCACGGTAAACGGCCAGGTTTGGCCGCAGTTCGACAGGGACAGCGAGGCCATCCGCCTGGAGGGCCTCACCGGTACGGTCGCCGTGGAGGCGGCGTATTGAGACGTTGAATGCCGATCGGTCGCGGTAGATGCGGCCCGTAAGGGGTCGGCCATACTGCCAAGGGATAAACAGCCTTGCGTGATTCTGGGACCGCGCCGACGATCAAGGGGCCCAGTGGCACTGGGTTCTTTGGTCAGTGGCGCCGTCCCAGGATCATGCAAGTTCATTTGGTCCAACTCGGAAAGAGCGGGCCGTGTTTCACTTCAACGCCATGCCGTCGATCCAGATCCTCAACGGCGGGGCTCCCCAGGAGTCGAAGGCGATGGTGAGGTAGTTTAGCGTCGGCACGTTTTCGTTGATCGCCTTGATCCAGAAGACCAGTTCCTTCTTGCCCTCCAGCGACAGGCGGGCTTGCTTCGAGGTCGGGTACAACAGGCTCACGAGCATTCCGCCGTAGGGTTCCACGTGGGCTGCCACCGACGACTTGCCCGCGATTCGCACCGACTCGTCGTCGCGGTAGGCGACCTTCGACTGCGGATCGATCCAGCCCCAATCGGCGGCTTGGCCCTCGGTGCCTTGCTCGGCGCAGTCTTCCACCGCGTAGAAGTCACGCCAGGCCAGGTCGGGGAATCGCCCATTGTCGACGGTCAGGCCGACGCGGTAGAACCCGGGCCTCGGGAAGGCGTGCTCCACGCAGGCTTCACGAGTGGCCGTGCCGTCGCCCAGGTCCCAGCGGAACCGCAACGGGCGGCCCCGTGGATCGCTACTGCCCGACGCGTCGAGAACCACCTTCCGGCCGACAATGCCGCATAACGGGCCTTCGCAGACGGCCTTCGGCGGCGCGGCGACCGTCGGATCGTCGGGAAACTCGACGAGGTTCGTCACCTGGCCGTCGTTCTGCACGTCGGCCACCCGATTGTCGCGGAAGACGTTGCCGGCCAGGTGGACCCAGTCGGCCTGCCGCATGTAGATCCCCCAGCGGTTCTCTGCCAGCGTGTTTTGCTCGATGATCCAATGAAGCGCCTTGAACTTGGGCCCCTCGGGGCTGATGTCGCCGACCAGGGCGATGCCGGCGCCGTTGTTGCCCACGCACGTGTTGCCGCGCACCAAGGTGTGGCTTGAGGGCCCGAAGATGAAAACGATTCCGGCATGACCGCCGTCGGGCAGGTGCGGCGAGTTGTGGTGCCCGGTGGGGACACCGTTGTACGAGGCCTCGTTGTCGATCAAGACGGTCTGATCGGACGCTCCCAGCCAGAACCCGTAGCTGCCGTGGTTGGCCTTGTTGCCCCGGTAGACGTTCCGGGGGGACCAGGCCTCGACGCAGTTGTTGTGGGCGTACGACGTGTCGTTGCGCTCGAAGAGGTTGCCCGTGCTGACCCAACCGTTGAGCACGCGCACGAACACGCCGTCGCCGCCGTGCGTGCAATCATTCTCGATCAGGCGGTTGTCGTTCGAGCCGCTCTCAATCAGCACACAAGTCGAGTCCTGGGCGTGTACGTCGCCGGGCTTGATCCGCAGGCCGTAGCTGAAGTTGTTCTTGCGGATCAAGTTCCGGCAGGAAGTCCAAAGCTTCAGGCCGGTGTCCGACGTGTGGGAGAAGTCGTTCTCCTCCAGCGTGTTGTCGTTGGAATCGACCGGCGCGCAGGCGTCCCAGACGCGATTGGCCTTGTTCTTGGTGAACGTCGAGCGGTGGACGCGCGTCAACACGATGCCGCCGCGGCGGCCCTGTTCGCCCCAGCCGTAGTCCGGGTCGTGGAAGTTGTCGGAGAAATCACAGTTCTCCACCCGCCATTGGCTGCCGTCCTCGATCTGCAGGCCCGTGTCCCAGCCCTTGACATTGAGGTTCCTCAGCGTCACGCGCGAAATCCCCTGGGCGTAGACGCCGATGTGCCTGAAGTCCTTCGGCTGGCCCTCGTTGGCCCCGATCAACCACGCCCCGCGACCGTCGATCGTGACGTCGGAGGCCTTCACCACGATCCGGCCATAGGTCTTGGCCGGGTCGAGCACGGTGTCGGCGACGATTTCCAGCGGCGGCGGATTCTCGGCCGCGGGGCACGTGTTCGCCGGACCGACCCCCGCGAGAAGGGCCACCACGGCGATTGCACACCATGCCCCAAGCCGGAGCTTGGCAACCAAGGTGAAACCAAGTGTCGCACAAGCGGGCAATCATCGCTCGTCTTCTTGAAGTGGTTCGATGTCGTCATCCAACCCATTGTCGTTCGTGTCGCGTAGCCGATCAAGGCCCGGACTATGCCGGCGGACCCAATACGACCTCGCCTACCGGCGGCCGGATGAGTTCGGTTCACCGTCCGCCGGATTTCTTCAGGCAGATGGCGATGTCGGCTGCTCGCGAGGTTTCAGGAAGCGGCTTGAGAGTTGCTTTCGTTTTCGGTTGTATCGAGCTATATTCGGCAACTTGCCGCGCGAATCGGTGATTCAGCGCGTGCCGGAGCCTAAGCGGCGGGGAAGTGAATACGGGGAGGTAATGGCACATGAGAAGATCGCACTTGCCGTTCTCGCGACTGCGACGCTTGGCTTTGCCGCCGAGAAGCCGAGGACTCCGCCGCCGGACGTGGAATACACCGCCTTCCCTCGTGCCGCAGCACTTGCCGAAGTGGAACGTGCCCCCCCACAAGACGCAGCTTCGAGGACTTCCCGAGCTGGCTCCAAATCCACCTGAAACGGCTCGATCGGATCCCCGTGGACGGTCGCAAGCTCGATGGGCACCCTGGAGGAGGGGATTCGGGAATCAACGGTGGATTCTGAATATGCAGCCTTCGCGCTGGATTCCCCAAACACAGCGGTTATCCTTACGGTATACGAGAACGTGGCCGACCACTCAGGCAGACGCTGAAACCGAAACCCAGAGTCTGCTCCCGCCTCCGCTGACCTACCTGGGCGAGGACGCCCCCGTGGAAACGCTCGGCCGCGAGTTGTGCGAGAAGCGGTTGCTGATCGTCATGAAAGAACGTCGCGGTGCCGTCTCAATTGCCCATATGATTGTGCCCTGAAAGGATGTCACGCACGAGAACAACAATCCCTGTCGGTATGCTTGCCGCATGGGCGATCCTAACACCTTGTCTTGTCTTGGCGGTTGCGCCGACTGCGGAGGAGATGCAGCAAACCCGGCAATGGGCAGCCGCGAAGTTCGAGGGTATCCCCTGTTGGGACATGCGAGACAAGGATCTCAACTACGATCTGATGCGTAGGCTGGCGTTCCAGTGGCGATCCGTCGCCCCCTATTACTTTCGCGACTACTACCCGTTGACGCCCTACAGCCTAGCCAATGACGTGTGGATGGCATGGCAGTTCGACCGGCCGGAGCAGGGTGACGGCATGGTACAGGCGTTTCGGCGGGCCGAGAGCACCAGCGAGTCGGCCCGACTCATACTCCACGCCCTGGAGCCGGATGCCGTCTATACGCTGACGAATCTGGACGAATCGACGCCAGCGGAGATGACCGGCCGCGAGTTGTGCGAGGAGGGTTTGCCTGTCGAGATCAGGAAGCGGCCCGGTGCGGAAGTGATTACGTACAAGAAGAAGACATGAAAGGGAATGGCTGATGAGAACCGGAGTTGCAGCGAGTATCCTCACGACGTTTTGGGTTCTGTCGTCCTCTCATGCGGCGACCCTTGGGCCGACGCCTGCCGAGATGAAGCAAGCCCGGCAGTGGTCGGCGACGAAGTTCCAAGGTGCCGGGGAGGCCAGTGAGCCGTTGTTCTCCTTCACCTACGGCGGGAAACCTTCATCAGAGGTGCTGGGCACTTGGGAAACGAAGCGGGCAAGCCGGCAGCTCGACGCGACGCGGACCGAGCGCACGCTCACCTACCGCGACCCGAAGACCGGCCTGGAAGTCCGTTGCGTCGCCGTGGAATACGCCGACTTTCCCGCGGTGGAATGGGTGCTGCATCTGACGAATACGGGTGGCGAAGATACGCCGATCATCGAGCAGATCCGGCCCCTGGATTCGTGGATCGATAGTCGCGGCAAAGGAGGCTTTGCGATTCATCATTCTCTGGGGGACAGCAATTCCGGACGGAGCTTCGCACCGGTGGATGATGTGCTGACGTCCGAGAGACCGGGTCCACTTGTTTTCGCGCCACACGGCGGCCGCTCGTCGGACGCCCACATGCCCTACTTCAACGTGGACTGGCGGACCGGCGGCATGGCGGCGGCCGTGGGCTGGTCGGGACAGTGGGAGGCCGGATTCGAGGCGAACGCGGACGGCAGTCTCCGGTTTCGCGCGGGGCAGCAACTGACCCATCTGAAGCTCTATCCCGGCGAGACCATCCGCACGCCTCGGATTCTGTTGGTCTTTTGGGAGGGCGCCGACGCGATTCGCGGCAACAATCTCTTCCGCCGGGTCATGATGGCCCACTACGTGCCGCGCCGGGAAGCGGCGCTCGTGCTCCCGCCGATCTGCGCGAGTGTGACCTGGGCAGACGAGGAGGGCAACTATGAGAAGCCGCATGTCATGGCGATGAAGCCTTTCGCCGAGCGCGGAATCGAAGTGTTCTGGTCGGATATGGACCCTCAGCAATGGTATCCCAAGGGATTCCCGGAAGGAACCGGGACGTGGGAGCCGGACACGGTGAAGTATCCGAACGGCCTGAAACCGGTCGGGGATGCGGCAAAAGCCGCGGGGCTTGGGTATCTGCTGTGGTTTGAGCCAGAGAGAGTGCATCCGGGCAGCAAGATCGACAAGGAGCACCCTGAATACGTGATGAAGGCCCAGGGCGAGTGGAGCCAACTCTTCCGACTGCACGATGAAAAGGCTCGGAAGTGGCTAACGGACTATATCGACGTTCAGATCACCACCGCTCAGATTACCTGGCTGCGTTGGGATTTCAACCTCGATCCGCTCGGCTTCTGGAGACGCAACGATGATCCGGACCGACAGGGGATCACGGAAATTCGCCACATCGAGGGACTTTATGCGATGTGGGACGAGCTCCGCGCGCGGCATCCCGGACTGGCCATCGACAACTGCGCGAGCGGTGGACGCCGCATTGATATGGAGACCTGTTCCCGCAGCCTTCCGCTTTGGCACAGTGACATGCAATGCACGGAGATCAACCCAACCGCCGACCAACTCCAGAACGGGGGCCTTCTGCGCTGGGTTCCCCTGCATGGATGCGGTAATTTCGGTTTGGAGCCTTCCTACCGTTTTCGCAGCGCCATGACGGCGGGAAATATTCTGGTCAAGGGCAGCTTGACTGGGCGTTTGAACGGCAAGGACGACGATACGGCCGCAGCGGTGAGGAGGACGGTGGCGGTCTACAAGCAACTGCGGCCCTATATGGTGGGAGATTTCTACCCCCTTTTCCCTCACGACGAGAGTGATTCGCAATGGTACGGCTACCAGTTTGACAATCCTGATCTCGAGGCGGGATGCGTCATGCTGTTCAGGCGGGAGAAGAGCCCAGACGCAATCAAGGTGATTCATCTCAGCGGGGTGGACCCCCGTGGGTCTTACGAGATCACCGACCTGGACGTGAGAACGGCGACGGAGCTCTCCGGCAAAGACTTGAGAGAAAAGGGGTGGACGGTGGAAATCAAGGACCAAACCAGTGCCGTGGTGTTTGTCTACAAGAAGCAACCCTGAAAGGTGGACCATGCGAATCCCGATTGTCTTTGGCCTGATTGTGATCTGGGATCTTGCTGCGCCTTTCTCTGCCACGGCAGCGACACGCCGGAGCAGCGAAACGACGGAAGCACGGCCCGCAGCGGCCAACCTTGTCCAGCCGGGAGAACTGCGGAAAGGAACCGCGTGGATCAACCAGAATCTGCTGGCGAAGGAGCCCGGACGACAGCCGTTTTCGTTTGTCTACGGCGGGCAGCCTTTGAGGGAGTTATTGGCTGCCTGGCAGCAGACGACGGAAACCAGGAAGCTCGATGACGCCCGCACGCGGCACACACTCGTCTGGACAG
Source organism: Phycisphaerae bacterium (assembly GCA_016935885.1). The sequence goes on along the minus strand of JAFGQA010000030.1, from coordinate 6,561 downwards.
ATCCCAAGACAGGTCTTGAGGTCCGTTGCGTTGCCGTGGATTATGCCGATTATCCCGTGGTCGAGTGGACGCTGTACTTCAAGAACACCGGGACCGCCGACACGCCGATCGTCGCCGACGTCCAGGCCCTCGACGCCGGCTTTGTCCGTCCGCCCAACGGCGAGTTCACCCTGCACTACAACAAGGGCGATCTCTGCGCCGCCGACAGCTACGAACCGTTGACCGAGGCGCTGGGGCCAAACACCTCGAAGCAGTTCGCCCCGGGCGGCGGACGCCCGACCAACGGCCAGTACCCGTTCTGGAACGTCGAGACGCCCGACGGGGGCTTTCTTGTGGTGATCGGCTGGCCCGGCCAGTGGTCGGCCAGATTCGAGCGCGACGGGGACTCCACCCTGCGAATCCGCGCGGGCCAGGAGCTGACCCACTTCACGCTGCATCCAGGCGAGGAGGTCCGCTCGCCGCTGGTTGTGCTGCAGTTCTACCAGGGTGACTGGATCCATGCCCAAAACGTCTGGCGGCGGTGGATGGTGGCGCACAACATCCCCCGGCCGGGTGGCAAGCTCGTGCCCACCCATTACGGCGCGTGTTGGAGCAATGACCTTCATCCCCGCGCGGATACCGAACTGGCCGTGATGAACGGCTATCTCCGCGAGGGGATCAAGCTCGACTTCTGGTTCGTTGACGCTGGTTGGTATCCGGGCCGCGGCAACTGGTTCGCAACCACGGGAACCTGGGAAGTCGACAAGCAGCGATTCCCGAAAGGGATACGCGAAGTCTCCGATCACGCCCGGGCCAACGGCATGCAGTTCGTCCTCTGGTTCGAGCCCGAGCGGGCGTGGGGCGGGACGTGGTTGACCGAGAACCATCCCGAGTGGGTCCTGGGAGGTAAGAATGGAGGCCTCGTGAACCTCGGCAACCCCGAGGCCTGGAAGTGGATTGTCCAGCGCATCGATAGCCTGATTGTGAGTGACGGCGTCGACGTGTACCGCCAGGACTTCAACATCGACCCGCTGGGCTATTGGCGCGCGAACGACACGCCGGACCGCCAGGGCATCACCGAAATCCGCCACGTGACCGGCTACCTCGCCTACTGGGACGAACTGCTCCGCCGCCACCCCAAGCTCTGGCTGGACACCTGCGCCAGCGGCGGCCGGCGAAATGACCTCGAAACGCTGCGGCGAAGCGTGCCGCTCCTGCGCAGCGACGCCTTCGGCGATCCCATCACCCAGCAATGCCAGACGTACGGGCTATCGCTCTGGGTCCCCTACTTCGGCTCGGGTCTGGGCGAAAGCAGCACCTACTGGTTCCGCAGTTGCATCTTTCCGGCCTCGCGGGTTGGATGGGACGCGCGGAAGGAAGATCTCGACTATCCGTTGCTCCGCCGGATGCTGGCCGAATTCGAGAAGGTCCAGCCGTACCTGCTCGGCGACTACTACCCGCTCACTCCCTACCGCCTGCAGAAGGACGCATGGATCGCCTGGCAGTACGACAAACCGGACTTGGGCGGGGGGATGGTGCAGGCCTTCCGCCGCGAGCAGTGCCAAGCGCCGACGGAGACTCTCCGCCTCCGCGGACTTGACCCCACGGCGTTGTACGAGGTCACGGACCTTGACGCGGGGACTCCGGTGAGAATCTCGGGCAAGGACCTGATGGAACAAGGCTGGACCGTGGAGATCAACGACAGCCCTGGCGCGGCGGTAATCGTCTACCAACGGGCGAGATGAACAGGTCACGTGAATTCGTAGACGCAGGAAACGAGAGTGGATCCAATGGCTGCCCGTCCATTTGCCTTGCTGCTTCTGCTGCCGATCCTCGCGGAATGCCAAGCAGGTGCGGCGGCGGATGCCCCGGCAACAACTGCCGGCCGATTTCCGCGAACAACTCAAAGCCATGGGGTATTCCAAATGAATGGCGTTGTGACTGCCCGCGAAAATGGATGCCGATCGCGTCGAGTAAACTGGCCGGTAGGTTCGGCTGCCCGAGGATGGGGCCGCTTGCAGCGGTCAACTGCATGACTGCTTCGTAGGATCTCTGGCGACTTGCGTGGGTCGTGGCTTGACAGATCCCCAGGGCCGGAACGACAATCACACTCGCGGGGTTACCGCGGTAGGGTCTCACCACGAACGATCAAGGCCAGGGCCTTGTGGACCGTGGTCGAAATCGGATTTGGAATCGGATGGCGAGGCAGATGCAGCATGAAGAGTACGCGCGCTATGATGGTTGTGTTCGCCGGTGTGTCCTTGGCTCAGGCGGTCGGCACGGCGCACAATGCTGGTCACGCGGCGACGGGCGTGGCAAGCCGGACGGAGGCCGACATTTCCGCCAACGCGCGCTGGGCGGAGGCGGCGTTTGGGGACGGAGCGGATCCGGCCGCTGCCGGGAACCGGCTGACGACCGTGCATGAGGACGTGGCGGGCGATACGAAGGTCGGGCGGTGCGCCTTTGGAACACCGGTGCGGCTAGGAGAAAAGACCTACTCGCGCGGGATCGGCGTCAATTCACGATGCGTACTGCGGCTGATGCTGGCCCAACCCGCTGCTCGATTTGTCGCGGACATCGGGCTGGATCGGAATGTCGACCATACGGCGGCCTCGGTGACGATGCACGTCCGTGTGGACGGCAAGGACCGTTTTCAGACGCCGGTGCTTCGGCCGGACGGCAAAGTACACGCGATCGACGTGCCGCTGAGCGGGGCCAAGAGCTTGGACTTGGTCGTCAACGATGGCGGCGACGGCCGCGGCTGGGACCAGGCGGATTGGGCGGATGCCCGCGTGATCTTGCAGGACGGTACGCAACTCTGGCTGGACGACCTGGCCCGGCAAGCCCTGCCCGCGCCCGGCGTACCGTTCACATTCGTCTACGGCGGGCAGCCATCGACCGAGATCCTGCCGGAATGGCGACGCCAGGTATCCACCGAACGGCTCGATGCGACCCGCACAAGGCGAATCCTGACACTTACCGACCCCAAGACTCAATTGGAGGTCCGGTCCGTCGCCACCGTCTATACCGACACGCCGGGCGTGGATTGGACGCTGTGTTTTACCAACCGCGGCGAACAAGAGACGCCATTGCTCGAACAGGTGCGGGCCGTGGAGGTGTCCGTTTCCTTGGGACCCGGCGCGACGCCCCTGATCCATCGGCTGCGCGGCAGCCGGTGCGCGGCGGATGACTGGATGCCGTTCGACGAGGCGCTGCCGCCGGGTAAGCGTATTGAGTTCGGAGCGGTCAACGGGCGGTCGTCCGCGGACTCGCCGTTTTTCAACGTGGACTGGGGCAGCGGCGGCGTGGTAACGGCCGTCGGTTGGTCAGGGCAGTGGCGCGGGGCGGTCGAACATCGCTCCGGCGCGGAGGTCGGAATCCAGGCCGGCATGGAGCACTTGCGGCTGTCGTTGCGGCCGGGCGAGTCGATTCGGTCACCGCGCGTCATGCAGTTGTACTGGTCGGGCGGCGATCAGTATCGGGCCTACATCCTGTTTCGTCAGACGATGCTCGCGCACGTTGTTCCCAAACACGGCGGCCGGACGGTGACGCCGCCCATCGTGCATTTGAGCACATCGTTTTACGAAATGAATGACAGCACGGAGGCCAATGTATTGTCGCACCTGGAGGCCGTCGAGGGCCTTGGTTTCGAGATGTTCTGGCTGGACGCCTACTGGACCCGCGGCGGCTTTCCTGCCGGGATGGGAAACTACGGATTCCCGCTCGAACGCGTGGAGCCGCGAGACCGGTTCCCGCGCGGCATCCAACCGATCCGCGATGCCGTCCACCAAGCGGGCCTGAAGTACTTGATGTGGTTCGAACCGGAGAGAGTGCATCCCGGCACGGCGATCGCCGAGGAGCATCCGCAGTGGGTGATCTCACCGGGTGGCGACGGCGGCGGGCTGTTCAATCTGGGCATCCCGGAAGCACGAGAGTTCATGACTCGTTACCTGAAGGCCGCCATCAAAGAGTACGGACTGGACTGCCTGCGGATCGACTTCAACATCGACCCGCTGCCGTTCTGGGAATTCCTGAATCAACAGGCGCCGGAGCGAGTCGGGATCGCCGAGATTCGCTACATCGAGGGACTGTACCGGATGTGGGACGACTTGCGGGCCGCCTATCCGCGGTTGTTGATTGACAACTGTGCCAGCGGCGGGCGGCGCATCGACCTGGAGACCTGCTCGCGGGCTCTCCCGCTGTGGCGGAGCGATAACACGTGCGACATGGTCGGCGCCGATCTTGGCAGGATCGCGCATGCCGCCATTAAGAATCAGGTGATGAGTCAGGGCCTCAACCGTTACGTCCCGTTCAGCACCGTCGGCCAGATGGGCAGCACGCCGTACCAGTTCCGCAGCGGCTTCAACGGAGGGATCGCGTTTGCCGAGGATTGTCGCGGCGCCGACTACCCGCGCGACCAACTCCGGGAAGCGATCGCCGAAGGCAAGCGGATTCGGCCGTATTGGCTCGGCAATTCCTACCCGCTCTCGGAGCCCACGCTCGATCCCGCCGCCTGGTGCGTGATGCAATACCACCGCCAGACCGAGTCCGACGGCATACTCCTCTGCTTCCGCCGCGAGCGATCACCATACGCCAGCTTCGATTGCGAGCTGCGCGAAATCGACCCGGCGGCCGACTACGAGGTGACACTATCCGCCGGCTATCAGCCATCTTCTCCCGTGACTATCCGAGGCGAGGAGTTGCTGCGATACCGCGCCGTGATCGACGAGAGGCCGGGATCGCTCATCCTGGAGTACCGCAGCACGGCCCCGCAACGAGAGAAGTAGCCGCCATGCCGCGAGGTTGCCCCAGGGGCGGACTGAGGTGCGCCGGGTTCTTAGGACAGTCTGACTGCTTATTCCGGGTGGCCCAAGGGGGGCCGCGAGACCCATACCAGGGGTCTCGCGCGGACGCTACAGCGCATTCCCGCTTTGGGTTCCGTTTGGTTTTCCCGTTTTGTTTCGCGCGACTTCATGATGTTTTCTCATTCCGCCATCGCGGCCGACGGTTGGCACCGGCCGTCTCGAACGCCTCGGGCGTCTGGTAGTCCAAGGCCGAGTGGCGTCGTCGCGTGTTGTAGTAACGGATGTACCCGCCAATCTCGCTACGGGCGATCGATTCCGTCTCGTACCACTCCATCTCCAATTCCGTCTTCAGTGTCCCAAAGCAGGACTCCATGAAGGCGTTGTCGTAGCAGTTGTCCGCTCGGCTCATGCTTTGACGCATCCCGGCCCGCGCCAGCACCCGGCGATACGCATTGCCCGCGTACTGGCCGCCACGATCGCTATGATGGATCAGGCCCACACCCGGCTGGCGCAAGGCGATCGCACCATGCAACGCAGCCAGTACCAAGGATTCCTTCATCTGGCCCCGCAACTCCCGAGCGATCCGACGCGCCCCGTAACGACGGCGGTGTTCCCAGAAGATCTCGTGAATCAGCGACTTGAGGTGTTCGTCCTCCTCAGCACGGCGGGTTCGGCTTCCTCGCCGCCAGGCGTAATAACGCGCGCGGTGAACCCTCAGCACCTCGCAGAGCGCGGCGGTAGGAAAACCTCCTTGCTGCAAATGTCCGATCACGGCGTACACCTGCTCTAGGTTCTCTGGCTGAAAATGGCCAACGCTTCTTTTAGGATGTCTCACTCCTGCTTCACGCGACGCAGTTCCTTTTCCAGCACCTGCACGCGAGCCTCCAAGGCGGTTGGCATGCGTCTTACCTTGCAAGGATCGTGTCCATGAGAAACTCCGGTTCAGTTGGAGCGCCAATGGTGATGACGTCGCCTCGCACAGGGCCAGAGTCATGACGCGCGCGTCTCGAAAGCGTGGCGTACGCGGCGCGATGTGTGGGGAGGGATTCGCAATATGAAGAATCTCCTCGAACGGAGATTTCCCATTTGGTGTCGCAATTGCACCTCCGATGGCGACTTGTCACGGTGCAAGATCACCGGATATCAGGTGCCCGGGGCCATCGGGGGATGGTGATTATCACACCGAGTGCTTTGATTCTCGCGGACACTGCGAACGATGCGCGACGCCGGTTGGGAACGCGTCGTCAACATCCTCTCGCTGCACGGACTGACCCCCACCTACGAAGCGAGAGCGTTCGCAAGGTCCCCGGCCCAAGTCATTGCCGAACCAGAGGATATTGCCTACTGTTACCTCTCTGGCATCAGACGCCGCCCTCTGTGCCAACATGAGTGAGACAACTGCCTCCTGATTTATTACTGTAGAGGGCGAAAGGAGGCGAGCCCTTGATGGAACGCACAGAATCAGTTGGAGGAGAACGCACAGCCCCCTCGCCGGAGGTGTTGGAGAAGCCGGTACGGCGGCGGTTCACCGTGGAGTACAAGGCGAAAATCTTGGCCGAGGCGGATGCTTGCACAGAGTCGGGGATGCTTGGCGAACTACTTCGGCGTGAGGGCCTTTACTCGTCGCATTTGTCGACGTGGCGGCGGCAACGTGACGAAGGCGCCCTGGCCGGCCTGCGACCGAAGCGACGCGGGCGAATGAGAAAGTGGGAGTACCGTCATGGCACGTGCGTGGAAGGTTCTTGACGAGTTGCAGGATATCTACGGTCCGGCTGAT